>NZ_LMYH01000005.1:0-74020 GCF_002917995.1 Parasaccharibacter apium
TCATGCGGTATTAGCACCAGTTTCCCGATGTTATCCCCCACCTCCAGATAGGTTCCTACGCGTTACTCACCCGTCCGCCACTAACCCCGAAAGGTTCGTGCGACTTGCATGTGTTAAGCATGCCGCCAGCGTTCGCTCTGAGCCAGGATCAAACTCTCAGGTTCAATCCAGACCAACAGAATAAAACATCTAGCTTAATTCAACGCATCAAACTTAAAGTCAGATACATCAGCTTCCGTCTTCCATCAGCCTTCGCCAACGAAAACGCCGCCAACATATCCCTTCCAGTCTCTACTTTATAACCCATATTCTCTTGTCAATGACCACCCCAGCCGCCCCAGAACTCCCGCCCCAGCGCCGCCGGTGAATGGGCTTATACGCACCCACCCCCATACGGTCAACACGATTCCCGAAACTTTCTCAAAGTTTCTTCACATAAACCCAAAAAACCCCAGAAAACCGCCACCCAACCCCAAAAACACAACCCCCGGCGAATCACCCCACCAAAAAGAATCGAACATGGAAAAGAAAAAGCCGGTCCCCTTTGAAAGGAGACCGGCTTTCCCAAAACAGTCTGAGACCAAGAAGGCTTCAAAGAGACTTGAGATCGTGCTGCTTCACCTTTTCAGCAACCTCAATCTCCGCACGGGCAGCCTGAATCTGACGTCCCAAGCTTTCCTGAAGCTCAACCTCATCAGGACCAACCCTTGTCCACTGATTCTTCAGCTCATCCAGCGTCTGGCTGGCATCATCAATGGACAGGTCTTCAAGCGCCCGCACCGAATCGGCAAGAATCGTGCAGTGATCCGCTGTCATGTCGACAAAACCACCCGTGACGAAGCAGCGCTCCAGAACCTGGTCGTCCTTGTAGAGAGTGATCACCCCACCACGAAGCTGCAACAGCAACGGGGCACGGCCAGGCATGGCCGCAATGTCCCCTTCCGTACCCGGAACAACAACCATATCGACCTCACGGTCCGTATAGCGTCTTTCCGGGCTGACGATTTCGGTGCGAAGCGGCATGGATCAGCCCTCCTGCTTCATCTTCTCGGCTTTCGCCTGCGCCTCTTCAATGGCGCCAACCATGTAGAAGGCACCCTCAGGCAGGTCATCGCACTCACCGTTCACAACGGCCTTGAAGGACCGCACGGTATCTTCCAGAGACACCAGCTTGCCCGGAGACCCCGTGAAAACCTCCGCCACATGGAAAGGCTGCGACAGGAAACGCTGGATGCGGCGAGCACGGCCCACCACCAGCTTATCCTCCTCGGACAGCTCATCCATGCCGAGAATGGCGATGATGTCCTGAAGCTCCTTATAGTTCTGGAGCGTGCTCTGGACAGCACGGGCCACCTCGTAATGCTCCTGCCCCACAATCTTGGGGTCCAGAGAGCGGGAGGTCGAATCCAGCGGATCCACAGCCGGATAGATGCCCATCTCAGCGATGGAACGGTTCAGAACCGTCGTGGCATCAAGGTGAGCGAAGGTAGCAGCTGGAGCCGGATCGGTAAGGTCATCGGCTGGCACGTACACGGCCTGAACGGAGGTGATGGACCCTTTCTTCGTGGAGGTAATACGCTCCTGAAGGGCACCCATCTCCGTTGCCAGTGTCGGCTGATAGCCCACAGCAGACGGGATACGACCCAGAAGAGCGGAGACCTCGGAACCGGCCTGCGTGAAGCGGAAGATGTTGTCCACGAAGAAGAGGACGTCCTGACCTTCCACATCACGGAAGTACTCGGCCACGGAGAGACCCGTCAGGGCCACACGGGCACGGGCACCCGGCGGCTCGTTCATCTGGCCATAGACCAGTGCCACCTTGGACCCGTCAGTATGGCCGTTCTCATCAATCTTGATAACACCGGCACCCTGCATTTCGTAATACAGGTCATTTCCTTCGCGGGTACGCTCACCCACACCGGCAAACACGGACACACCACCATGCGCCTTGGCGATGTTGTTGATGAGCTCCTGAATGATGACGGTCTTACCCACGCCGGCACCACCAAACAGACCAATCTTACCACCCTTCAGATACGGGCAGAGAAGGTCGATCACCTTGATACCTGTCACCAGAATCTCGGTATTGGCAGCCTGTTCCTCAAAGGAGGGAGCGGGGCGGTGGATCGGGAAGCGGGTTTCCGTCTTGATCGGCCCCTTCTCATCGACCGGCTCACCAATGACATTGATGATGCGGCCCAGAGTAGCCGGACCAACCGGCACGGTGATCTGGCTGCCCGTATCGGTCACCTCAGCACCACGAACGAGACCATCAGTCCCTTCCATGGCGATGCAACGGACCTGACGCTCACCAATTTCCTGCGCAACTTCCAGCACGACCGTCTGATCACCATTCATGACATGAAGGGCATTCAGAATATGCGGCAGCTTGTCCGTAAACTGGACATCCACCACCGGGCCACGAATCTGGGTGATCCGTCCAACACCAACACCGGCATTTTCAGCAGAGCGGTTGAGTTCCTCAGACATCAGATTTCTCTCCTGCATGATCTCAGACGGCTTCTGCGCCGGAAATGATTTCGATCAGCTCGTTAGTAATATTGGCCTGACGTGTCCGGTTATACCGGAGCGACAGACGCTCGATGGCCTTGCTCGCATTGCGGCTGGCATTATCCATGGCCGTCATACGGGCACCCTGCTCACCGGCAGCGCTCTCCAGCACGGCAGCATAAAACTGCACAAGCAGATTGCGTGGCAGAAGCTGTGCAAGAAGGTGGCCTTCATCAGGCTCAAACTCGTAGACAGCGCCGTCTGTCCTCTTCTCCCCGGCATTGTCATTCTCCGCAACAGGCAGAGGAACAAGACCAAGGGCCTGTGGCGTCTGGGTCATCGCATTGACAAAGCGGTTGCGCATCAGGGTGCAGGCATCAATCTCCCCACCCTCGACCAGATCGGCAACACGTTTCGCCAGATCCTGGGCAAGGGCATAAGCATCCTGCTGGGTCCCCGCCTTGTTGTGGAGCGAATCCACAACCATGTCCGGATAATAGCGCCTGAAGATCTCAGCGCCCTTGCGGCCAACGGGCAGCAGACGCACGGTACGACCCTGCGCCAGAAGGTCCTCGATCTGCTGACGGGCAGCACGGATGATGTTGGCATTGAAGCCACCGGCCAGTCCACGATCGGACGTCAGAACAATGAGAAGATGCACATTGTCCCGTCCCGTGCCAGCCAGAAGCGGCGGCAGGGTGGAAGGGTCCATCCCCTGCGATGCCGCTGCCAGCTCGCTCATCATACGCCGCATGGTATCAGCATAGGGGCGGGCTGCCTCGGCCTGATTCTGGGCGCGCCTCAGCTTTGAGGCAGCGACCATTTTCATTGCGCTCGTGATCTTGCGGGTCGATTTGACCCCCGCAATCCTTCCGCGCAGTTCTTTCAATGAAGGCATGAGCTACAACCCTCAGGCTGAAAAACGTTTGCTGAAGGCCTCAAGCAGGGACTTGAGCTCACCCTCGATCTCCGGTGTCAGCTTCTGCTCGGTACGGATCCTGGCCAGAACACTCTTGCCACCGTTGCGCAGCTCCTCCAAGAGAGCAGCCTCATAGGACGTCACCTGGTTGACTGCCACGGAATCCAGATAGCCACGGGTTCCAGCGTACAGAACAGCCACCTGCTCCTCAACAGCCAGCGGGGAGGTTTCCGGCTGCTTCAGCAGCTCCACAAGGCGGGCACCACGATCCAGCTGACGGCGTGTTGCCGGATCAAGGTCAGAGGCAAACTGGGCAAAGGAAGCCATCTCACGATACTGGGCCAGCTCCAGCTTGATGGTACCGGCAACCTGCTTCATGGCCTTGATCTGCGCAGCCGACCCCACGCGGGACACGGACCCACCCACGTTCACGGCCGGGCGAATACCCTTGTAGAACAGGTCAGTTTCAAGGAAGATCTGACCATCCGTAATGGAAATAACGTTGGTCGGAATGTAGGCGGACGTGTCACCAGCCTGTGTCTCGATCACCGGCAGGGCCGTCATGGACCCGGCACCGAACTCTTCGGACATCTTGGCGGAGCGCTCCAGCAGGCGGGAGTGCAGGTAGAACACGTCACCCGGGAAAGCCTCACGCCCCGGCGGACGGCGCAGCAGCAGGGACATCTGGCGATAGGCCACAGCCTGCTTGGAGAGGTCATCATAACAGAGCAGGGAGTGCATCCCGTTATCCCGGAAATACTCACCCATGGCAGAAGCAGAATAAGGAGCCAGATACTGCATCGGGGCAGCATCGGAGGCCGTGGCAGCCACGACGATGGAGTAATCCATCGCACCAGCTTCTGTCAGCTTGCGCACAAGGTTGGCCACCGTGGACCGCTTCTGCCCGACAGCAACATAGATGCAGTACAGGGACTTCTTCGGGTCACCCTCGGCATTGACACCCTTCTGGGCCACGATGGTGTCGATCAGAATGGCGGTCTTACCTGTCTGACGGTCACCAATCACCAGCTCACGCTGCCCGCGCCCGATCGGCACGAGGGCATCAATGGCCTTGATGCCGGTCTGCATCGGCTCACTGACGGACTGACGGGGCATGATACCCGGAGCCCGGACATCAGCACGACGATATTCGACATTCTCCAGCGGACCACGGCCATCAATCGGGTTGCCCAGAGCATCCACGACACGCCCCAGAAGCCCCTTGCCGACGGGAACTTCCACAACCTTGCCGGTGCGCAGCACGGTATCACCTTCGCTGATGAGGTCACCCTCACCGAAAATGACGACACCAACGCTGTCGCTCTCGAGGTTGAGAGCCATGCCACGCACGCCACTCCCCTCGAACTCGACCATTTCACCGGCCTGAACATTGGTCAGACCATAAACGCGGGCAATCCCATCCCCAATGGACAGAACGGTCCCTGTCTCTGAAACAGCGGCAGGCTGATCAAAGGACGCGATCTGCTGCTTGAGAATTTCTGAAATCTCGGCGGGACGGATCTCCATCACGCGGCTCCCTTCATGGCGTTCTGCAGACGGGCCAGACGCCCGGCGATCGATGTATCAAAAAGAACTGAACCAACACGCACAACCATACCCCCAAGCAGGGTTTGATCAACATGTTCAGTCATGGCAATATTGGCATACCCGGCCTGCTGGAGGCTGGCACGGAGGCTTTCACGCTGCCCATCTTCCATTGGACGGGCAGTCGTCACTTCCACACGCACCTCGCCACGCTGGCGGGCGTCCAGAAGAAGAACGGCTGACAGGATTTCATCCAGGCCAGACAGACGGCGCTGATGGGCAATGAAGCCAACAAACCGCTGCAGGGCCTCACCAAGCCCGAGAGCGGAGCCAAGGGCTTTCACCAGTTTTTCCGTCTGGCTGATGTCGAGCCGGGGATCCGCCAGAGCGGTACGCAGGTCCGGCAGCTGGGCGATGGCCTTTCGCAGCGCCCGCACCTGCTCCAGCACGGTGGCCTTGTCCTGTTTGCTGTCCGAGAGATAGTCCTCAAAGGCCCGGGCATAACGCTGCGCCACTTCGCCTGGCGCCCTGATCTGCTTTTCCTGTGCAACCGTCACGGGTTCATTCCGTCTTCATGAGGTTCTGCTTTCACGACCGGTTTCCCGGCACAACCCAACCGGCATGCCCCGGAACATGCTGCGTGACAGCACGGCGTCCCAGAGCCGGAACCCGGCCAGTGTTTCGTCCATGTCCACTAACACGGCGGAGCCCTCCAGCGCAACCAGAGGACCAACCGGGCCACGGCCCACAACACCGGTGGAACCGGCCAGCATAGCAGGGATGCAATGCCCGCGGACTCCAGCACCAAGCAGCCCCCGTTCCATCCATTTACTAGATGGATAGATGGCGAGGCCCATGCGCAGAGTGTCAATTTTTCAGGAGACTGGAGCGGGCGAAGGGAATCGAACCCTCATCAGAAGCTTGGAAGGCTACTGCATTAGCCATTATGCTACGCCCGCTCTGTTTCGGGCTGGAGATATAACCGCTCTCCCAGAGCAAGACAAGGGGGGATTCACCCCACCCTGCAGATGTGAAAGGTTTTTTCATTTTCTTAGAGATAGTGCTTGACTTTATGGGCCTGTCGTTATCTTTTCCTGCCCATCGTCAAGCCCTGAGGGGCGGACGGTCGCAGGTCGATTCGACCCTGAAGGGGTGTAGCTCAATTGGCTAGAGCGCCGGTCTCCAAAACCGGAGGTTGGGGGTTCGAGACCCTCCACCCCTGCCACGTCATACCCTGCCCGCCTGACTGCCTTACCCGGGTGACAGGGCTCGGGCCGAGATAGATTTGAGGATAATGGTGTCGGTCACAAAGCCGAAAGGCAATTCACCGAAGATGCCTCCGGCCCAGAAAGGCCCAGGATTCAGCCTTCGTAGATATTTTTCAGATGTGTGTGCCGAGGCCAGACGTGTTACGTGGCCGACGCGTCGCAATACCATCATTACAACAGGTGCCGTGCTGGCCATGGTCGTCGCCACCTGTATTTTCTTTTTCGTCGTCGATCAGCTGATCGGCCTGGGGATCAGCAAAATCTTAGGCATCGGAGGCTAAAGCAGCATCATGGCAAAACGCTGGTACGTTGTGCATGTCTATTCAGGCTTCGAGAAGAAGATTGCCGATCATATCCGTGAACAGGCCGAAAAGAAGGGGCTGAGCGATCAGTTCGAAGAAATTCTGGTACCGTCCGAGGAAGTGACCGAGGTCCGTCGTGGCCGCAAGGTGAACACGGAACGCAAATTCTTCCCCGGTTATGTTCTGGTCAAAATGGAACTGACGGACCGTGCCTGGCATCTCGTCAAGGACACACCGAAAGTGACGGGCTTTCTGGGTACACGCAACAACCAGCCAACGCCCATCAGCAATGCTGAAGCCAAGCGGATTCTCCAGCAGGCTCAGGAAGGTGTCGAGCGTCCCCGCTCCAGCTTGTCTTTCGAGATTGGCGAGCAGGTGCGGGTTTCCGATGGGCCTTTCACATCCTTCAATGGCAGTGTCGAAGAAGTCGATACGGAGAACCAGCGCCTCAAGGTCAGCGTCTCCATCTTTGGCCGCTCCACACCGGTGGATCTGGACTACAATCAGGTCGAAAAACTCTGAAGGAAGGGCCTTCGTTCCTTTCCAAAGAAACCACCCCTTCATGGTCTGAAGCGGGTGGTTTTTTTATGGCTTCCCCTTCTCATTCATGAAGGCATGAAAAAACCCCGTACAGCCTTCCAGAGGCCGTACAGGGTTTCCCCATCAGGCAGAAGCCCTGTTCCGTTACAGGCTGGAGCCCTCCTCATGGACCGGCAGTGTCGGTAGCGAATACAGAAGCTGGATGGCCTGGTCGGACAGTACTCCCACACCTTCCGCCAGAACCCGTACCATGTCGGCTGGCTTCGTTCCGACAGGCTGCGGAGATACCCACTGCACATTCACTGCACGAGCCTGTGAATCTGGCGCCCCTGCCCTGTGGGCAGACAGCACACCAGTAATGACAGCATGACCAGATACATCCTGCTCGAACCGGGACAGGCTCAGCTCCAGATAGGCTCCAGCCGTCACGGCTACAGAATCATTCTGGGAAAACAGCACATGACCGGGCAGGCGCTGCCTCAGGTTGGCTGCCAGGGCATGACCAAGCATCTCGCCGAGCGGCTCACTCCAAGCAGCAGCAGGCACCATATGATCCTGGGCATCCTGCATCACCCTCAAAAGACCATCCCGATCCAGCCGGGAGGTGATGGATGGGGTAAGCACCTCAATGGCCTGTGGCAGGGCCGCCTGTATCACAGGGGACGCCACTGGCCCGGTCTGCGGTGCCAGAACATAATAGGTCGTAGGTGTACTGCTACACCCGGCCAACAGAACACCTCCCAGGCAGACAGCTCCCAGCAGCCCACATGAACGCACGAAGGAAGGGTGGAAAAAACGCTTCATGGATCAGGGCCCCCGACCGGTAATGAGAGATGATGGATGATGGTCCAGATAGTCCGCCAGAAGATGGAAAGAGCGGGACATCCGTGTCAGCTGGACAATCAGCTCTTCAAGATTTCTGCGGAAGTCCGGATTGCCCCCATAGGAGGACAGCATCGTACGGGCCTGCGCCAGTGTGCCATTCAGATTGACCATCAGCTCTGGAAGATGCTCATCCGCATGGTCCAGCAGATGGTTCAGCGAGACCAGAGAGCCACTCAGGCCGGCCATGGCCCGTGTGACCTCGGGGCTTCTGAGACGTTCATCACCATGAGCGAGAATCTCATTCAGATGGTCACCGATCTGGGTCAGCGGCATGGCCGCAATCTTGTCCGTGATGGTGGACACTGACTGGAGGATGCTGTCCATGCCGCCGGGCTGGCTTGGAATCACGGCTACACCATTCTCAAACGTTATCTGCTGCCCTTCATGCGTCTTGTCAGGCGCAAAAGACAGGGCAATCATGGCCTCCCCTGTCAGAAAACTGACATTCTGGACAGATGCACGCATCCCTTCGGCCACAAAACTGCCCAGCAGATCGCTCTTCCGGGCGGAATCCTGCTCATCATCAGCAATCACACGCTCAGGTTCAAGCTGCATCTCCACCCGGACACGGGGAACGTGACCACGTTTATTACCTCCCAACTCCAGATGCACACCTGTCACCTGTCCGACCTGAAGACCGAACATCGTCACCTTGCTGCCTTCCGTCAGGCCAGCCACAGCTGTATCGACATAGGTCAGAACAGGGACCTTGTGACGATAACGGGCATTATCCGCATCCTCCTTTGTCTTGTAGAGATGGAAAACGGAATTGGCCACCGCAGGCGGCGTATCCTCAGTCTGTGCACTGTCAGGACGACCAAACGCCACCCCACCGGAAAGAAGAGCCTGGAATGACTGGAGGCGAATATTCATGCCCCCAGCTCCAAAGCCTATCTGCATCCCCGATACATTCCAGAACCGGCTGTCAGCCCTCAGATAACGATCATAGGGAGCCTTCACGAAGGCCTTGATCAAAAGAGGCCCCTCTCCACCAGGCGGCATGGTATAACCAAGGATTTCCCCCACCTGTACGTCCCGGTAGAAAATGGGAGCCCCGGCCCCGAGGGATTCCAGGGTGGACGAAACCAGCCAATATGTGCTGCCCGGTTTGTCCGAGCGGATACCGGGAGGCGCTTCCAGCCCCTTAAAGTGGGTCTGGTAATGGCCTCCCTCCGGTTTGCCCGGATCCATGGCGATATAGGCACCAGAAAAAAGCGTATCCAGCCCCGTGATGCTGGCCCCGTTGATGCGCGGGCTGACAACCCAGAACCGGGTATGCTCATTGAGCGTCCGCGGATCGATGCCACTCATCTGGATGGTCACATCAGCATGGGTCATGTCCGGGCTCAGGGCTACGCCCTGCACCACACCCAGGTTCACCGCCTTGTTCTTGACCTGCGTCTGCCCCGGAACAATGCCATCAGCAGCATCAAAGGAGACGACAATGCTCGGCCCCATGGTGGCAAAGTGCCTCCAGGCCAACCAGCCGGCAATCAGCAGAGCAAGGATGGGAATGATCCAGAGCACGGAAAACCGTGGCAGCCGGACATTGGCCTCTGCCCCATGTCCACCTTCGGAATGTCGCTTCAGATGCTCATCTCTCACGCTTTTTCAGGCTCCATATCCCGTAATTCCGTCACATCCTCTTCTCCACCCTGCCTGGAATGGCCCAGACCCTGCCGGTTATAGCCTGCAGCATCCCACATACGCCGGGGATCATACAGGTCTGCGGCAAAAATAGTTAACACAACCACAAGAGCAAAGAAGACCACACCCAGCTCGGCCGTCACGCTCGCCATGAAGCCGAACCGGACCACAGCCGCCAGAATGGAGATCATGAACACGTCAATCATCGACCAGCGACCAATGAACACCACGACCTTGTAAAGGCCTGTCAGACGCTTCAGCGCCTTGTGAGAGGCCCTGCCCCGACATTCACAGCCAATCATCAGGGCCAGCAGGAACACCTTGAGGACCGGCACGGTGATGCTGGCAAAAAGCACCAGCAGAGCCAGAAAGTAAAGGCCAGCCTCCCAAAGCTGGATCACTCCAGAAATGATGGTGCTGGGGTGTCCATGCCCAACCTTCACGAAGGCCATGACCGGCAGCATGTTGGCCGGAATGTAGAAAATGAAAGCCGCCACCAGAAAACACATGGCCGCCTGAAGGCTGTTCCGCTTGCGCCGCCGCAGTATCTGCCCACAACGGGGGCAATCCCCCATGTCACGCTCATCATCCACCGGGCCACGGGCGACAAAAACCAGTCCACAGGCATGGCAGGACAGCATGTGCTTCTCCGGCGGCAGGGCACGCCCCTCCGCCATGTACATGCCCAGACCAGGGCGCCTGGTGACGGACCTGTGCCTCCATATCATGTCGGCATCAAAGGCCGAATCCATGGCTGCCATCATCACCATCAGCCCCCCGAGCAGGTACACGCCCGGTTGCAGGATGACCAGGGCCAGATCAACCAGCTTGGTATAGGCCACGAGCAGGCCAATGACGTACACCTCGACCATGGACCACGGGCGCAGCTTTTCATACCAGGCCAGCAGGGGGCGGACCCAACGGGGCATCTCATCCCGGGACGCCCCATAAAGAATCAGCGTCATGCAGACGAGCACGATGCCAGGCATGAGCACGCTGGCCAGAGCCACCAGTATGGCAATGCTCCCATAACCCTGCCGGGCCATTTCCAGCGGGCCGCTCATGAGGGTGACCATGTTCTCCCGCCCGTAGATGTTGAGCGTCATGAGCGGGCTGACCAGCAGCACGATATACAGCGCCAGAGCTGAAAGGCAGAAGACCAGCGGGCCGCCAATCTCCGAAGTCCTGCGCCGTCGTGCCATGGTATTTCCGCAACGGGCGCAGCTCAGAACATGTCCTGGCCGCAGGTGAGGAACATGCTGGAAGAGACCACAGACATCACATTCATCCACCCCGGCCACTACCTTGAGTGCGGGCTGGTCCACATCATGCCGCAGGAAGGAACAGGCTCCGCCCTGGCTCCACAATCCTTTGTGAAAATGATCTTTTCTGAACATCCACCCCTCTTGCGCCGCCAGAGAGGGGTCTGCAACCCCTTTCAGGCCGTTATCCATAAATATTTTACATACACCGTTGCCTGTCACCTCATTTTTCTGTATAGGCTCAACCCGACGCCGACATAGCTCAGGGGTAGAGCAACTGATTCGTAATCAGTAGGTCCTCGGTTCAATTCCGAGTGTCGGCACCAGCTTCCCCTGCACAGGATCGAAGGCGGACATGGCGGGACAACCGGATGGTGGTTTTTTTCCCCGCTCCGGTCCACTGCCCCCAGCACTTCACCACGGCAGCGTAACACCCTCCTTCCTGCCCGGGCATGGTATTGCCATCCTTCCCGCGGATGCACTTCTCCTCGGCTTTTTCCTGGTCCTGTTTCTCCAGTACCGCCATCGTGTGCGACGCAGGCGCAAGGCCTGGCAGCTTCTCTGCCAGCTCATTGCCCGGCATCAGCATACACTGGCGCAACGCCAACAGGCCTGCCTGACCGAAAACCATTATGGCGTCGTGGACAAACAACGCTGGCACAGGGAGCTGGACTATTTCTGCCAGAGCATCCTTCTCACCAGCCTGATGCAGGAAAATCTGGCTGACATATGGCCCTCCCTGCGGCGGCGGACCCTCCGCCGCATCAGCCGTGTGGTAAAAATCCTTCTCAAACACAACAGGACATCTCCTCCCCCAGCCGCCGCCGGGAGCAGCACCACACCACGGCAGTTCACCGCCACCATGGACCCGCTGGATTATGAACGTTTCTGCGCCGGACTGCTGCGTCAGGCCGGATGGCAGGCACGCACCACACCACCGGGGGCAGACCAGGGCATGGACATCATTGCCGAGCAGAGCGGAGTCCGGCTCGTCATACAATGCAAACTCTATGGCAGGCCGGTCGGGAACAAGGCTGTCCAGGAAATTTTCACAGCCCGGCAGCACCGTCAGGCCCAGTATGCAGCTGTCGTCTCCAACGCTGGCTATACCCGCCCGGCCCGGCAGCTGGCCCATGCCACCGGTGTCCATCTGCTGCATCACAGCCAGCTTTCAACACTGGGCCTCATGGACCTCCAGCCCCAGCCGGACCTTTTTCACCCATAAACAAAAAAGACCGGCCTGAAACAGGCCGGTCTCTTCATCCAGTCACCCAGACTGCCACATCAGAAGCAGTCCGGGCCTATCAGATGTTCCCTCAGGAAGCAGCCGGGACACGGATGATGTGGTCAAAGGCAGACAGGGCAGCCTTGGCACCCTCACCCATCGCCACGATGATCTGCTTGTACGGCACCGTCGTGGCATCACCGGCAGCAAACACGCCGGGGATGGAGGTACGGCAACGCTCGTCAATGCCGATCTCACCGATGCGGGACATCTCGATGCCACCCTTCAACCAATCCGTGTTCGGCAGCAGGCCGATCTGGACGAAGATGCCGTCCACGTCGATGCTGTGCTCGCTGCCATCCTTGACATCCTGCCAGCTCAGGCCGGTCATCTTGCGGCCATCACCACGGATCTCGGTCGTGCGGGCGTTCACCACGATATCGACATTCGGCAGGCTGCGGACCTTGTTCTGAAGGACCTCATCAGCCGTCAGCACAGGGTCATACTGAAGCAGCGTCACGTGGGACACGATACCGGCGAGGTCGATGGCGGCTTCCACGCCACTGTTGCCACCACCGGCAACAGCAACCGGACGGCCCTTGAAGAACGGACCATCACAATGCGGGCAGTAGGCGACGCCCCGTGTGCGGTATTCTTCCTCACCCGGCACGTTCAGCTGACGCCAGCGGGCACCTGTTGCCACGATGATGGTACGGGCCTTCAGGTGGGCACCGCTCTCCAGCACGATCTCGTGCAGGCCACCTTCCTTCTCGGCCGGGATCAGCTTGGCAGCACGCTGTGCCGTGATGACACGGACATCATAGCTGCGAACATGCTGCTCCAGATTCTTGGCAAGGGCCGGACCTTCGGTCTCCGGTACGGAGATGAAGTTCTCGATGCCAGCCGTATCCATGACCTGACCACCGAAGCGCTCAGCCAGCAGACCAGTGCGGACACCCTTGCGGGCCGTGTAGATGGCGGCGGCACAGCCAGCCGGACCGGACCCGATCACCAGCGTGTCGAACGGAGCCTCGTCATTCAGCTTCTCGGAAGCCTTGGCAGCACCTTCAGTATCGATCTTGGCCAGAATCTCCGGCAGTTCCATGCGACCGGTGGAGAAACGCTCACCGTTCAGGAACACCTGAGGGACGGAACGCACATCACGCTCGTTCACCTCATCCTGGAACAGGGCACCATCAATGGCCGTGTGGCGGATGTTGGGGTTGAGCACGCTCAGCGTGTTCAGGGCCTGAACGACATCCGGGCAGTTGTGGCAGGACAGGGAGAAATAGGTCTCGAAATGGAAATCACCCTTCAGGGCCTTGATCTGCGCAACCTGTTCAGCCTCGACCTTCGGCGGGTGACCACCAACCTGAAGCAGGGCCAGTACCAGAGACGTAAACTCGTGGCCCATCGGGATGCCCGCAAAGCAGACCTGAACATCTGAATCTGCGGCACGGATCAGGAAAGACGGGCGACGGACGTCATTGCCACCTTCCTGATAGGAAACCTTATCAGAGAGTTCGGAAATTTCGTTAAGAAATTCTTTCATCTCACGGGACTTGTCGCCCTCATCAAGGGAGGCAACAAGAATGATGTTGTGGCGCAGATGCTGGAGGTACCCTCTCAGCTGGCCTTTGAGTTCGTCGTTCAGCATGAATTCTCTCTCCAGAATCTCTGGTGCTCAGGGTCTGGCAGACCGGGGAATCGGCCCCATGAAAAAGGAGGCGCACCACAACGCAGCACGCCTCCCCTCAACGGTGGGGAGAGGCCCCCCACCATACTTCCCGTTTTCAGGGCGTGATCAGATCTTGCCGACCAGGTCCAGGGACGGATTCAGGGTTGCCGTGTCGCCACCCTCTTTCCACTTGGCCGGGCAGACTTCACCCGGGTGAGCAGCGATGTACTGGGCAGCACGGATCTTGTCGAGCAGCTCGGCAGCGCTACGGCCCACACCCTCGGAGGTGATCTCGATGTACTGGATCTTGCCTTCCGGGTCGATCAGGAACGTGGCGCGGTCAGCCGTGTGGCTGCCATCGGCACGCAGAGCATCGAAGTTGCGGGCGATGTCGCCAGACGGGTCACCGATCATGGTGTACTGCACCTTGCCGATGGCCGGGGACGTGTCGTGCCATGCCTTGTGGGTGAAGTGCTTGTCTGTGGAGACACCGAAGACCTCGACACCCATCTTCTGGAAGGTCTCATAGTTCTCGGCGAGGTCTTCCAGCTCTGTCGGGCAGACAAAGGTGAAGTCAGCCGGGTAGAAGAACACGACGGACCACTTGCCACGCAGGTCTGCATCAGAGACCTGAAGGAACTTGCCATCACGGAAAGCCTGGGCGGTAAACGGCTTAATCTCGGAACCAATAGCAGGCATGGAAACCTCCTCATTCACTTTCAGAATTGTAGACTTCCGCAGGGCCTGCGGATGTCCCCTCAAAGGGACAGCCCAACCTTGGGAATGTCAAGCATGTTCACCTTCTAGCCCACGGCTCTGAAACCGTCTAATTGAGGGTTGTTATCAGTATAATTGAGAATCATTATCAATCCTTATGCGATTCCAGTCTTTTTCCCTTGGCCCTGCCTCCAACTCAGCTTATTGGTATCCTTATGTCCTACGTTCCTCTTTCCGGTCTGTCCCTTCGGGACATCGAGTACGTCGTCGCAGTTGATGACCTGCGCAACTTTTCCCGTGCAGCTGAGCGTTGCGGGGTCAGTCAGGCGGGGCTGTCCGAGCAGGTGAGAAAGCTGGAGCAGCTTCTCAATGTCACCCTGTTCGAACGCTCCCGTCGGCATGTGGCTCCCACACCGGAAGGTGAGCGCCTCATCGCCCTGGGGCGGGATGTGCTGGCCTCAGCCCGCAATCTGCTGGAAGTCGCCCGGGCCCATACAGGACCGCTGGACGGCCTCCTGCATATCGGCGTCATTCCCACTCTCGGGCCGTACTACATCCCCGGCCTTCTGCCCCGCCTGCGCCAGAAGTACCCCCAGCTGGGCCTGAGGCTGAATGAGAACACCACGCCCAATCTGGTACAGGCTCTCCGGCAGGGCGATCTGGATGTTGCCTTCATGGCACCCACGGCTGCTACCGAAACACTGGAACATGCACCGCTCTTTCAGGAACCTTTCCTGGCGGTATTCCCCAAAGACCATGAGCTGGCCACCAAGAAGAATCTGTCCATTGCCGACCTGGCTCGGCCGGACCTGCTGCTGCTGGAAGACGGACATTGCCTGCGGGACCAGGCCCTCTCCCTCTGCCCCAGCAATTTCCGCTCGCAGGACCAGCGTCTGGCCACCAGTCTGGAAATGCTCTGGCACATGATCGGCGCCGGAGAAGGTTTCTCCCTCATTCCCCGTCTGGCCCTGAACAACCGGCAGGAATTTGACGGCCTTGTGACAGTCCGGGAGCTGAGTGAGAGCGAAGCCCGCCGGACCATCAGCCTCGTCTGGCGTCCATCCGACCCACGGGCAACATCCTTCCGGGAGCTGGCCAATTTCCTGCGGGCTACCACACCAGATGGCTGCCTGCCGCTGCCCAAAACGAAGATCCCGACCTGAAGGGCTCTTCTCCCCGGGGCAGACTCCATATCCCAACATGAAAGAACGGGTGGAAGAGCATGGCTCCTCCACCCGTTCTTTCATTTACAGACACAACATGCCCGGAACACCGGGCTGACCCTGTCAGCCCGGCTCCCTTTCAGCCTGTCAGCTCAGTGTCATCAGCTCGGCATTGCCACCGGCAGCTGCCGTATTGACGCTGACCACCCGCTCCTGCAACAGGGCTTCCGGCTGCAACGTCACACTGTCAGCCCAATAGACCAGCGGAACAGGTGCATCCGGGTTCTTCAGATGGTCTGCAACGATCTGCCACAGCCCTTCATTGATGGTCTCCGTCAGGATGACGGAACATTTTTCCACATCCCCCAGAGAATCTGCTGGCTTGATCACCTCCCGCAGAACATCAGGCAGCGTATCCAGAGAGGCAATGACCGCAGGAGCAGCCAGCGCCACGACCTCATTCCCGCAGCTGATCGCATAGCTGATCATACGCTTCAGGCCGGTAGGTGTCTCTGCCACAACCAGCACACGGCCACGGGGCTCAAGCCTGTACGTATTCCGCTCACCTACAGGAGAAGGAAGCTCCAGACGGCAATCCAGCAGGCCATGATCCATCCATGGCGTCACCTCACGGACCAGCTCACGGTCATCCGTTCCCAGCCACAACAGCCAGGACCGTGCCATGGCAGGCATGGCGTCCGGTTTGGCCAGCAGCGTACGGGGCGCATGGGCGAGCTGCCGACGCAGGGCCAGAGGACCACCTGCCTTGGGGCCAGTCCCTGAGAGGCCATGACCACCAAACGGCTGGACACCGACAATCGCCCCGACAATGTTGCGGTTGACGTAGATGTTCCCAGCCTCGACACGCTCGACCAGATAGTCGATCCGGGACGGAACACGGCTATGCACGCCGAAGGTCAGCCCATAGCCGCCCGCATTGCTACGGGTGATCAGGGCCTCCAGCTCTTCACGCTGGTAACGCAGCACATGCAGCACCGGGCCAAAGATTTCACCCCCCACATCAGCGATCGCATTGACCTCGATCAGTGTCGGCGGAACAAAGGTGCCGTCAGCCGTTTCGTCCTTCACGACCGGCGCCTGGAAGACCGGATGGTTACGGCCACGCAGCGCCTCAATGTGATCGACAATTCCCTTGCGGGCCACTTCACTGATGACCGGCCCGACATCCGTGGCCAGCTTGGCCGGGATGCCGATCCGCAGTTCTTCCATGGCGCCCTTCAGGAGGGAAATGATGCGATCGGCTGCATCGTCCTGCACGCAGAGAACACGCAGGGCGGAACAGCGCTGGCCGGCACTGTCGAAAGCGGAGGCAACGATGTCCTTCACCACCTGTTCTGGCAGGGCCGAAGAATCAACCACCATGGCGTTCAGGCCACCCGTCTCCGCCACGAGCGGCACAGGCTGCCCATTGCGCCCGAGACGGCCAGTCAGCTGGCGGGCAATGATCTGCGCCACAACCGTGGAACCGGTAAAGAGCACACCAGCGATGCGCTTGTCCGCCACCATGGCAGCACCGACATCACCCTCACCCGGCAGGAGTTGCAGGACCTCTTCCGGCACGCCAGCCTCATGCAGAAGTTTGACGGCCTCCATGGCGATCAGCGGCGTTTCTTCTGCCGGTTTGGCCAGAACGGTATTACCAGCTGCCAGAGCGGCAGAGACCTGCCCAAGGAAAATGGCCAGCGGGAAGTTCCAGGGGCTGATGCAGACAACTGTCCCCAATGGGAGGTGGGTCTTGCTGCTGAACTCACGCCGGACCGTCCCGCCATAATACCGGAGAAAGTCGATCGCTT
Organism: Parasaccharibacter apium; assembly: GCF_002917995.1. NCBI lineage: Bacteria > Pseudomonadati > Pseudomonadota > Alphaproteobacteria > Acetobacterales > Acetobacteraceae > Parasaccharibacter > Parasaccharibacter apium. Next base: position 17,477 of record NZ_LMYH01000005.1, read on the forward strand.
CCCGTACCTCAGCTACGGCATTGGGATAGGACTTGCCAGCCTCCCGGACAGCCAGCCCCATATAGGCGATGTAGCGCTCCTCAAGCAGGTCGGCCGCACGCTCAAGAATGGCGCCACGGTCATCAGGGGACCGGGCTGCCCACTCCTCGAAAGCTCCCTCAGCAACATCCACAGCACGAGTGACATCCTCTGGCACGGCGAATGTCACTGTCCCGACCTGGTCACTCCGCTCCGCCGGGTTCGTCACCGGGTGGACAGGGCGTTCGGCCTTGCCAAGGCCCGGAACCAGCGGAGCCGCCTCATAATGCTCCGGCAGTCCCTCAAGCCCCTTTCCAAGGCGGGCCAGAACGAGATCATCATTCAGGTCCATGCCCTTCGAATTGTGGCGGTCAGGCTCAAACATGTCGAGCGGCTTGCTGATCTCAGCATGAGGGGCCCCAACCGGAGTGTAGGACCGGGTTGTCTTGACCGGGTCCTACACCAGCTTCTCCAGGGAAATCTTCGAATCTCCCAGAAGATTGATAAAGGACGAATTGGCTCCATTCTCCAGCAGGCGGCGGACCAGATAGGCCAGCAGCGTGTCATAGGTTCCGACCGGGGCATAAATGCGACAGGGGCGACCCAGATGTTTCTGCCCTACGACGCTTTCATAAAGAGCCTCGCCCATGCCATGCAGGCACTGGAACTCGTACTGCCCCTCGTGGAAGTCCCGGCCAGCCATGGCGTAGATGGACGCCACCGTGCGGGCGTTATGCGTGGCAAACTGGGGGAAAACGGCATCACCAGCGGCCAGCAGCTTGCGGGCACAGGCGATATAGCTGACATCCGTATGACATTTGCGGGTGAAAACCGGGAAATCCGGCACACCATCAATCTGGGCCTTTTTCAGCTCGGTATCCCAATAGGCCCCCTTGACGAGGCGGACCATGATGCGATGGTGCGTCTCACGGCCAAGAGCGATGATGTAATCCAATACGGCAGCGGCACGGCGGCCATAGGCCTGCACAACAAAACCGATGCCATCCCAGTCGGCCAGCTCCGGGTCACGGCAGAGTGCGTCCAGAATATCCAGGGACAGATCCAGACGTTCGCTTTCTTCAGCGTCAATGTTCAGGCCGAGATTATAATGCTTGGCACGTACGGCCAGTGCCTTGACCGTCGGCAGCAGCTCACCCATTACACGCTCACGCTTGGCACGCTCGTAGCGAGGATGCAGGGCAGACAGCTTGATGGACAGGCCGGGGCGCTCATAAACCGTGTTGCCCCTGGCCATGGAGCCGATCGCCTCCAGAGCGGCATGGTAGGAGGCCTGATACCTCTCGGCATCGTTACGGTCCAGCGCTGCCTCACCCAGCATGTCGTAAGAGTAGTTGAAGCCCTGGGCCTGCCGCTTGTGGGAATCCTTCAGCGCCCCCTCGATGGTCTGGCCCAGCACGAACTGCTGGCCCATCATCTGCATGGCAAACTGCACGGCTTTGCGGACAACCGGCTCACCCCGTTTGCGCAGCAGGTCATGAATTGCCCCCATGCGCTTTTTGGGGGATACAAGACGGCTCGTGACATCAAGCCCCCAAGAGGCAGCATTGATGATCAGCCCACTGTCACGCCCCATATGGGACAGCCAGTCACCGACACTAACCTGATCCCGGATCAGAGCATCCCGGGTTGCGTGGTCAGGAGTACGCAGCAGGGCCTCGGCCATGCTCATCAGTGCCACACCTTCGGCGGAACCAAGGCTGAATTCCTGCACCAGCGTCTCAACCAGACCGGGCCGACGGTGATCACGCAGATTGCGGGCCAGAGCAAGGGCCACCTTGCCAGCCACGATCTCCTCGTCAGGTTTCAGTTCAGCGGCGGGAAGAAGCGCTTCCACACACTCCTGCTCTGGATACCGGATCTTCTCGGCGATGGCCTTCCGCAGAGCAGAACGTTCCGGCAATGAACCAAAATGACGTGCAAAATAAGCCATAGCAAACCTTCAAGCTGATCGCGTGACAACCACTTCCTGTTGTTAGAGGAGAAGGAACTTCTCTATCTCCAGCCAGACCATGAAACATGGGGTGTTGTCCATATCCAAAAATGCGATTCGCACAAATTATATTCGGGTTACGAAACGTTTCCGAATGCCAGAAAGGCAGCACGGCAAGGAATGTCCGTCCCTCCGCTTCAATCGACCGCCCCTGCAAGACGGAACAACCCTCCCGAAGGGCTGGATAAATATTGTGTGAAGGCTTGGGGAAACAGTGTGTTTCATCCCCTCAGGCAAGGATGAAACCACCCCCCAGAACACGGTCACCCTCATACATCACGCAGGCCTGACCAGGGGCTGGCAGGGCGGGTTCATCCAGCTGCACCTCGGCCCGGTTCCCCTCCAGGGGCCGCACCAGGGCCTGCCGCAGCCCTTCCCGTGCCCGCAGCTGTACACCACAGCGCACACCCTCTGCCGGGGCGTCAATCAACCAGTTCATATCCCGCAGGCGAACGGTCCGGCGGCCTTCATCACTGGTCACCTTCCGGCGGGGGCCAACAATGATGCGGCGGGAGGGCACATCAATGGCCGTGACCATCTGGCGCTCCCCCGTCCCCGTATGAATATCCCCCAGACGACGGCTCTGGCCAACCGTATAACGGGCAATGCCCTCATGACGGCCCAGCACGGTCCCGTCTTCAGCCACAATGTCACCCGGCCCTTCAATCTCCGGCCGCATCTTCTCCACCAGCCCGGCATAGGAGCCGTTCGTGACAAAGCAGATATCCTGGCTGTCCCGCTTGGTGGCCACATCCAGCCCCAGCTCCTCCGCCAGAGCACGCACATGGGCCTTGTCGGGCATCTCGCCCAGCGGGAAGCGCAGGAACTCCAGCTGCTCACGGGTCGTGGCAAACAGGAACCAGCTCTGGTCCCGGTCCCGGTCCACCGGGCGGTGCATCTCCACACCTGCCGGGCCTTCCAGCCGACGTACGTAATGACCGGTTGCCATGGCCTCACAGCCGAGGTCCCGGGCCATGTTCAGGAGGTCCGTGAATTTAACCCCCTGATTGCAGGCCACACAGGGAACGGGGGTCTCCCCCCGAGCGTAGGAATCGGCAAAACTCTCGATCACACTTTCCCGGAAGCGGCTCTCCGCATCGATGACGTAATGGGGAAAGCCGATACGCTCGGCGACCATGCGGGCATCCATGATGTCCCGTCCAGCACAGCAGGCCCCAGGCTTTGCCGGACCGCTATGGTCGTAAAGCTGGAGGGTTGCTCCGATGACCTCATGGCCCTGCCGCTTCAGCAGGGCTGCCACCACGGAACTGTCCACCCCACCAGACATGGCCACAAGGATGCGCATGACTGGAAACCTCAGCCAGCCTTGGGAAGATGGACGACAAGACCGTCCAGCTCTTCCGTCATGACGATCTGGCAACCCAGACGGGATGTCTTCTCCAGCCCGAAAGCGAGGTCGAGCATGTCTTCCTCATCATCAGTCGGGCTTTTCAACTTGTCCGCCCAGGCCGGGTCCACGATCACATGACAGGTCGCACAGGCGAGCGAGCCTTCGCAGGCCCCTTCAAGGTCGATATTATTCTCATGGGCGATCTCCAGCACGGAGAGACCTGCCTGTGCCTCCACCTCGTGGCGGCTACCATCACGCTCAACAAAAACCATCCGGGGCATAAGTCCCTACTCCCTGTATCCATGCAGCGGTCTCACCTCCCGGCAAGGCCCTGCCCAAAACGGGCCACTGCGCACTCCACATCACCTGCCGAGGTAAAACGTCCCACCGACAGGCGCAAGCTCCTGCGTGCCTCCGCCTCTGTCAATCCCATTGCCCTGAGGACATAGGATGGTGCCCCAGATGCCGCTGAACAGGCCGAACCGGATGAAAAAGCAACCCCCGGCACTGCTGCCATGACCTGCTGGGCCTCCAGCCCGGCGGGCAGGCACACATTCAAGACGCCCGGCAGCCGTGGGGCAGGCGCACCATTGAGACGCACCACCGGGAACAGCTGCCGCATACCCTGCCACAGCCTCTCCCGCAAGCCCGCAAGACGGTCAGCCTCCTCCTTCCCGCTCTCCACGGCCAGCCGGGCAGCCTTCCCCATGCCGATGATCAGCGGGACCGGCAACGTGCCAGAACGCAGGCTGCGCTCCTGCCCGCCGCCTGAAAACAAAGGTAGCAGCCGCACACGGGGCCGCCGCCGGACATACAGCGCTCCCACGCCTTTGGGACCATATATCTTGTGTGCCGAAAATGAAGCGAGATCGACACCCTCCAGCGTGCAGGGCAGCTTGCCGAACATCTGGGCCATGTCCACATGCAGCAGGGCGCCGGCCTGCTTCACCAGCGGCATGAGGCGGTCAAGGTCCTGCACCACACCTGTCTCGTTGTTCGCTGCCATGATGCTGACCAGCAGCGCGGGTGTCTTCAGGGCCTCTGCCAGACGATCCGGTGACAGGCGGCCATCCGGCTCCACCGGCAGGATGACAGGCTCAAACCCCTCGCCCTCCAGTGACCGTACAGCTTCCAGCACACATTTATGCTCCGTTGCCACGGTGACAAGGCGCCGTCGCCCATCACCCTGTTCCTTCAGGAAACGGGCGGCTCCCTTGATGGCCAGATTATTGGCCTCCGTTGCCCCGGAGGTCCAGATCAGCTCCTGCGGGCTGACGGCGAGAGCCCCGGCAAGCTCCTCCCGGGCCTGCTCCACGGCCGCATTGGCCTTCTGCCCCGGCAGATGCAGGCTCCCTGCGTTGGCGGGATACTGTGTGAACCATGGCAGCATGGTCTCCAGCACGGCTGGATCACACGGAGTCGTAGCAAGGTAATCCAGATAGATCACATCAGCTTCAGGTTGCACGGCCACCTCCCTGGAGAGAGCTGCGTTTTAAAAGGCCACGTCCGGCAAAACGCTGGGCCATGAGAGCATAAACCTGCCCAAATGCCCTGACAGCTCCAGCTTCGGCATTCCACGGCAGCGAGACACGAATGGCCTGCCCGGCTGCCTCCCCCTGCCCCATGGCCTCCAGCACATGGGATCGGGCCACCTTGCCGGATGAACAGGCCGAACCGGCTGAAACGCAATATCCCTCGATATCCAGCGCCATGAGCTGCATCTGGGCCGCCACACCGGGCAGGACCGCACTGATGGTATTGGACAGCCGGGCCACACCATGCCCCATGATGAGGGCTCCAGCCTGCACCATGACACCCTCCAGCTCATCCCGCAGCGCCTCCAGGAGGGTCCAGTCCTGCTTCCGGCTCTCCTCAAGGGCGGCGGCCATACCCATGTGGGATGCAAGGGCCGGTGTGCCACCCCGCCGTCCCCGTTCCTGCCCGCCACCGGGCAGCAGGGGAGCCAGGGGCCTGTCCTCCGGCAGCAGCAGGGCACCGGCCCCCTTGGGACCACCCATCTTGTGGGCGGACAGGGCCAGACTGGCCCCCGCCAGGGACCCGTCTTTCAGAGCCAGTGAGAACTCGTCCCGCTCCTGCATCCGGCCTGCAGCCTGTACGGCATCGACATGCAGAAAGGCACCATGCTGGCGACAGAGAGAGGCTACATCCCGCAGGGGAGCGTATACCCCCGTCTCATTATTCGCCGCCATGATGCAGACCAGCGGCCCCGGCCGATCACCTGTTCCGGGAGTATGGGCTGCCAGCATCTCCTCCAGCGCCATGCAGTCGATCACCCCCTGCCCGTCAACCGGAATGAGGGACGCCTCCGGGGCAGCTTTGCGGATGGCATCATGCTCGGTGGCACCAATGAGAATGGCACGGCCTTCCGCCCGACCAAAGCCATGCAGGGCAAGCGTATCCGCCTCCGTTCCCCCTGACGTGAACACACAGCAGTCAGCCTCCCTGCCAAAAGCGGAGGCCATCGTCTGGCGGGCTTCTTCCAGCATGATGCGGGCCCTGCGTCCTGCGGCATGGACAGAAGACGGATTCCCTGTCTGCTCCAGCCCGGCCAGCATGGCAGCCCGTGCAGCAGGCCGCAGGGGTTCGGTTGCATTGGCATCGAGATAGACAGGGCCCTGCTGCACAGCTGTATCCTGAACCATGAAAAAAACCTTCTGCTCCGCTCATGCACATCCGGGACAGTGCCTTTCCCGCAAGCCCCATGACAAACCCTGCCCAAACAGGATGATAGATACAATCTTCTTTACCATTTTGAAAAAACCAGCGCAGAAGAGTCGATTTTGGTAGAAATCACGAGGATGGAACCGATATACAACGCCGGTATGTTCTTCCCGGACTGGGGCCGTGCCTTCTGCCCGGGGCGTAAAATCATGCCCGGGCCCGGACAGGGACCCGGGCGTTATCGGTTCGCATAACCGCTCTGGGCCTTCAGCAGGCAACGGGGTGGACAAAGAAATGAGAGACACATGCCTGAAGTCATGTTTGCCGGCCCGGATGGGCGGCTCGAAGGCCATTACCATCATTCTGAAGACCCCAACGCCCCTCTCGCCCTGATCATCCATCCACATCCGCTGCATGGCGGGACGATGAACAACCGCATCGCCTACACCATGTACCGCCGTTTCCAGACCATGGGCTTTTCTGTCCTGCGCTACAACTCCCGTGGGGTTGGCCGCTCCCAGGGGCGGTATGATGGTGGAATCGGGGAAATCTCCGATGCCGCCGCTGCGCTGGACTGGATGCAGATGATCAACCCCAACTCCTCGGAGCTGTGGATCGCCGGTTATTCCTTCGGTGCCTTCGTGGGGATGCAGCTGCTCATGCGTCGGCCAGAAATCCGTGGCTGGATCAGCGTCGCTCCTCCGGCTGACGATTACGATTTCAACTTCCTCGCTCCCTGCCCGTGCAGCGGCCTGATGATCGCCGGTGGAAAGGACAGCATGGCCCCCGAGCCCGTCATCCGCAAGCTGGTGGACAAGCTGAACACGCAGAAGAATGTCACGGTGGATTACCGTGTTTTCCCCGAGGCCGATCATATCTTCTCCCAGCAGGCAGAACTGATTGCCGATGCGCTGGAGGACCATGTGACGACCCGCCAGCGGAATCTCTTCGCCCCTGAAGACGCCATGATCCAGCCTGCGGCAGAGGCCGTGGGCTAAGCCCGCTCCGCCCCGACAGGACAGCCATCAGGAAAGATGCCCTTCATGACCGATACATCACTTAAAAGCCCATTCCTGCGGGAAGCCCAAGCCCGTGGGATGATCTTCCAGTGCACCGATTTCGAGGCGCTGGACGAGCTGATGCTGGCAGGTCCCGTTACGGCCTATATCGGTTTTGACCCCACGGCAGACTCCCTGCATGTGGGCAATGCCATGTCGATCATGATGCTGCGGCTGCTCCAGAAGCACGGGCACAACCCCATCGCCCTGATTGGCGGCGGCACGGCAAAGATCGGTGATCCATCTTTCCGTGATGAGGCCCGCTCCCTGATGACGGACGAGACCATCACCCACAATCTTGCCGGGCTGCGGGCCTCTCTGGGACAGTTTCTGGATTTTGAGGATGGGGCGTGCCGTCTCGTCAACAATGCGGACTGGCTGGACAGGCTCTCCTACATCAGCCTGCTTCAGGATGTCGGGGTGCAGTTCTCCGTCAGCCGGATGCTTTCCTTCGAAAGCGTGAAGCAGCGGCTAGACCGGGAACAGGGACTGACTTTCCTTGAATTCAACTATTCCATCCTTCAGGCGTTCGACTTCCGGGAGCTGTACCGCCGCCACGGGGCCATTCTCCAGATGGGCGGGTCCGACCAGTGGGGCAACATCGTCTCCGGCATCGACCTGGCCCGCCGCACGGATGGGGCACGCCTGTTCGGGCTGACAACGCCGCTTGTCACCACCTCCTCCGGGGCCAAGATGGGCAAGTCCGCCAACGGAGCCGTGTGGGTCCGCAAGGAGCGGCGGCCTGTCTTCGATTACTGGCAGTTCTGGCGCAACACCGAGGATGCCGACGTGGGCCGCTTCCTGAAGATGTTCACGGACCTGTCCGTGGAGGAATGTGAACGCCTCGGTGCGCTGGAAGGGGCAGAGATCAACGAGGCCAAGAAGATTCTGGCCACCGAGGCCACGGCCATCTGCCACGGCCGTGAAGCCGCCGAGGAAGCTGCCGAAACCGCCCGCAAGGTGTTCGAGCAGGGCAGCGTCCAGGCCGCCCTGCCGGAAGTTGCCGTGCCCGCCAGCCTGTTTGCCGAGGGTGTGCCTGCCTTCAGGCTCTTTGCAGAGGCAGGCCTGGCCGCCAGCGGGGGCGAGGCACGCCGTCTTATCCGTGGCGGTGGTGCCCGGCTGAATGACGTCGTCATCAAGGATGAGAACCAGACCGTCACACCCGCCGACCTGACGGACGGCACGCTGAAACTGTCCTCCGGCAAGAAGAAGCACATCCTCATCCGGGTTGGGTAACATCCCCCCGGCAGGCGGAACAGAACAGACACGACAGCACGATACCTGTCGTGTTCAGCGTTCCTGACACCCTTATAGTGGGACATGCTCCAGCACCCAGTCCACCTTCTGCTGGCGTCTGGACGCTTTGGCGGCCCTGCCCCCGGCTTCAGTTGCCTCTTCCTCAGCAGGCGGCAGGGGACGGCCAGGGCAGGACTGGACGACAATCTGGGCTGTCTGTTCCGGCACGCCCCGTCCCATGTAAAGATCATCCTCCAGCATGATCACCCCACCTGTCTGACGGAAACGCCACAGCTCTGAAGGCGCATGAAGCAGGATATCATCATCCTCCCGCTCCACACGGACATCGGGATGGATGTGGAACCGCAGCATGAAAGACACATCCCGCTCCCCCTCCACCGTTTCACTGCCACGCAGCTCCTCCCCGGATGGTTCCAGAAACAGGGAACGGGACCAGAGGACACCGTAGGACGGGTAGTACCCATTATGCGACAGATGGAGTTCCTGAACACGACCCTGCCGTTTCTGTTCGCAGCGTACCTGTGAGGGACGGCGGGTCACGTGGCCATCATTCCCGAAATCGGACGAGGATTCACCATCCACGACCAGAATCGTATGCGCTGCCGAACTGCGCAGGGCCCGCCGCCAGGGGCCGCCCTCCGCTGCCCCACAATTGACGAACAGACGCTGCCGGTCGTGGGAGAACTCAAAGGACAATGTACCGGCATGGGCCATACCATCCATCCCCTGCGGCGGTGGTGCGGCGGCATCCACCAGCAGCAGGGCCCTTCCGGCTGTCAGGCGGGCAAAACCGCCCCGGCTCAGGCTGGAGGCCACTACCTTGTATCGCTCTGCCTGCTCCAGCAGAGCCTGCACGGCTTTCGCACCACGCTCCTGCGACCCATTGAACAGGGCCAGCCCCCCATCCCCATGGCAGAAGGCCCGCAACACGGCACAGGCCCGCCCCAGCATCACCGGGACACAGTCTGGTGGCATCCACTGCAACGTGGTGAACATGCCCTGAATGGCTGTCAGCTCCTGCACGCAACGATACTGGGCCTCCGGGCTGCGCTCGGCCACAATGCCCTCATCACCCAGCAGGCGCTTCAGCTCCAGCGGCAGCTGCTGCTCAAACCGTTTGAAGAACCCATCATAATACGGCACGGCCATATAGACGGCCAGCAAGCCCCGCAGAACAGCCAGCCCTTCCCACCCCATGGGAGGCAGAGGCAGCATGGCCGAAAGGCGACGGGCCTCCTTCACGGCGGCATCCAGCACCAGCTGCTGCGTCCCTTCCGTAGCCGTGGAAAGGCAGAACTCATAATGCCCCAGCCAATTGGCCAGCCGCCGCCCCATCACGCTGCTTTCCCGGGCGACAGGATCAGCCGGGGGGCGGTCTGCCCATGATGCCACCATGGAGCGCGCCAGAAGCCGGGCTCCATTCGTACCAAAGGTCCGCAGGTCCTTCAGCCAGTCAAACCCATAGAACCAGCGCCGGACATCCTCCGGCCAGCTATTGCTCTGCCAGACCCCCCGCAGGGGCAAGCTGTAGGTTTTCTGGGCAAAACGGAACACACCCCCCGTCAGCAGGGCGCCCTGGTCCACATCGCCCTCTTCCCTGTCCTGATAGAGACAGACAGGGCTTGTCCCCTCATGCTGCCGCTGGGGCAGGGAGACGAGCAGCAACCGGAAATACCGCCTGAAGGACCTAAACAACCATCATTCCCCTGATGGGGCCAGTGTGGCAGGCTTGGCCGCCGCACGCAGGCCCCGGATCGCTGCCGCCCGGTCATCCCTGCCGAAAATGGCTGAACCAGCCACCAGCATGGTTGCTCCGGCTTCTGTCACCAGTGGGGTGGTGGTCTCATCAATACCACCATCCACACCCAACACGATGTCACGGCCGCTCTGCCGGATCATCCCGGCAAGGGTCCGTATCTTGGCCAACTGGCCATGCAGGAATTTCTGCCCTCCGAAACCAGGATTGACCGTCATGACCAGAATGATGTCCACCATGTCCATGACCTCGGAGAGAGCCTCCGGCGGCGTGGCAGGGCAGATGGCCACACCTGCCTTGCAACCCAGCGCATGGATGCTCTGGAGAGTACGGTGAAGATGGGCATTCCCCTCCACATGCACGGTGATGTGGTCCACTCCCGCTTCTGCCATGGCAGCCAGATAGGGATCTGCCGGCTCGATCATCAGGTGGGCATCAAAGCGCGCCCTGCTGTGAGGGCGCAGCGCCTTGATGACGGGCATACCAAAGGAAATGTTCGGAACAAAATGCCCATCCATGACATCAAGATGCAGCCATGGTGCCTCCGCCACACTGCCCATTTCATGACGCAGATTGGAGAAATCGGCGGCAAGCAGGCTCGGTGCGATGATGGGCATGTAACCTCTCTCTGAAAACTGAAGATGCATATTTTCATCCGATATTGGCAGAATAAGGCTTTTTTACAAGAGAAGCCCATTTTGCGCCGGTACATGGCCATTCATTTGTACAGAGATGACAGAAAATGGACACGATCTGCCTTCTCTGCTAACAGGGGGCAATGTTCCGAGGGGTGCCTTCACCATACAAGGCTGAGAGGATGGGTCCGGCCCATCCAACCCTTTGAACCTGATCCGGTTCGTACCGGCGAAGGGACAGGAAAACAGCACGGAACGGGATGTCCCCGTCATCTCCCCTGAACTGACGCCTGCACAGCGAACCTTCACCATCGTGCTCCGAAGGCGAAGATTCCATGCGCTTGTTTTTTTCCAGCCACAAAAAGGCCCCTCTCTTTCTGCTCCTGTGCAGCCCCGGCTTGGCACTGGCAGACTCAGGAAAACCGACTCATCCGTCGGCGGCACACCACCACCCGGCCCAACAGCCTTCCCATGCCAGACCGGCCAAAGCCGTACAGGCCAAAAAGGTGGAATACATCACTACCCGGGCGGCCCCGGAAACCGTGCAGCGGGGCGGCGGGCTGATCCAGCCCCAGCATGGCACGCAAGCCATCAGCGAGGTGGGCCGGAGCTACATGGACATACAGGCGCCTACGGCCTCGGCCTTCCAGCTCGTGTCCGTCCTGCCGGGTGCCAATGTCATGACATCCGACCCCTTCGGCATCTCGCCCAACACCAACATCAGCGTCCGCGGCCTGAACGGTGATGCCCTGGGTTACGTGCTGGAGGGAATGCCGCTCAACGATGTTGCCTCCTATGGCGGGTACCCCAACCAGTTCGCCGATACGGAGAATTACAGCAAGGTCGGTCTCCAGCAGGGGTCAGCCGATCTGGATAGCCCGGTTCTCAACGCCGCCGGTGGGCTGATGAAGCTCTCTTTCCTCGACCCGTCCCTGAAGCCCGGTGGGCTGGCCTCCTTCTCCTACGGGTCCTTCAATACAAGGCGGGGTTTCATCCGGCTGGAGACGGGTGAGATAGGCCATAGCGGCGTGAGAGGCTTTGTCTCCTACTCCAACACACATGCGGATAACTGGCGCAGTGGCGGCTATGATACCCGCCAGCATATTGATTTCCGGCTGCTCAAAGAATGGGGGCAAGGCAATCAGGCCGGCATTCTGGGGTCATGGAACAGGGCCAATACCAGCTATTATCCCTTCACCTCCCTTGAGGACTGGAAAACCTACGGCACCCATAGCGGCAAACTGACCCAGCATTTCGAGCCCGGCGAGAACAGCACCAGTTACTGGCGCCTCTCCCGCGACCCGGAGGAGACGCTTTATGTCGGTGCGCCGGTACATCTGCACTTCAACCAGCGTTTCTCCTTCGACATCACCCCCTATGCCCAGCGGGCTTATGGCAACTTCCCCTCCGGCTCCACACTTTCCAGCACGGGGAACTATTACGGCACCCAGCCCGTCACCTCCCTGCCCGTGACGGACGGCCAGACCGTACGGGCCGACTACACCCAGCGCAGCTACCGCTCTGGCGTGAACATGGCCCTCCATGCCCGTTACAAATGGAACGACTTCGTCATGGGCTACTGGTACGACTATTCAGACGACAACGAACCACAACCCTTCACATCTGTCGGAAGTGATGGCTCTGCCGCCAATATCTGGGCGGACAAAAAACGCAGCCGCATCCTCATGCCGGATGGCAACCCCTATCTGGCCGGGAGCTTTCACACCATGTCCCAGACCAATGCCCTCTATGTGGGAGACCACATCTCCCTGATGCAGGACAGGCTGGTGATGGATATCGGCTTCAAAGAGGTCATGCTGCATCGCTGGGGAACCAATGACGTACCCGGGCCGCAGCGCAACATCTCCAGCAACAGGCAGGAGCCCCTGCCACGCTTCGGAATGCGCTGGAACTTCACGAAACAGGATCAACTCTTCCTCAACGTGAACACCAACTTCCGGACACCGGCTGTTCCCACTTATTACAACAGCTATGCCGGTGTGGATGCCAATGGCGTACCCAACGGTTCCATCAGTCAGGCCGGAACCAACCGCCTGAAGAATGAATATTCCGTCTCCGAAGAGTTCGGCTACCGCCGCACGGGAGACTGGCTGACAGCCAGCCTGACCTTCTTCAACTATAATTTCCGCAACCGGCAGGTACAGACCGGGGAAGCGAGCAACCCCAACATCACCACGACCATCAATGCCGGGAAACAGACCTCCCGCGGTGTGGATGTGGAGCTCGGTACACGCCCATGGCACCATATCAGCCCCTATGCGTCCTTCGAGTATCTCCATGCCACCATCGACAACAACATCGCCGCCGGGAGCGACATCCTGCCCACAGCGGGCAAAACAGCCGTCCGCAGCCCCCATTTTCAGGCAGGAGCAGGCCTGCGCTATGATGATGGGCACTTCTTCAGCATGATCTCCATGCATTACATGAGCCATCAATATTCCACCTTCATGAATGACGAGCGCATCCCTGCCATCATGACAGCCGACCTGACCCTTGGTTACCGCTTCAACAATGTGGGCTTCCTGCATCAACCCACATTGCGGCTGAACCTGAGCAACATCAGCAACCAGCGTTATCTCTCGGGCATCAACTCCACCACCCTGAATGCCCATGACACGACCGGCCTTCATGGCGGGCGGATCAGCGGCTCGGCCCCGGGCTATTATATCGGGGCCCCCTTCGCCGCCCTTGCCAGCCTAACGGCTGGATTCTGAGCATGTCGGCACGCCCTCTTGGTCTGGAAAGCGGTTACAATGGCTGCGTCTGGCCTCCCCTGACAGACGGTGACGTCACGGCCCTTCTGCCGCACTGGGGCGTCCGGCCCGCCCGGAATCCCCTCCTCTGGCACAGCCGGCGCCCCTTCTCCGCCTCGGCCATCGTGGCGCTGGAAGATGGGGGGCGGCTGTTCCTCAAACGCCACGGACGTGCCCTGCGCTCTGTGGAAACACTGACGGAAGAACACCGCTTCGCCAGCCATCTGGCAAAGCGGGGCCTGCCAGCCGCCGCCCCACTGCCCATGCTGGATGGCCGGACCGCCCTGGCCACGCCTGAGCATACCTACGAAGCCTTCCCCCTTTACACGGAGCAGGACGCCTATCGGGGGCTGGACTCATGGCGGCCCTATCACGACACGGCACAGGCGGCTTCCAGCGGAACACTTCTGGCACGGCTGCATCAGGCCAGCGAGGGCCATCAGGCCCCACCACGCCATGACCCACCCCTCATTTCCGCCCGGCATCCCCTGCTGGGCGACAGGCTGGCGGACAGCCTGATCCCGTGGATCACCCGACAGGAAGGGCTGACAGACACATATCCCCTCTCATCGCTGCAACGGGATGTCCTGCCCCTTCTGACCCCGTTCCATGAAGCCCTGCTCCCCCTGCTGCCAGAAGACCGCCCCCTCTGGGGGCATGGGGACTGGCACGGGGCCAACCTCCTCTGGCACAGGGAGAGTAATGGGCTCGTGGCTGCCCGTGCCTTCGATTTCGGCATGTGTGACCTGACCAGTGCCAGCTTCGACCTCGCCGTGGCCATGGAACGCAGCTTCATCAGCTGGCTGGCCCCGGATGGCTGCCCGACCGTGCATGAGGAGCAGCTGAGGGCCTTCCTGCACGCCTATGATGTCCAGCGGCCCCGCAGCCCTGCCGAGAAACGCCTCACCGCCTGCTGGCTACCCCTCTGCCACGTCACCTTTGCCCTTTCAGAGGTTGCCTATTACGGCCATGTCCTCGGCAACAGGAACGCCGCCAACATATCCCGGCGGGACTACCTCATCGGCCATGCACGCTGGTTCCAGACGGAGCGTGGCCGGGCCCTGCTGGCCATGCTGGAAAGAGACTGACCCATGACGGAACTGATCGCCGCACTGCTCAGTGCCTCCGGCGTCTGGCTGACAGCACAACGCCTCATGATGGGCTGGCCCATCTCCCTGCTGGCAACGCTCTTTTATGGCACGGTATTCTTCCAGGCCCATCTCTATGCAGACACGGTGCTGCAAGGTGTCTTCAGCATCGCCATCCTCTATGGCTGGGCCTTGTGGGCACGAGAAAAACAGGTCGGAGGGAACCTCCGCCACGATAGGCCATCCAGCCCGGCAGATGACCTGCCCGCCCGCCCTCTCGCCTTCAACCGGGCCATATTGGAGACGGGCTTCTTCCTGATTCTCTCCATTCTCTGGATTCTGTCCCTGCAACGCTGGAGTGACGACCCAACTCCTCTTCTGGATGGAGGGCTGAGCGGAGCCAGCCTGCTTGCCCAGCTCTGGACAGCCCGGCGCCACCGTGTGAGCTGGCTGCTCTGGTCCGGCATTGACGTGATCTATACGGGCCTGTTCATCAACCGCTCTCTCACCATCACGGCCCTGCTCTATGCCGGCTATACCGGCCTCGGCCTCTACGGCTACTGGAAGTGGAAACGCTGACCCCCCGAAACAGGCAGGACCGTTCCTACTGGTTCATCCGATCCAGCTCTTCCGGCGTGAGACGCTGGATGCGGACGGGTTTCCCGCTGGAATCATAATAGACGATGGCTGCCCCACGGCGTTCGCCATAGCCATCTGGCTGACCACTTTTCTTGCGGAACAGCAGGCGGTTCCGCTCGGGCTGCACGGTCACCTCATCACCCCGGGGAACAAAATGAAACATGCTATAATCGGCATGTACCCTGGGCAGGGACGAGCCGGGCATCGGCTTTCTGACAACCGAATCAGCCTCATCAGCCTGCGCAGGAGCCAGTCCGGCCACGCCCATCAGCATCATGCCAGTTCCTGCCAGCAGGCCAGCCTGTTTCATAAAACGCATATGCCGTCTCCCCTCGGCCCGACCCCTTACAGATGGCCGGGTGGTGTGTTTGATGTCCCCTGGCTTTTGCGGCTCCAGCCGCCACCCAGGGCACGATACAGCGTTACCATGTTCTGAAACCGTGCCGCCTCGACCATGATGCGGGTCTGCTGGGCCTGATAGAGCTGGCGCTCCTGCACCAGCGTGGTCAGGTAACTGTCGATGCCAGCATGATAGCGCATCCGGGCGAGATCGTAAGCCCGCTGGGCCTGTGTTTCCAGCACGATCATATGACTGTCCTGCCGACGGTATGTCTCCCGTGCTGTCAGCGCATCGGACACTTCCCGGAAGGCCGACTGGATGGCCTTCTGATATTCGGCAATGCCCTGCTTCAGCTTGGCCTTGGCCGTCCGCAGGTTCCCTTCATTGACACCCCATGTCAGCAGCGGGATGCTGATGTTGGGGGAGACGCCCCATGTCTCGGCCAGATGGCTGAACAGGCGGCGGAACTGGAGAGAACTGGTCCCCTCGCTCGCCGTCAGCGTCACACGGGGATAGAAAGCGGCCCGGGCCGCCCCGACAGAGGCATGGGCCCCCAGCAGGCTGTGCTCGGCCGCCATGATGTCAGGCCGCTGCTGCAACAGGTCGGACGGCAGACCGGCTGGCAGGTCGGAAATCATCGTCTGCCGTCCCATCGGGAGGGGCGGCGGCAGGTCTGCAGGCAGGGGCGTGCCGACGAGCAGCTGCAACGCATGTTCGTCATCCGCCACAGCCCTTGTTTCCTTCTCCTCGTCAGAACGGGCCTGCTCCAGCTCGGTCGCACTCTGGGCCAAGGTCAGGGCATCCAGCTCGCCATGATCATATTCCAGCTTGTTGAGACGCCATGTATCCGCCCTCGTACGGGCTGTACGGTGGGCGAGGTCCAGCAGACGCCGATCCGCCAGCCACTGGATGTAGGTGCTTGCCACCTGTGAGACGGTGGTGATCCACAGGTTCCGCAGATTCTCGACCGTGCCCAGCGTCTGTTCCTTCTGGGCCTGGCTCAGGTTGCGGATGCGTCCCCAGAGGTCGATCTCATAGGACGAAAACCCGATGGACGTCTGATAGAAACGCAGTGTGGACACCGATGTGCCAGACCCCGGTGCGAAGGCGAACCCGGCCGTATCGGACGGCCCCACATACTGTGCACCACCCCCGACTGAAATGGTCGGGAACAGGGCGGCATTCTGCACCTGATACTGCCCCTGTTCGGCCGCCACGGCGGCCATCTGGGCAGCAAGGTCCCGGTTGTTGGCAAGGGACAGACCAATAAGGGCCTTCAGCCGTGGATCGGTGAAGAAATCTTCCCAACCAAGATCGGACACCTGCTGATGGGCAGGCTGGCCCGGCCTGATCTCTGCATCCGCCGGGTAAGTCTGCGAGACGGCCGCATCCGGCCGATGATATTTCGGAGACAGGTTGCAGGAAGTCAGCAGCAGGCTGCCCAGCCCCATCATCCCTGCAAGAACGGCCCTGTTCCTGCCGTGCTGCTTCATGGTCATGCGTGATCTCCTTCCTGCCCTGCATGAGGCTGTTCCGAAAGCCGCCTGACCCTGAAGAGACGCAGCACAACCACAAAGAACAGCGGCACGAAATAGATGGCCAGAATGGTAGCGGTAAGCATACCGCCTACCACACAGGTCCCGATCGCCACACGGGAGGCTGCACCGGCACCCGTGGCAATAGCCAGTGGGAACACACCGCAGACGAAAGCTATGGAGGTCATCAGAATGGGACGCAGACGCTCCTGCCCGGCCTTCATGACAGCATCTTCCAGCGTGTCGCCCTGCTCATAAAAGGCCTTGGCGAATTCCACGATCAGGATCGCATTCTTCACGGCCAGCCCCACGGTTGTCAGAAGCCCGACCTGGAAATAGACGTCATTGCTCAGCCCACGCCAGAGTGTCGAACCGATGGCCCCCAGCACGCCCAGCGGCAGCACGAGCAGCACGGCAAACGGGATGGCCCAGCTCTCATACAGGGCAGCCAGACAGAGCAGGATCACAATGGCCGCCAGCGCATAAAGCGGCCCCGTAGCATTGCCGGACGCCAGCTGCTCAAAGGTCAGGCCCGTCCATTCATGCCCCACTCCCGGCGGCAGGGTCTTGATGATCTTCTCGATTTCCTCCACCGCACGGCCGGAACTGACCCCAACGGCAGGCACACCCTGAATCTCATAGGAATTCAGGCCATTATAGTTTTCCACCTTCTGCGCACCGAGAATCCAGTGGCCCGTGGCAAACGCATTGAAGGGTACCATGTCCCCCAGATTGTTGCGGACATACCAGCGGTTCAGATCCTCTGGCGTCATGCGGGAAAAAGGCTCACCCTGGATATAGACCTGCTTTACACGGTCATTGCGGGTGAACTGGTTGACGTAAATCGAGCCGAAGGCCCCCTGGATCGTCGTGTTGAGCTCCGCATTGCTGATGCCCTGTGCATTGGCCTTCTCACGGTTGAGGTCCAATACAAACTGGGGGGCATCTTCCAGCCCCATCGGGCGCACAGCGGACAGAAGCGGATTTTTGGACGCCGCTGCCAGAAGCTTGTTCCGGGCGGCAAGGAAGGCCTGATGACCGATATGGCCGTTATCTTCCAGCTCCAGATCGAACCCGGTGGCATTACCCAGTTCCATCACCGCAGGGGGGTTCAGGGCGTAAATCTGCGCTGCCGGATCCCCCCAGAAATGCCCCATGATTCTGTTGGCAATGGCCATGCTGGAATGTGCATAACCAGGCCGCTTGTCCCACGGTTTCAGCCTGATGAAGAA
This sequence comes from Parasaccharibacter apium, assembly GCF_002917995.1. NCBI lineage: Bacteria > Pseudomonadati > Pseudomonadota > Alphaproteobacteria > Acetobacterales > Acetobacteraceae > Parasaccharibacter > Parasaccharibacter apium. The sequence continues at coordinate 35,853 of NZ_LMYH01000005.1, forward strand.
CGCACCGGCATTCTGCCCCTGCCCGGCGAAGCTGAAGCCGTTCATGGTGAAGACGGATTCCACATCCCGGCCATAGGTCTTCAGCACGTATTCGGTGATGCGGTGGTTGACGGCCCCCATCTGCGCATCGGTTGCCCCAGCAGGCATGCTGACCTGCCCGAAAATGAGGGCCTGATCCTCGTCTGGCAGGAAGCCCGTCGGCACCTTCATGAACAGGAAGCCCACCAGCCCTGTCAGGGCCAGGAAAACGATCATGGCAGGGGTGCGGAAATGCAACATGCGGCGCACGCCACTGACATACCGTTTCGTCAGCCAGTCGAACCGCTCATTGAACCAGACTGCCGGACGGAAATGGACCTCATGTTTCATGGGTTTGAGCATGGTGGCACAAAGAGCCGGCGTCATGACCATGGCCACCAGAACGGACAGCCACATGGCCGCCACCACCGTGATGGAGAACTGACGGTAAATCACCCCGGTGGACCCGCCAAAGGCGGCCATGGGCAGAAACACCGCACTGAGGACCAGAACGATACCCACCAGCGCTCCAGAGATCTCATCCATGGATTCACGGGCGGCGTCCCGTGGGGAAAGGCCCTTTTCGCTCATCACACGTTCGACATTTTCCACCACCACGATGGCATCATCCACCAGCAGCCCCACAGCCAGCACCATGGCCAGCATGGTCAACGTGTTGATGCTATAACCCAGCACCGACAGGATGCCGAACGTTCCCAGCAGCACCACCGGAACAGCGATGGTGGGGATCAGGGTCGCCCGGAAATTCTGGAGGAAGACAAGCATCACGATGAAGACCAGCGCAATGGCCTCCAGCAGTGTCTCGATCACCTCCTCGATGGAGTGGGTAATGAACGGTGCCGTATCCAGCGGGTAGACGACCTTCAACCCCTTGGGAAAGAACTGCGACAGCTGGGCAATCTTCGCCCGGACGGCATCTTCCGTCACAAGCTGGTTGGCACCGGGGGCCAGCTTCAGGGCCATGGCCGTGGCCGGCCTGTTGTTGTAACGGGACGTGAAATTGTAGCTCTGTGCCCCCAGCTCAACGTGCCCGATATCTCTCATGCGGACCTGGCTGCCATCCTGCTGGACCTTCAGCAGCATGTTGCTGAACTGTTCCGGTTCCGTCAGGCGGACAGGGCCGATGATGTTGGCATCAAGCCCGATCCCCTTGCGGGCAGGCAGGCCGCCCAGCTCACCGGATGCCACCTGGATGTTCTGGCTCTGGATGGCACTCTGCACGTCACTCACGGTCAGGCCATATTTGTACAGCTTGTCCGGGTCCATCCAGATGCGCATGGCATATTCGGACCCGAAAAGCGTATGATCCCCCACACCGGAAATGCGGGACAGCGGGTCCATCACGTTGGACGCCACGTAATCCGAAATGTCCTTCCCGTTCATGCTCCCGTCCGTGGAGATGAAGCCGATGACGAGCATGAAGTTCTTGGCTGCCTTGGTGACACTCAGCCCCTGGCTGACCACCTCGGGCGGCAGACGGGGCTGGGCAAGCTGGAGCTTGTTCTGCACCTGCACCTGGGCGATGTCGGGATTCGTCCCCTGCTCGAAGGTCAGGTCGATCTCCATATGGCCGCTGCCATAGGACTGGGCAGACAGATACTCCAGATGGTCCAGACCAGACATCTGCTGGAGGATGGGCCGTACCACCGTGTTGTTGACTGTATCGGCCGAGGCACCGGGATCATCCACACTGACAGCAATCTGCGGCGGAGCAATGGTGGGATATTGGGCGATTGGCATCTGGGTGATGGACACACCACCCACAAGCATGATGATCAGCCCGACCACCCAGGCAAAGATGGGGCGGTCGATAAAGAAACGTGACAGTGACATGGGCCGTTACTCCATCCCCAGATCAGCCAGACTGACCTCATGGGGTCTGACCTCCCCTTCAGGATGAACTTTCTGCAAGCCCTCAACGATCACCCTTTCCCCATCCTTCAAACCTCTGGTAACCATCCAGCGGGCCCCAACTGTCTGCCCCAGCCCGACCATGCGCAGATGGACGTGATTCTGCCCATCCACCACCATGACATAAGGCTCACCCTTGGGCGTCCGCTGCACGCCAACCTGCGGCAGGAGCAGGGCATTCGGGTCGCTGCCCTCCTTGATGTGGGCATGGACGAACATGCCCGGCAGAAGCAGCTTGTCCGGGTTGGGCATGACAGCACGCATCACCAGCGTCCCCGTACCGGGATCGACCGTCACTTCAGAAAGTTTCAGCTGACCTGTCTGACCATAGGTGGAGCCATCTGGCAGTTCCAGCGTCACGGCGGCCTCGCTGCCGTTCCGCTCCAGCTGGCCAGATGCCAGCTCACGCCGCAGGCGGATCATGTCTTCTGCCGCCAGATTGACATCCACATAGATCGGGTCCAGCCGTGTAACCACGGCAATGGGGGTACTCTGATTGGCCGTGACCAGTGTACCTGCCGTGTAAAGCGTCCGGCCGATGCGTCCATCAATTGGTGACTGCACATGAGTGTAGTTGAGATTGACCTGGGCCGTTTCGACGGCGGCCTGTGCCTGCACCACCTCGGCATCCGCCTGACGGGCCGTAGCCAGCGCATTGTCATATTCCTGACGGCTGATGGCCCTGGGCCCGACAAGAGCCTTGTAACGCTTCAGCTGGGCATGGGCACGGATGGCGCTGGCCTGGGCCTCCATCAACCGCCCGCGGGCCTGGTCATACGCCGCCTGAAACGGTGCAATATAAATCTGATAGAGAGGCTGCCCGGCCTGTACGTCCTTGCCCTCCTCAAAGGTGCGGGAAACGAGCACGCCGCTGACCTGCGGGCGAATCTGTGCCTGTTCGTAGGCATCCGTCCGACCCGGGAGTGATGTTTCCAGCGGAACGCTCTGCCTGTGCAGTGTCATGACAGCAACGGACTGGGGCGGCGGTGCTGGGGGCGTTTTCTTCTGACATCCGGCCAGAACCCCAAAACCCAGCAGGGCCGTACTGCCATAAATGACCGTCTGGGACAGACGCACAGCCAGTTTCGGGCGGAACATGAGCATAAACGTGACGGCCTCTCTGAGGAATGGACATGGGGCAACAAAGCTACAGGCAAAAAAGACCGCCTGCACCATATCACGCCATGAAAAAAACGTAGTGGAAGAGGAAACTATCCAGTTTCCTCCCCGCCGGTCAATCCCATCCCTGCTCTCTTCTCACAAAAAGATCATGAAAACGGTCTCTTTTCATGCAGGGCTTGACAGACCCATGCCGGAATCGGGCACAAGACAAAACTTCTTCTTCCATCTCGCAAGGAGCGTGGTGCCATGCAGCCTCATGATGACACGGACCGCCGCAGCACCATTCTCCGGGTCGCCTGCACGCTGCTGCAACAGCAGGGCTACCATCACACCACGATGGACCATATCGCCCACCATGCAGGAATGTCGAAAAAGACGCTCTACCTCTTTTTCCCCTCCAAACGGAACCTGCTGGAACAGCTCCTGCTCTCCGAGCTTTTTGTCCCGCTTACCCCCTCCCCCATCCCGGAAACCGGGATGGAAGACCAGCTCCGTGCCATGGTGTTCCAGATGGCGGAAATTCTCCTCTGCGAAAAACGCCTCGGCCTGATGCGCACCATCATCGGTGAAACAAACCGTTCCCCCTCCATCCAGCAGCTCATGACAGAGCTCTTCCATAACGCCGGCAGCAAGACAAACATCCAGAACTGGCTTGAGGTACAGAAAAAGGCCGGACTGCTGCATTTTGGCAATGCTGCCGATGCCGCAGACCACCTTTTCGGCCTGACCATCGGCGGCCCCATCCTGTCCCGGCTTGCCCATTGCGGGCCGGCACGTGACAGGGAAAACCTGCACCATTATCTGGAAGAAGGACTCCGCATATTCCTGCATGGATGCAGCATCAGAGCCAGCATGACAGGCATGGCAGACCAGTAACCGCAAAATAATAGGTTGTTAAAAGTTTCTTTCCTTCCGCTGCGCATTGGCAAAGCCTTTAGTGTTAGTTATAGAATCTATTCGTAAAACACATGGCAGACCAGACGGAAGCGAAAAGGTATCACCCTGCCGGGCCATGGGCCTCCTAGACCGACCATTGCAGGATCATCGCATGACTACATCTCCCTCCGACCAGACCAGACCCAGACAGGCCAGCGCCACGGATGAAGGTTACCAGAAAGATCTGAGCCGGCGGCATGTGCAGATGATCGCCATCGGTGGAGCCATCGGCACCGGTCTGTTCCTGGGGGCGGGGTCCCGCCTCCAGATTGCTGGGCCGTCGCTGGCCATCACCTATGCCATCTGCGGTATCTGTGCCTTCATGATCCTGCGGGCCATGGGGGAACTGGTAATGTACCGGCCCAGCAGCGGCAGCTTCGTCACCTATGCCCGTGAGTTTCTTGGAGAAGGCGCCGCCTATGCGGCTGGCTGGTTTTTCTTCCTCAACTGGGCCATGACCGGCATCGTCGACATCACGGCCATTGCGCTTTACATCCATTACTGGCCGATATTCGGCCATATTCCCCAGTGGCTGATTGCCTTGGGAGCTCTGGTTGTGGTCGGAGCGGTGAACCTCACAGGCGTGCGGTACTTTGGTGAGATTGAATTCTGGTTCTCACTGGTAAAGGTCCTCACGCTGGTCATCTTTCTGAGCGTGGGCGGTTATGTCCTGCTGAGCGGCACGCACGTCGGCTCATACACGCCGGGTCTCCATCTCATTACCGAGTCCGGCGGCATCTTCCCGCACGGAGTCGTTGCCTCGCTGATGCTGATCCAGGGTGTCGTCTTTGCCTATGCTGCAACAGAGCTGATCGGCATTGCCGCCGGTGAGTGTGAAAACCCCCGCAAGGTCGTCCCCAATGCCGTCAACAGCGTGATCTGGCGCATTGTGGTTTTCTATGTCGGGTCTGTCGCCCTGCTGGTCTGCCTCATGCCATGGTCGGCCTACCATGCCGGAGAAAGCCCGTTCGTCACCTTCTTCCACAAGCTGGGCCTGCCTGCTGCTGACAGCATCATGAATTTCGTGGTGCTGACGGCCGCCCTCTCCAGCCTCAACTCCGGCCTGTATTCCACAGGGCGTATCCTGCGTGCCCTGGCCCTTGGTGGCTCTGCCCCACAGGCCATGAGCAAGCTGAACCGCAATGCCGTCCCTTATGTGGGGATCGGGGCAACACTCTTCATCTATCTCATTGGCGTACTGATGAATTATCTGTACCCCACGCAGATTTTCGAGATCGTGCTGAGCATCTCCTCTCTGGGGATTCTGGGGACATGGGCCACCATCCTGCTCTGCCAGCTGCGCCTGCACAGAGCCATAAAACAGGGGCGCATTGCCAGGACAGGCTTCGCCATGCCGGGAGCCCCCTATACAGGCTGGCTGACACTGGCCTTCCTGGTGATGGTCCTGATCATGATGGCTTTTGATTATCCATCCGGCACCATCACGGTTGGTTCCATCCCTGTTCTGGCCCTGATCTTCTATGGCGGCTGGCTGCTCCTGAAACGCAATGATGACGAGGCCGAGTCCTGAGGGACCCGGCATCCCGCCATCACACAAAACCCCCGGCAGAGCCTGAGCCTGCCGGGGGTTTTTCATGTCTGCTGGCTGGCCCTCCCGGGAGCCGGTAGGAGGAGCAGATCAGTCCGTGTCTTCACCCTGCCCGAGTGAGCGGGTTGGGCTTCCTCCGCGAGGGCGGGTTGTGGGCAGGTTCTCACCCGTCACGGCGTAGTAGACCCGCTCGGCCACATTGGTGGCATGATCGCCAATACGCTCCAGATTCTTGGCAATGAAGAGAAGCTCCGTACAGGCACGGATGTTCCGGGCATCCTCGATCATGTAAGTGACCAGCTCACGAAACACGGTCACGTAATGTTCGTCCACGCCCCGGTCGGCGTGCCAGACCTCCATCGCCTGGTTGGCATCGTGCGCAATGACGGCATCCACCGTCCGGCCCAGATTCTCTTTCACCAGCCGCCCCATACTCCGCAGGCCGGACAGGGAAATCTGCCCGTCACCGGACGCCGCCTTGATGGCCTTGCGGGCAATGGAGGCAGCATAATCGCCGATACGCTCCAGGTCCCCCGTAATCTTCAAGGCCGCAACGATCTCCCGCAGGTCCGCCCCCATCGGGCTGCGCAGGGCCAGCAGACGGATGACCAGACTCTCGACCTCCCGCTCCAGCTCGTCCACCTCCGGGTCCAGCCTCGTGGCCTCTTCAGCGGCGGACTCGTCATGGTCGGAAATGGCACGAAGGGCAAGCCCCACCTGCTCCTCCACGATACGGCCAATCTTCACCATCATGGCCCGGAGCTGTTCCAGCTCCTGCTCAAAACTCGAGACGATATGAGAACGCTCGTGTGGCATGATCTCTCTCCCCTTCCCGCTTATCCGAACCGGCCGGTAATGTAGTCCTGTGTCTGCTTCTCACGAGGGTTGGTGAAGATACGGTCTGCCGTATCCACCTCCACCAGCCTGCCGAGATAGAAGAAAGCGACACGGTCGGCACAACGTGCAGCCTGCTGCATGTTATGCGTCACGATCGCAATGGTGAACTCTTCTTTCAGCTCATCCAGCAACTCTTCAATCCGGGCGGTGGAGATCGGGTCCAGAGCGGAGGTCGGCTCATCCAGCAGAAGAACCTCCGGCCTGGTCGCAATACTGCGGGCAATGCAGAGACGCTGCTGCTGTCCGCCGGAAAGCCCGGTCGCCGGGGCATTCAGCCGGTCCCGCACCTCGTTCCAGAGGGCGACACGGGTCAGCACGTCCTGCACCCGCTCGTCCATCTCCGTACGGTTCAGCTTCTCATGCAGGCGCACGCCAAAAGCGATGTTGTCATAAATGGACATGGGAAACGGCGTCGGCTTCTGGAACACCATCCCGATGCGGGAGCGCAGCATGTCCAGATTGATGGAATCATCAAGGATGTTGCGTCCATCGAACATCACCTCACCCGTGGCCCGCTGGCCGGGGTAAAGGGCGTAAATCTTGTTGAAGACACGCAGCAGGGTGGACTTGCCGCACCCGCTGGGACCGATCATGGCCGTCACGCAGCGGGCCGGGAAATCCAGCGAAATGCCATGCAGGGCATGGTGCGTCCCGTAATGGAAGTTCAGGTCCCGTACTGAAAGGGCGACATCCTGTACAGGTTCCCTGCCCGACAGGCTGGCAGATGACATCGAGGCAGAAGGCATGAAATTCTCTTCCCTTGATTTCAGTGACGGGATGAAAGCCGCACGGTGATGTTGATGAGCAGTACGCCGAACGTCACCAGCAGGGCACCCGTCCAGGCCAGCTGCACCCAGTCCTCATAAGAGGCACCGGCATACTGGTAGATGGCGATGGGCAGGCTGGCCATGGGCCGGGTCATGTCGGTGGACATGGTCTGATTGCCCAGCGATGTGAACAGCAGCGGAGCCGTCTCTCCCCCCATGCGGGCCAGGGCCAGCAGAATGCCGGTCGTCACGCCCTTGCGGGCCGAACGCAGGCAAAGGGACAGGATGACCCGCCAGCGGGCCGCTCCCAGGGCCGCTCCCGCCTCCCGCATGGCCGTTGGTACCAGGCGGAGCATGTCCTCCGTTGTCCGCACGATGAGGGGCAGGGCCAGCACGGCCAGCGCCACAGCACCTGAGAACCCGGAAAAGTGACCGAATGGCACGACAAGCAGCTGATAGATGAACAGGCCGATCAGAATGGACGGGGCCGACATCAGCATGTCCGCCACAAACCGCACGGCACTGGCGAAATGATTGCCCTTGCGCCCATATTCGGAGAGATAGATGCCGCACATCAGCCCGACCGGGGCCGCCATCAACAGGGCAAGACCCGTCTGCAAAAGGCTGCCCACGATGGCATTGGCCAACCCGCCACCAGAACCGGGAGGCCCCATCCTGTGCGCCAGTGTTGCCCATGAGAGACCTACCAGCCCACGGCTCAACAGCGTCCAGAGGATGGAGACCAGAACCAGAAGCAGGACACTCCCCGCCACAATACTGACGCCTGTCGCCACATAATCCAGCATCTGCCGCCGCAGGGCCTTGCGCCCCGGACGCCATCGCCCCGACTCAGAACCGGCCCTGTCGGCCTCGCTGGAAGATGCCGGAGAGATCACAGGTTCCGTCATTGACGTTTCCCTCTGAGACAACGTGCCAGCGCCAAGCTGACACAGGAAAGGAGCATGAGGATGAAGCCCAGCGCCATGAGAGACGAGAGACGCAGGGAGCCTTCCGGGCTTTCCGGGAACTGGAGGGCAATCAGCGAGGCCACGGTGCTGCGTGGCGCAAACAGGGACCAGCCCACGGTCGTCACGTTACCGATGATGAAAGTCACGGCCATGGTCTCACCCAGTGCACGCCCCATGCCCAGCACAATCGCCCCGATCATGCCATTGCGGGACCAGGGCACGACAATCTTGCGCATCATCTCCCAGCGTGTTGCCCCCAGCCCGTAGGCACTTTCCCGCAGCATGGGGGGAACCGCCCCGAACACATCCACCATCACCGCCGTGATGAATGGAGCGATCATCACCGCCAATATGATACCGGCCGTCACAAGCCCCGTACCAACCGGAGGACCGGAGAGCACGGACCCCAGAACAGGCACATGCCGGAAATGATGGTTCAGGAAAGGCTGTACATCACGGGCAATGAACGGGACGATGGTCTGGAACCCCCACATGCCGAAAATGATGGAGGGCACGGCCGCCAGAAGCTGGATGGTCGTCCCGACGATGGAGGCAAACCGCCCCGAGGCGATGTAGGTCAGCCAGAAGGCCGTACCAAACGCCATGGGGACGGCAATCAGCATGGCAATGAGCGTGCTGACGAGTGTCCCCAGTAGAGGGGCCAGAACCCCGTATGTATCCTTGACGGGATTCCACGAGACTGTCGTGAAAAAGGAAAGGCCAAACCTTGTGAAAGCCTGCCAGCCGCCTGTGGCCATCAGCAGGATCAGCCCGCCAAGCATGGCCAGCACCAGCAGTGAGCAGAGCAGGAGCAACCCATGGAAAACGGCGTCGAACCCCGCTCTACGGTGTGATGAACGCAATACGGGCGTCATGCGCATGTATCCGAAGCCTTGACCGTTTCACCTTCAGAGGCCTGCCCTCATGATGAAGGATGCCTCGCCTTCGTGCATTACCGTCCCTGCCCGCAAAGAACAACCGTCAGAAAAAGCGATTGTCCCACTTTGATGGTGGAAGAACCCGCTTTTTTCTGTATTCCTCATTTCGGAATGAAAAATGCCATGTGTCTGGCACGGAAATATTTCACAATTATGAAACAGACCTCTTTCACCAGACCTTGATTTCAGGAGAGGACAATGCCTGCACATCAGTTCCAGGGTTTTGTTGATACGGTGGACAGCCAGAACGGCATCATTGCAGGCTGGGCTGTCAACCTGCACGAGCCGTCCCGTGTTGTCCTGCTGCATGTCCTGGTGGATGGCCAGGAAGTCATGCAGGTTCTCTGCGACCTCAAACGGGAGGATGTCCGCCAGATCCTGCGTATTCCCAGCAACAAGCTGGGCTTCCGCTTCAGGCTCCCCCCGGAAGCCTGTGATGGCGCACAGCACGGCATCTCCATCCGCTTTGATGACCGCACCGCCCTTCTCTTCCCCGATGAGGACCAGCCCGACAGGGCGCATGAGACCCTCACCTTCTCACGCCCGCCCCAGACCGAATATCAGAGCTGCGTTGATGGCATGTTCGAAGGGCTGCTGCGGGGCTGGGTCGTTTCCCGCAATCATCCGGGGGCTGACTGGTCCGGCCATGTTGTCGTGTCTGTCAGGGTGGATGGTGTGCCGGTCGGGACTGTCCGGGCCGACTGCTACCGGGGCGATGTTGTCGAGTTCCTGAAAAGCGCCCCCAACTGCGGATTCGAGCTGCCCATCCCCCAGCGCTATCATGATGGCCTTCCCCACGAGATCACCATTACCAGCCTGCCTGACGAAATCCCGCTTGTCGGCAGCCCGCTGGTCACGGCCCTGGCCGATGACCAGCTGACGGCAAAACTCGTACAGATTGAAAACAGCATCGCCGCCCTGCACCAGCAGCTGACAGCCCTGCGCAACACCACACGCTCGCTGATTCCCCGCAAGCCGCTCAGCCTCCAGCATTATGACCGCTGGGCAAAAAGCTATTACCCCCTCCTGCGGGAACAGACAGCCCTGCTGCGCAAGGCCCGTCCGCTGAAGGAAACACCTCTCGTCTCCGTCCTCTGCCCGACATGGCGGCCAGATGAGGCGGAGTTCCGCGCTGCTGTCGAATCCGTCCTGGACCAGACCTATGAAAACTGGGAGCTCATCCTTGTCGATGATGGTAGCCAGTGTGAACGGACCAGAGCGCTCCTCAGGGAATATGCCCGGAAAGACAGAAGAATCCGCACATTCTCACTGAAAGTGAACCGGGGCATTGCCGGGGCAACCAACAAGGCCATCAGCCACGCAAAGGGCGCCTACATTGCCTTCTTCGACCATGATGACCTGCTGGTGGATGTCGCCCTGGAGAACATGGTCCGGGCTGCGCTGGAGACCGGCGCCAGGCTGCTCTACTGCGACGAGGACAAGGTGGATGCTGGAGGGCACTTCCTCGAACCAAACCTGAAACCCGACTATGACTACCGCTACCTTCTGGGTTGCAACTATATCTGCCATCTCACCTTCATGGAGGCAGACACTGTCCGCCAGACCGGCCCACTGGACAGCCGCCATGACGGGGCACAGGACCATGATTTCCTCCTCCGTGCCGTGGAGATCATCCCGCGCGAGGCCATCCACCACGTACCGGAAATTCTGTACCACTGGCGCAAGAGCCCCAACTCCACGTCCAGCAGTGTCAGCAACAAGGGCAATGCCATCCGGGCCGGTGAAGCCTGTATCACCGAGCATCTGAAACGCCGTGGCATCAAGGCGACCGTTTCTTCCGTGGAGCATCTCAGCCTCTATTCCATTCGCTGGCCGTTCCAGAAGCAGCCTGCCGTCAGCATCATCATCCCCTTCCGGGACCAGCTGGACATGACACGGCGCTGTGTTGAATCCCTCCTGGACACCCAGACCTACAGTGCCTTCGACATCATCCTTGTGAACAATTTCTCTACAAACAGGGAAACGCTGGCATGGCTGGACGGAATACGGAACCATGACCGGATCAGCATCCTGCATGTAGAAGAAGCGTTCAACTACGCCCGGCTCAACAATCTGGCAGCCAGACACAGCAACAGCGACCTGCTGCTTTTCCTCAATAATGACGTCATCGTCACCCAGCCGGATTTCCTCAAACGGATGGTGCAGGAAACACAGGCCGCACCGGATGTTGGCGCCGTCGGGGCCCGGCTCCTCTACCCCAATGGCACCATCCAGCATGCTGGTGTGGCTGTCGGGCCAGACATCATCGGGGTCCATGTCCATCGTCTCCAGCCGGCGAAAGCTTTCGGCTACATCGGGCGCCTGTGTATCAGCCACGAGGTGACGGCCATCACCGGGGCTGCCATGCTGGTCTCCCACCCGCTCTTTGATGCCATGGGGGGATTTGATGAAGTCGGCCTGACCGTTGCCTACAATGATGTCGATCTCTGCCTGAAAATCCGCGACAACGGGTACCGCATCCTCTTCTGCGCCGAGGCGGAAGCCGTCCATCATGAGAGCTTCTCCCGGGGGAGTGACGACCGCCCGGAACATGAGGCCCGTTTTTTCAACGAAAAACAGATCATGCTGGAACGATGGAAAGACAATCCGCTCTTTAAAAATGATCCGGCATACCCACATTATTTCCGGCAGGACCTGAGGACCTTCTTTGACCTCCGCAACCCAGAGGATTTATGGTCCTGAGGGTGACGAGGCCCGGAGGAGTCCCTCCCGGTTTCTGAAAAAGTTTTCTCCCCTCCAGTGAAGGACGGGAGAACACGAAGGAGCACTATGATGAGCAAGATCAATCATTATCACACCAGCAACAACACACCGGACAACACGAAGGCTGTTTCCATCGAGACACTGAATGCTCGTCTGGCTGACCTGATCGACCTGGCACTGGTGACCAAGCAGGCCCACTGGAACCTCAAGGGTGTCAACTTCATCGGCGTACACGAGATGCTGGACGGCTTCCGCAGCGGGCTGGATGGCTTTGTCGATACCGCCGCAGAGCGTGCCGTCCAACTGGGTGGCGTGGCTCTCGGTACCGTGCAGACAGTGCAGAAGAACACCAACTGCGCTCCGTACCCCACGGACATCTACACCGTGCATGACCACGTAAAGGCTCTGGCAGAGCGTTATGGCGTCGTGGCCAACAAGGTCCGTGAAGCCATCAAAGTGACGGCCGAAGCTGGCGATGAAGATACATCCGACATCTTCACCGAGATCTCCCGCGGGCTGGACAAGAACCTCTGGTTCCTCGAGGCTCACCTCCAGGCTGAAGCAGGCCCCCGCTAAGGGTTTGGGCCACACCGGGGCCTTCGGGCTTCGTGCTGACCGGGAAAAGGCATGTCTCCCACAGGGGCATGCCTTTTTCTTTGCCCGACACCCGCATCCCTTTCAGGCATGAAAAAAGGGTGGCCACAGCCACCCTTTCCCGATCTCCGCACCATATCTGCCCTCAGAGGGACAGAGCCAGATGAAGCCGTGCGAAATAGAAAGGATCTTCCTTCAGGACATCCCTGACAGCACGACCATCCGGCAGGACGTCGTTTCCGGCCCCCAGATCATCCGGCATGTAATCGGCACGCCAGTCCTTGATGTTGGCATCTGCAGGCAAGGGCTGCAGGACAGGCTGGTCCGGTTCGGACACGGCCTCCGGCTCGGCCTCCACAACAGGTTCAGGCACGGCAGGCGGAACTCTCTCAGGCTTCAGGCTATTCATGATCGCCCTGAAATCCTCTTCCCCCAGAGGCCCCGGTATGCCCCCCCGTTCCCGCTGCACGATCCAGCCCTCGGTCACGCTCTTCAGCATGGCTTTCTCTGCCGGATTCTCCTCAGCCCCAGCCTGCCCGGCCCACCAGCTCCGCCAGGCAGCATCTTCCAGCTGGGCAAAGTCCTCTTCCGTCAGCCGCTGCGGCGCAGAAGACGGGGATTTCTTGACAATCCAGCCAGCCACCAATGCCTGAAAGGCAGCCCTGTCCATCTCCGGCATGTTCATATTCCCTCACGACCTGTCATTCTGCCTATCAAGGCCTCATACTGGGCAAGGTACTGCCTTACATCCAGCACATTTTCTGCATGGCGCCGTACATTATGAGCCAGCGTCTCGGCAAGTGTCCTGTTTTCCAGAAGGTGCAGGACAGCATCACCGATGGCATCCGGTTGCAGGAAGGGAACCAGAAGAGCCGTCTCCCCGTGCGTCAGATATTCCCGCACCGGGGCCGTATCACTGGCCACAAGCGGACAGCCCACGGCCATGGCCTCCCTGAGCGACCATGACAGGACAAAAGGGTAGGTCAGATAGATGTGGGCATCCGAACGCTGCAGAACCCGGACCATCTGCTCCCTCTCCAGCCAGCCGACAAAATGGATGCGGGAAAGATCAAGTTTGCCCTCAAGCTCCCTCAGCATGGTCTGCCGCCAGGTGCCGCCACCCGCCGGGGGAAGACCATAGCTGACATCCTCCTGCCCCATCAGAATGACCCGGCAGTCCGGCCGGGCCTTCATCAGGGCGGGAAGAGAGCGCATGAAGCTGTGGAACCCCCGGTATGGTTCCAGATTCCTGGCAGCATAGGTCACCAGCGTCTCATAAGGGGCAACGCTGATGCTTCCCAGCCGGAATGGCTTCTGCCGCAACGAAGGGTCAGGCCGATACTGGGTGAGGTCAACCCCCTCATCCAGCAGGGTGATCTTCTCCTGCGCCCAGGCCGGATACGTTCCCAGCTGGAAACGGGTCGGTGTCTGCCCCTCCCCCGGCCCGGCCAGTGCCTGAAGATTGATGGCATTCTTGCAGCGGATCAGAAGGCCCGCTTCCTGCGGCATGGGGAACTCCGGGTCAAACCCTATGTCCCGGTCTTCCAGCCCATAATAGAACTCGAAATAACCCAGCACGGGCACACCGGGAAAGACTGAATCGATATTCAGCAGCTCCCCCCAGCCATGATGCCCAATGATAATATCTGGCCGGAACCCAAGATCCCGCAACGACCGGGCCACTGTCGCAATGGCCTCAGACCGATGGATGGCGTGGTCCATCTCCCGGACGAACGGATGCGCCCCATCCTGCCTCACCTCCGGCGGACGATAGAGCACCCGGCGGACACCGGGAATATCCGGCCCCTTGCCCGCCGTGATGAACACAACGTCATGCTCCGGCCTGCGGGCCAGATGAGCCACCATATGGGCATATTGCGCTGGGAAGCTCTGATGAACAAAAAGAAAACGCACCACTTCCCCCGGCCTGATCATGCCCCTGACGCCCTGTCAGGGCCGTTGCCTGCAACCCCCTTCTACGGCCTTATTTGCGCTTGCCAGAAGCCGCCGCAGCCTGGTTTTTCCCCTGCCCCTTCACCGGGACAAACTCAAGCTGGAACCCTTCCAGCGGGGCCAGACTCTCAGCCTGAAGAGCCTCCTCTCCCCCCTCGATGGGTCCCACCTTCGTACCATCCGTAAAGCTGGCCGCCAGCCTGACCGTCCATTTATGGGCAGCCTCACCCTTCAGGCGGACCCGCAGCCCCAGAATCGGCAGGGACATCCCCCGTGAACCACAGAACTGCCCTCCCTCGGACCAGGGAGACAGCCAACCACGCCCCAGAACGGCCTGATATTCAATATCCTTGGCCCGGACAGGCCCCTCGGGACGAACGGCGAAACCCTCGATCCAGCGTTTGCTGTCGACCTGTCCGATCCATTCACCAAGAGCACCGCCCACATCACCACGACGCTGGATATGGGCCACAACATCCCGAGTTGCCCCACCAACAGCACCAGAGACGGAAGCCTTGCTGCCACCAACCCGGTTCCCTTCCGCCATGGCGCCCGCAGCCGGGTCCGCCGGTACCCCACTGATAAGGCTGATCACCTGAAGACGGGGCGTTTCACTTCCTGCCTGACCATCCTGATAGGTCGTCACCATCACACCGGCAGGACCACGCCTCACCCTTACCAGCGCAGCGCTGTTGGCAGCTCCCATCCAGCCATCGGCAGCAAACGTGACAACCTCGACAGCATCCTCCGGCACACCCGGTGCCCGGGATATCCGCACACCCGGCAGTCCGCTCGGCCCAGCTTCCACCTGGCCCGGGGCGTGAAACACACAAAAAACGCCGGCGTCCAGCGTCATCACGTGGGCTCCCGCCTTCAGGTCCACAACACGATGACGAGGCTGTTCTGTGTCCATCTCTGGCATGCTATCTCCGATGATCATCTTCCATGCGTCAAGCGCAAGGCGCCCACACTGCACAGAACATCTTAAAATGTCCCTGTAATCATAACTGATTTGATAATATTCTGCAAAATGTCATCGTCATATATGGGCACGGTTCACTCCTGGCGACATTTTTCCCGCAGGAAAACACCAGCCAGCCGTTCCACCGGAAGCCCCAGCGGCAGAACCTGTCCCCAGGCTGGCCCCGCCTGCCTGAGACGTTCCGCAGAAGCACCGATATCAAAGCCCACGACCGGCAGCCGGGCCTTCCACAACCAGCCCAGCGCATAGCACCATGTCTCGGGGGCAATGGATGTCACGAAACCGACATCCGCCTTCACATCCTCTATCAGGGGCAGAACATCCCTGTCCTCATAAGAGCCAGTCACCCTGATGCCCGCCGCAAGGCTGGCCGTGTCATCATGTGTACTTCCAACAACTATGAGTTGCAGGGGAAGCCCTTCCCTCTGGATGTGCTGCCCCAGCGCCAGAAGCACATCATGACCTTTCCAGCGGCTGATTCCCCCCAGAACCAGTATTTTCAGAGGCCGCTCCGGCGTTGGGAGGCGCTCACTGCGCAACAGGGGGCCTGATGCCCTGATCTGCCAGTCATCTTCCAGCGGCTCGATGCTGATATCCCCAAGGCCGGGCATGTGCCGCCTCAACCGAGAGGCCGCATCCATGGACGGGGCCACGATCCTGCGGGCCTGACGCAGCTCCCTGTCCGAGCGGGCCAGAAAAGCAGGCAGTGTCAGCCCATCATCCGCCAGCACGCTGCCCCGCCCCAGACATTCCATGCAGCCCGCCATGGAGGGTTCCCCGCAATAGCGGCCGTGCCTGTTCAGCAGTGCGATGCGGGGACAGAACCAGACATGGTCATGCACATGGACATCATACGGCACGCCCAACTGCTGCGGCAGGTCACGCAGGCCCGGCTCATGGCCCAGCATATGGTGCCACACAACAAGACGGACGCCGAGCTGGCGCAGAAAAGCCAGCAGCACGGGCTGTTCTGCTGGCAGGGTGAACACCAGATTGGGGGCCTCCAGCCCTTCCACGGGGCTGACCACCCGGCAGCCTGTTTCCGTGGGCTCCAGAATGATGGGCAGAAGCCCCGCCTGCCCCAGCAGGGCCGCCTGCTCTCTCACAGCACGGGCCACCCCTCCGCCCCCACGATGCTGGAACAGGGCCACCGCTCCGACAAAACGCTCCCTATGCTGGCGCAGCCGCCGCCCGTCCAGCAGCCGGCGGTAATCCCGCAACGGATTCACCTTCTTCCACCGCTGTATGGCCGCATCATAGCCGGGATACAGGCGATTCAGTATGTCCAGATTGCGACGCAGGAGAGGCACTGCCTCCTGCCCGAAAGACCCATGCCCATGGTGCAGGACATAGACATCCACAGCGGCCAGATGGCGGAAGCCAGCCTCGCTAGCCCGGAGGCAGAAATCATTCTCCTCAGCATAACCCTGGGCAAAATAAGCCCCTCTCAGTTGCCCCACCTCGGCCAGACAGGCTGCTGCAATCCCCATGCAGAACCCGTTGGCCGTCGGCAGCTCCACCACCGGCCGGACACTTTCCGCCTGTTCCTGCAAAAGCCTGTCCATGGCGGCCAAGGCTGCGGGATCAGGCGCCGGGTTGTCACGCTCATGCGACGGATAGGATGTCAGCCCCCCCGCATTGGAGAAAGGCGTGACCGTCCCTGCCCGCTCAAGACGCAACCAGTGGCACAGGCGCTCCACCCAATTGCCAGAAACGAGCGTATCACTATTGAGCAGGATGACATCCCACCCGGCTGGCACAAGGGCCATTCCAGCATTGATGCTGCTGACAAACCCCTGGTTCGTCATCTGCCGGTGCAGGGTGATACGGCCCGCCACCGCCAGCCTGTCCAGATGATCCCGAATCCCGGCATCCGGGGACGCATCATCCACGATGATGAGGCGACAGGAGTCCGGCATGGTGGCCAGAACGGAGGCCAGACAGGCCCGCACCTCGGCCTCCCCCCGATAGACCGGCACAATGATGGCACAGCCTGTCCCCACAGCGTCTTTCCGCCTGTCGGCCCCGCTGCGCTTCCGGACCATGCGGCACCCCGATTTCGTCCAGCCCTTCCTCCTGTTTCCCCCCTCTTCTGGCGTACGCATCAGCTGTACCAGAGCGGGATCAAGCGGAGCGCCCTTCAGCAGGCGGTCATACTGATCCTGAAAACCGGTCGGGCGGTGCAGCAGGCGGGGCCAGTCCGCATAAGGCAGGTAAAAACCCCGGGGCCGTTGCAGCAGGGCCGTACTGCTGAAGGCTTCCGCAGGACGGTCCACCCGTAGCGGATCCTCATGCCCCTCCACCCACAACCATGGCAGAAAGTCCGGCTCACCAGGATACCACAACCAGCCCCGGACACCCTCCGCCTCCGCCATGACCAGCGACTGGCAACGTATCAGGGCCTGTATGTCGATCGGGCTCCCCAATACCGGCCGGTCATGACACAACACGACAAGCTGCTGACCCCGCCACCATGGTCCGGCCTCCTCCGGCACCAGCCGGGCCAGATCATGCACACCGGCTGTCACTGTTCCCAAACGTCGGCCATCCAGCACAAGGTCCACCGGGCCAACTGCACGCAGCCGCAGAGCCCCCGCATTGGACAGCACGGCCCAGCCCGGCACCCCGAGAGGAAAAGACAGGCTGTCCGCCAGGGCATGATGCTCCACCGTCAGACTGTTCCGGGACAGGACCTGCCCCATGATGCGGGCCGCTGGCCCGGTGGCCCCGCATCGCAGATACCCTCCTGCCAGAGCCAGCCCGGCTTCCCGCAGCCCATACCGGGCCCACAGACGTTCCAGCCGCGGCAGTGCCTGCGGAATGGCACCACTCTCCAGCAGAGCCATGGCACAGGTAAAGCTGATATTGTCATCCCGCCCGGACAGCGCTTCGGCCCGCTTCAGCCAGAAGAGACCATCCTCCCGCCTGCCCTGGGTCAGGCAGGCCCGGCCTTCATCAAACGCAGTCTGGATGGCCTGCATATGCCGGGCTGTCCAACGGGCCTCATCCTGTACCCGGAGAAGACGACCATAACCCGGGATGAAGCTGGCCTGCATCTTCACCGGCTGATCCCGGTCTCCACTGCCGCCATGTCCATCAAGGCGGGGTCCTGCGAGGCCTCAGCAGAAGGGTCTGCCAGACTGTCCAGCAGGGTCTGTGCCTGTTCAATTCCCTGCCGTGCAGCCTGCCCCAGCCAATACCGGGCCTGCTCGCCATTCTCAGGCCCACCCAGCCCCCGGAGCAGGTAACGCCCCAGCATCATCTGGGCCAGACCATGCCCCCGTTGTGCGGCCTCCTCGAAACATTCACGGGCCCGCTCCAGATCGACCGGCACATCGTGACCACCCCCATGCATGGCACCAAGGGAGAAATAGGCCTCTGGCAACCCGGCCTCGGCGGCTTTCTGGTACAGCTCCAGCGCCCTTGCATGGTCCCGGCTTCCGCCCACCTGCCCTGTCACGAGCAGCTGCGCCACACTGACACAGGCTTCCGGCATACCCTGGCGGGCGGCCTTGTCCATCCAGAGAAAACCATCTTCCCTGTTCTGTGCCACGCCACGCCCTTCAAACAGCATACGGCCATACCAGTACTGTGCGTTGACGACACCTTCCCGTGCCAGACCCAGCCAGTAGAAGGCCTCCGTCTCATCTGCCGTGCCCCCTACACCCTGCGCAAGACAGACGCCCAGATTGAAGGCACCAAGCAGATTTCCACCTTCCGCCTGCTGCCTGAGACGCTGCTGGAGGCTGCGCTGTTCATCTTCCGGGCGGGTCACACCGGCCAACACCAGATTGCCAAGGTCTGCATCGGCCATATGGTCCCCCAGCATGGCAGCATGGTTGAACCACTGGGCCGCTTTTCTCTCATCCCGTGGGACGCCGGTTCCTGTCAGATACAGCACGGCCAGCACACGGGCCGCAGGGGTATGATGCTGTTCAGCAGCAAGCTGATACCAGCGGGCGGCCTCCATCGGGCGCCGGAGCAGTTCTTCCCCCCGGATGTACAGGTCTCCCAGCAGGGCCGCTGCCTCGGCATCCCCGCCATAGGCTGCCCGGCGCAGCCAGCTTTCCCCCTGGATGACATTGACCTCTACCCCAACGCCTTTCAGGAGCATCAGCCCGTACCGGGCCTGGGCAGACGGAATGTTCTGCTCGGCGGCTTTCAGATAATGACTGGCAGACTTCCCGGCATCACGGGCCTGACCACTGGCACCATGCTCGTAAATCCACCCCATGGCAGCATTGGCCAGACCGATGCCACCCTCTGCGGCCCGCTGGAGAAGCTCCACAGCCTGCGCCCGCTGACTGTCATCCTCGGCCTCATCCAACAGGATGAGTCCCAACCCGAGCGCCCCCTGCAATGACCCGCCCCGCACAGCTTCGCCATACCAGTGACGTGCAGCCTGCCTGTCCTGCAGGTCATCAGGACCATGATTGAAAATATGCCCCAAAAGGGCCTGGGCCTCGACATGCCCGGCGGCGGCACTTTTTTCCGCCCATATGCGGGCCCGGGCAAAATCCGGCTTGTGGGCATCCATGGCATCCGTATCAAAACGCTCATAGAGGCCACTGCCTGCGGGAACGGTCCTGGCCGGGTCAAATCCGTCCGGCACACCCATGGCGAACAGCGTGGCCAGCGTAAAACTGGCCTCGCCAAGACCAGCCTCCGCCGCAACAAACGTCCAGCGGGCACCTTCCTCCAACGAAGAAGGCGTCCCCTGACCGGACAGATAACACTGCCCAACCCTGTATGCCGCCTCTGGAACGCCCGCATTTGCAAGTTTTGCGAAGAGGGAAAAAGCCTGTGGCGTTTTCCCCTCTTCCAGCAACCGGGTTGCCCGGGCAAGCCTGCGAGCTTTGGTGTCAAAAATGGCAAGCCTGCGTGCCATGGCCATGAGCCAACCTCCGCCTTTAAGAGGGCTCTCTCATACCCTCTGTTGCTGCGGGTACAACGCGACTGAACAGATATTTCAGGATCGTCCGCTTGCCGACATCAATATCGGCCGTCACTGGCATACCCGCACTGGGATGGAAGAAAGAAGGCTGACCATGAAGGGTATATTTGTCAATTCTTAGCCGGACACGGTAGAAAATGACAGAATCACCCTGTTTCATCATGGCAGAAGGATCAATCCCGGCCCTGATGTTCCCCTCGACCATTTCAGGTGGCAGGAACGTATCGGCACTGATGATGCTGACCGTACCCTTCGCCCCGCCATACTGGACATAAGGGAAGCTGGCAAACTTGATGATGGCATGATGGCCCTGCCGTACGTAGGCGCTGTCCTGCGGGCTCATGAGAGCCTCCACCTCCAGCCCGCTGTCGGTCGGCTCCAGCGTCATCACCCGCAGGGTGGGTTCCACCGTCGCTCCGACAGAAATGGGGGCTATGGTCAGCACGACACCATCCTGTGGGGCCCGCAGATCGATTTCCTTCTGCTGGACACGCCCTTTGCGGTAGTCACTCCTCAGCTGATCCAGCCGCCGCTCGCCAACCACAAGCATTTCATAGATCTTCGTCTTCCATGACTGGATATAGCTTTCCCGCAAGGCCCTGAGGGCGCTCAGACGGTTTTCCGTAGCACCAGCCGTCTGCTGGGCAGAGATCAGCGCCCGCTCCGTATCCATCACGGCATCCTGTGCCCCGAGGGTGGAAAGACGGGACCCCACGGCTTCTTTCTGCTCCCGTTCCCGCATGTCCAGCACGGCCTGCGTGACCTTCAGCTTGCTGGCATACATGGCCGCACTGGCCCTGGCCGCCTGAAGGTCGTTCTGCATTCCGGCGATGCGACGGTCAAAATCCGCAACGTGGGACTGATAATCCACCTTCATCTGCATGAAGACCTGCGCCTGCTGGATGGAGGCTGGCACGTTCATGTCTGCCTGATAGTCCCCATCGGAGGCCTGCGCCTTGAGCCGGGACACTTCCGCCTGAAGGGACTGCATCTGGGCGGAGAGATTCTCCATGTCCACATTGCTCAGTGTCGGATCCAGACGGGCCAGAACCTGCCCTTTATGGACATATTCGCCAACCCGGGCATTGATCGATCTGACACGCCCCTGGGCCACAGGCTGTACCACCACGATGGGAGCGGTCGAGATGATCCGCCCCGTGACAGTCACGACCTTGTTGAGCGGGAACAGCGCCATGGCCGCCACGCTGGCCAGCACCAGCGACCCCACAAGCCACGTGATGTAGCGTGCCGAGGCCGTCATGGGCAGATTGACCATCCCCAGTGTAGGAGAATGGAACTCCAGCAGGGCTATGGGCATGTCCTCCGGGGCAAACGGATCATCCGCCTTGCGTGGCCCCTTGTGGTTGTCCTCATCCATGTTGGGGGCAGCCTGCTGCTCTGTCTCCTGTGCGGGGCCAGACCCGGTATGCCTGCTCTCGCTCATCATTCCTGCCCTCCTGAAGACGGACCATCACCTGCCTGTGCACCCTGCGAAAGATGCCGGTTCTGCTGGAGCCACAAGGTACGGTACACGTCGCAGCGTTCCAGCAGGACCTCATGCGGAGCAATATCAATGGCCCGCCCCTGATCCATCACGGCAATCTGGTCACAATCCACCAGCGAGGACAGACGGTGCGACACGATCACCATGGTCCGCCCCTTGGCCAGATTCTTCAGGTTGGCATTGACGAGGGCCTCGGATTCCGGGTCCAGCGCAGATGTTGCCTCATCAAGAATCATGAGTTTGGGGTCAGAGATCACGGCACGGGCAATGGCCAGACGCTGCCGCTGGCCACCGGAAATGTTGGTCGATCCTTCCTCGATCCACGTCTCATACCCAGCGGGCATACGCTCGATGAATTCCTCCGCACCAGCCAGACGGGCCGCCCGGATCACATCATCCAGTGTCAGACCCGGGCGCCCGGCGGTGATGTTGTCATGAATGGTGCCCCGGAAGAGGAAGTTGTCCTGAAGGACCACACCAAAAGACCGCCGCAGGTAATGGAGGTTGATCTCACGCAGGTCGACACCATCAAGACGCAGGTAACCCTGATATTCCCGGCTGACCCCCTGAAGAAGACGGGTGATGGTTGATTTACCGGACCCGGAACGCCCGACAAGGCCGAGCATGGTCCCGGCAGGAACCTCGAACGTCACGTTCGACAAGGCCCTGGTCGAAGCTCCGGGATAGGTGAAATTGATGTTGCTGAAGCTCAGCGCTCCCTTGATGGGCGGACGCATGCCGTGGGTCAGGGCGTAGGTTTCCGTTGGCTGATTGAGCACCTCGCCAGCTTCCCCCAGAGACACGGTCACTTCATTGAGGGACTCCATGATCTTGGCCAGACCGACCAGCGGCGAAGCCACACGGCCACCCAGCATCATGAAGGCCATGAGCGCACCGCCCTGCATGGTGTTGGCGTCCGTCAGCACCAGATAGGCACCAACCAGGATGATCCCCCGGTTGATGAACATGTTGAGCGGCTGCACCATCGTGCTGACCCAGTTGGCCAGACGCTGGGACGCCAGACGCCAGTGGATGACAACGGCCGTGCGATTGTCCCACGCTGCCCGCCGGGTATTTTCCAGCGCCAGGGTCTTGACGGTACGGATACCGGCCACGGTCTCATACAGTGTGGCTCCCCGCTGCATCTCTGCCCGGACCATCTTGCCCGCCACGCGGCTGACCACAGGCAGCATGATGACCACGATCAGACCGATGGCCCCGGCGGCAACGAGTGTCAGCCAGGCCAGGGTGGAGCTCATGTAGAACAGCACCGGCATGACAACCATCAGCATGAACATGTCGAGCATGGTGTTCAGCACCTGCCCGGTCATGAAGTCACGTACCTTGAAGATGGAGTTGAAGCGCCCCAGCACCTCACCAGCCTGCTGGCGCTCATAGAACTCCAGCGGCAGGGCAAGAAGGCGGTTGAAGGCATGGAGGGAGATACGGGCATCCAGCCGGGTACTGACCACCAGTGTCAATTCCTGCCGGGCGTAAGTCAGCAGCACTTCGTACAGGCTTAGAATGACGACAAAACCCGTCAGGGAGACCAGAGTCGCCATGGAGTGATAGTTGATGACCCGGTCCACCACCTGCATGACGATCATGGCCGGGAACAGTCCCAGAACGCTCAGCACCATGGAGGAGAAGACGATGTCCCGCAGGCCCTTCTTCTCCCGCATGACCATTTTGGCGAACCAGTAGAAGTCGAAATTGGCGTCCGCCTCGGATTCATCGCTGCGTTTCTTGATGAGGACGACATCACCCGTCCAGAGCTGCATCAGCCTCAGCTCATCAATCGGAACAGGTGGCTCTCCCTCGCCCTTGAGGGGGTCCCGCAGCCAGACAATACCCTTCTCAGGGTCCGTACGGACCAGCAGGCCAGCAGACCCATCCCTGAACAGAAGCACGACAGGCGGCGTGAAGCCCAGCTTTACGAGATACCGCCACCGCAGGCGCATCCCCTTGGCCACGGCCCCAAAATCCCTGAGCCAACGGACAAGGGTTGCAGGCGACGGAGACGACTCCCCAGGCTCTGCGGCAAAGTCGTGTATATCCAGCTCGATACCATGATACCGCGCCGCTGCCATGACGGCCCGCAGACGAATATAGACCGGGCTCACACGCTGTGGCCTGGCATTGCCATGGTCTGGCCCATGGGTATTGGACTTGTGGCCTCCAGCTTCCTGCCCGGAAGACTGTTCGCCAGTTGGAGGCTGGTTCTCCACAGAATATCCTTACCTTGTCTCTTCACCCGCATCAGGCGTTCTGCTGCCTGATACCCCACTCACATCATGCCAGACGGAAATCTATAGGCAGTTACAGGCCACAAGCAAGGGCACAATATGATTTGCTGTTACTTTTTGCTCATCTTGTGGTGCCTCCCTCTCTCCCCTTCCATTCTCCCAGCCAACTCCCCATCTGGAAGGCACTGAACGGGGCCACCATGGCCTCCCTCTTGCCCAACAGCAGAAGGCCCCTCCATGCTGACACCTCCGCACCAGGCGGCATCCCTGCCGGATTTCTTTTACCGCCCCCTCACCCTGCCTGTTGCCACAGCCCCCCGCCTCGTTGCCCTGAATACGGACCTGGCACAACAGCTCGGCCTTGATGTGGACTGGCTGCACTCTGCCGAAGGGCTGGCCTTTCTCTCCCGCGGGCTGCTGCCAGGCCGGGATGACACGTCACCAGGGCCTGTGGCGATGGCCTATGCCGGACACCAGTTCGGCCAGTTCGTTCCCTCTCTGGGTGATGGCCGGGCCGCCCTCATTGCCGACTGCCAGATGGAAGATGGCTGTCTGGTGGAGCTCCAGATAAAAGGAACAGGCCCGACGCCCTTCTCCCGCAGCGGTGATGGCCAGAACACGCTGGGGCCCGCCTTGCGGGAATATCTGGTGAGTGAAGCCATGCATGCTCTCGGGATTCCTACCACAAGAGCACTGGCCGTATTGACGACCGGTGACATGGTAGACCGGAGCGAAGGCCCCGTACCCGGTGCCCAGATCGTACGGGTGGCCCGCAGCCATGTCCGGGTCGGCAGTTTTCAATATGCTGCGGCGCATGGCGGGCTGGAGCATGTCCGCCAGCTGGCGGATTTCACCATCCAGCGCCTGTTCCCCGACCTCGCTGCGGAAGGGCCGGGCCGTTATCTGGCGCTGCTGAAAACCACCATAAAACAGCAGGCCCAGCTTGTGGCACGATGGATGGAGGTCGGCTTCATCCACGGTGTCATGAACACTGACAACTGCGCCCTCTCCGGGGAAACGCTGGATTATGGCCCCTGCGCCTTCATGGACCGGTTCGACCCCATGAAACGCTTCAGCTTCATCGACAGGGATGGCCGCTATGCCTATGGCCGGCAGCCCGCCCTGGCCCTGTGGAATCTCAGCCGTCTGGCAGAATGTCTGTTTCCACTCTTTGATGACGATGAGGACAGGGCCATCGACCAGGCGCAGGAAGCCCTGCATGATTATGACGGGCTGTTCCACCATCACTGGCTGGCAGGTTTCCGGCGCAAGCTGGGACTGGAAACACGGGATGACCATGACATCCGCCTGCTGGAGCATGTTCTGGAAACCATGCATACCGGGCAGGCCGATTTTACGAACACCTTCCGCATGATGGGCTCCCCGGAAGTCGCCATCGACGGGGATTATTCAGCCCTGCGGGACCTGTTCCCCGGCAACAGGGGCCATTTCGACCTGTGCCGGACAGAAATCCTTCATCGCCTGACGCTGGAAACGCGCCCGCCAGAACTCCGCCAGAAAACCATGCAGGGCACGAACCCCCGCATCATCCCCCGCAACCATCAGGTTGAAGCGGCCCTGTCACAGGCCATGACGGGCGATTACCGGCTGTTCCACAAACTTCATGAAGCCCTGAAGACCCCTTTTGCCGAGGCCGATGACGGGCTGGATGCTGCCCCCCGGCCAGAGGAGGAAGTCCACCACACATTCTGCGGGACATGACACTCCCCGCCACTGTCAGGCGGGGAAAGCTCTTTTCACTGCGTCAGGCTGCGAACACGCTGAAGGGCCTGATCCAGCCCTTTCGTCGAGAAAAAGAGCTTCATCGGCTTGCCGGAAAACGTCATGGCCGTGAAAACGGCCTTCGGCTCTTTCAGCAGGCTAGCCCATTGCTGGTCATCAAAGCTCAGGGGAACAAGGCACCCTGTCGGCAGGCAGGTGGAAAAGGAATAGACATCCCCTACAGGCTGGGAGGCGTTGGTCAGTGTCAGGCCACGAACCAGGTCCAGCCCGAAGGGCACCGTAGCCACACCACGCACCTGCGTTCCGTCAGTCTCAAGACGGATGCTCATGACCCGCCTGTGGGACCGGGGCTCCAGCGCCTGCTGCTGCATGGCGCACTGAACATGACCATCCCCCCCTGCCCCATCATCAGGTGCCAGGCAGGCCACATCCCAGTCCTGATAACGCTCCCGCAGGGAGCTGGCCCCGTTGGGCAGGCTGGACGCCGCATAGGCGGACACCCCCGACAGAAGCACACAGCCCCAGAGCCCCCCCAACAGTCGCACCGCCACACCACCTTTTGCCATGGTCTTTTTTCCGTCCCGAGCCATTTCAGTCGTCCGGCCTTATAGACCATAGGACCCTGCTGGTCACCAGCCTGTCAGTTGCTTTCCCACCAATGCCGCTGCGCCATCCGGGCGGCCGTGCCCACATCCGCCTTCAGTTTGGCATCGCCCTGCGAGGTCTGGATCACACGGTCCGTCTCGGCCTGTTTCCGGGCGAGATCGGCCTTGATGACGTCATCCTCCCGGCTGGCCCTGGTCTCCAGCATCTTCAGCTTGAGCTGCTCTTCCTTCAGCTCAAGCTCACGGCTGGCCTCCTTGTAACGCCGGTCATCCTGCCATTCCGCATCACTGCGGGAATTGCGGGCAGCCGCAATGCGGGCAGCACTGTCCGCTGCCTGCCGCCGCAACCTTTCCTGCCTCTGCTGCGTCGCCCGGGCAGCCTGCTGCTGGGCGGCCTCCAACGCCAGACGGCGCTGGTCCTGACTGTCCTGGATGCGCCCAAGTGTCTCGAGCTGGGCAGGGTCTGTCGCCTGTGCAAGGGCGGCCCCCCCCATCCCCCAGGGAGCTGCCAGAACCAGAGCCAGCAACATACGATTCCATCCACCTGAACGCATCATTCCATCCTCCTCCGGGAAAGACTCTGCCTCAACGCTTCGGGCAGGCCGCATTGGGCTGGACACGGGTCCCATTCTCACCCGTTGACACCAGCAGTGCCGTACCGGGCCGGTATTCGCAAGTCCGGCCCACCTGTGTGGAGAGCAGGACATCCCCGCCAGCCCGGTCCTGGTAAGCAATCGTCACACCATCAACAAGCGTATGACCACCCACAGCCTGCCCACCCACAAGGGATCCCCCCAGGGCACCACCGGCACCAGCAGCCAGACCACCGCCCCAGCCAGCATGACCAGCACCAACGGCCAGACCACTGCCAAGAGCTGCCCCCAGAATGCCACCGACAATCTTCGCCGTATCGCGGTTACGGGAATTGTCCACGTTCACACGGGCAGCAGACACGGAAATGATCTGCACGGCACGGCCCCGCTGCACGGTATTGACCTGGGACTGGTCATAGACATCCGGCCGTGACTCCTGTCCCGGCGTCACACAGGCACCCAGAGCCAGAAAAGGTACGATCATGACAGCCATCAGGCCACGGGTTTTCAACATGGTCTCTCCACTCTCCAGAACAGCCCACCACAGATACAGACAGGGCCATGAAAAAAGCCTTCCATTACAGGAACATCCCTCCAGGCAGCACCACCCGGGAAGGCCAACCATCCCTTTTTCCAGAAACAGGAACCCCATCGTCAAGCCGGATTCGTGCAAAATTCTTCCACCTTTACGGGACATCACCGGTCCGATAGTGAACCAGTTCATGTTTCCCTGACTGTCAGACGGACCCAGCCCCATGACCACTGCCAGCACCCTCCCCCATCTCTGGCTGCCCTACAGCCAGATGCAGACCGCCCCCATGCCGGTGGAGACTGCCGCCACCTCCGGCAGCACCATCACCCTTGCGGATGGACGGACGCTTGTTGATGGCATCGCCTCATGGTGGACGGCCTGCCACGGCTACAACCATCCCCATATCCGGCAGGCCCTCGTCCGGCAGGCAGAAACGATGCCGCATGTCATGTTCGGCGGGATGGTCCACCAGCCCGCCATGACACTGGCCCGGCGTCTGTCAGACCGGCTGCCCGGCGATCTGGAGCGGGTCTTCTTCACCGATTCAGGGTCCGTGGCGATGGAGGTGGCAGCCAAGATGGCCATCCAGTACCAGCTCAACCAGGGGCGGG
The DNA here is from genome assembly GCF_002917995.1 of Parasaccharibacter apium. Taxonomy (NCBI): domain Bacteria; kingdom Pseudomonadati; phylum Pseudomonadota; class Alphaproteobacteria; order Acetobacterales; family Acetobacteraceae; genus Parasaccharibacter; species Parasaccharibacter apium. The sequence goes on from NZ_LMYH01000005.1 coordinate 64,021, forward strand.
AAGGGCGGCACAGGCTCCTCTCCTTCCGGGGCGGGTATCATGGGGACACGCTGGCCATGATGGCCGTCTGCGACCCGGAAGAAGGGATGCACCGCCTGTTCGGAGAGGCCCTGACACCGCAGATCATTGCCGACCTCCCCACCACGCCCGGGACGCTGGCGGCACTGGAAACCCTTCTCTCCGAGCGGAGCCACGAGATCGCCGCCATCATCACCGAACCCCTCGTGCAGGGGGCAGGCGGGATGCTCTTCCACGGGCCGGAAACCCTCCGTCATCTCCGCCGTCTCTGCGATGACCACGGCATCCTGCTCATCATTGATGAAATCTTCACCGGGTTCGGCCGGACGGGGACATTTTTCGCCTGCGAACAGGCCGGGATCACGCCGGACATCATCACCCTATCCAAGGCCCTGACAGGCGGCACCATGCCCCTCGCCGCCACCATTGCCCGGAAACACGTGTTCGAGGCCTTCCTCTCGGATGATCCGCTCCATGCCCTCATGCATGGTCCGACCTTCATGGCCAATCCACTGGCCTGTGCCGTGGCCAATGCCTCGCTGGACCTGTTCGATCAGGAGCCACGGCTGGAACAGGTCCAGTCCATCAGTGCCCAGATGGCAGCAGAGCTGGAACCCTGCCGCTCCCTGCCCGGCGTCAGGGATGTCCGTGTTCTGGGTGCCATCGGTGTCGTGGAGCTGAAAACGCTGGATGACCCGGAGGCCCTCAAGCGGGCCTTCATCGAAAAGGGCGTCTGGGTCCGTCCCTTCCGGCACATCGTCTATCTCACGCCCGCCTTCACCATCACGCCCGATGAGCTGAGCAGACTGACCGGCAGCATCCATCATGTCCTGAAGGACCATCTGGGATGAACACCCTCCAGTCCGCCCTTCAGGCAGCCCTGCATGAGCGGGACCGCCAGCATACCCGCCGCCATCTTGTCCCCGTGGAACGGCAGGGCGGCTCTCTGCTCCGTCAGGGCCGGAAGCTGGTTGATGTCACCTCCAACGACTATCTCGGCCTTGCGGACCATCCCCTGCTGCGCCAGAGGGCGGCAGACTGGGCGGAACGGTACGGCACAGGCGCACGGGCCTCCCGCCTTGTCAGCGGTACCCTGCCCCTGCACACGCAGCTGGAAGAAAAACTGGCCCGCTTCAAGAAAAGCGAGGCGGCCCTGCTGTTCGCCAGCGGATGGCAGGCCAATGCGTCCCTGCTCCCCGCCCTCAACCACCTGTCCCGCCAGCAGACGGGCCATCCGGCCATCCTCTTCATGGACCGCCTGAACCATGCCAGCCTGCATCATGGCTGTCTGGCGGCCGGGCTGCGGCAGGTGCGCTTCCATCATAACGATCTTGCCCATCTGGAAACCCTGCTGGACCGCCATGCCGACCAGAAGGGCCTGAAATTCGTCATCACCGAGACTGTCTTCTCCATGGATGGAGACCGGGCCGACATCCCCGCCCTGCGGGCACTGGCAGACCGTCACGGGGCCTTCCTGTACGTTGATGAAGCCCATGCCACCGCCGTTCTGGGGCCGGGTGGGTGCGGCCTGTCCAGCGGGCTGGCGGACATCACCATGAGCACGGCCAGCAAGGCCCTGGGTGGAATGGGAGCCTTCGTGACGGGAAGTCGGGCCCTCTGCGACTATCTGGTCAATCAGGCCTCCGGCTTCATTTACAGCACGGCCCTGCCCCCTGCCTGCCTCGGGGCACTGGATGCCGCCCTTGAGATCGTCCCTTCACTGGAGGCTGAACGCCTGCATCTCCAGCATCAGGCCAGCCGTCTGCGCCAGCGACTGAATGATGCAGGGTGGAAGACAGGCCCCTCCAGCACACAGATCATTCCGGTCATGATCGGAGACAGTGAAACGGCCCTGCATGTCGCCCGCTCTCTGGAGGAAAAAGGATTCCTCAGCATTGCCATTCGTCCGCCCACCGTCCCGCCCGGCACGGCCCGCCTGCGGATCGCTCTGGAAAGCCGCCTTTCCGCCACCACCATAGACCAGCTCGGCGACGCCCTGCTGGACAGCCTGCGGAGTGTGACGCCCCGATGATGACGCTCCATTTCCTGCATGGCTGGGGCTATGATGCCAGCTTCTGGACACCACTGCGGCAGCATCTGCCGGAATTCCGGCATGTCTGTGCTGATGCGGGCTATTTCGGAGCGACGACACGGCCAGACCTGCCGGAAACTCCCTTCTGGGCCGTGGGCCATTCCGCCGGGGCCTGTTCCCTGCTGGCCCTGGAAGCACCGCACTGCCTTGGCCTCATCAGCATCAACGGCTTTGCCCGCTTCACCAGAGACGAGAATTTCCCGGACGGTGTGCCAGAACGCATCCTTCACCGCATGATCCGGCAGCTGGACCGTCAGCCACGGGATGTCCTGCGCCAGTTCCGCCAGATGTGTGGAGAGACCGATCCCGTTCTCCCCACCACGCTGGACCATGAAGCCCTGAAAACCGGTCTTGCCGCACTGGCCGGGATGGACCACCGCCCCCTCCTGCCCCGCTGGGAAGGGCGTCTCCACAGCCTGCACAGCCCGGATGACCCGCTCTCTCCTGCCAGAAACGGGCTGGGTCCCGCAGCCAATGGCATCAGCCTGCCCGGCGGGCATCTTCTGCCCCTCACGCACCCGCAGGACTGCGCCATCCTTCTCAGGCGCATCATCAGGGACACTCCTCTGGCATGACATCCCACCGCAAGACCGACATTGCCGCCCGCTTTGATGCCGCCCACGATTATGAACAGGCGGCCTTCATCCAGAAACAATGCGCCCGGATGCTGGCCGGGCGCATCTGCCAGAGCCATCTCCTGCACCCGCCCCGCCGGATTCTGGAATTCGGCTGCGGAACCGGCCTGCTGAGCCGTGAGCTGGTGACCGCTTTCCCGCAGGCGGAACTTCACCTGACCGACCTGGCCCCTGCCATGCTGGACAGGGTCCGCCGGACTCTGGCTCCTCTGCCCGCAACCGTGCATCTTTATGTCATGGATGGGGAACACCCCCAGCCACAGGATGAAACAGGTGGAGGGTTCGACCTCATCACCTCCAGCCTCTGCCTGCAATGGTTCGAGGACCGGGCCGGAGCCTTCCGTGACCTTGTGGCTCTCCTGCGGCCTGGCGGCCGACTGATGGTCAGCACACTGCTGGCGGACAGCCTGCATGAATGGCAGGAAAGCTGTGAAGCCGCCGCCATTCCCTGTGGCGTGCCGGACTATCCCACCCTCACGCAGCTTCAGCAGGACTGGCCACCGGGAGGGCATGGCCAATGGGACGCCTGCCCGCTCCATGACCCCACCCCCTCAGCCCAGCACTTCCTGAAGGGGCTGCGCATGATCGGGGCGTCCCTGCCGAAAAACGGGCATCAGCCGACCCTGGGCCTGCGCAGGGCCATGCGCCATTTTGACAGCCATTTCGACCATGTGACCTATCAGGCCGCCTTCGGCGCCTTCCAGAAAGGACACTGACCACCATGCTCCTCTCCTCCCCCTCTCCTCTGCCACAGGCGGCTCCGCAAGGCGTTTTCGTCACCGGGACGGATACCGGCGTTGGCAAGACGCTCACCAGTGCCATCCTGACGAAAGCGTGGCAGGGCACATACTGGAAGCCGTTCCAGACCGGTCTGGCTGAAGAAGAAGGGGATACACCCACCGTCCAGCGTCTGACCGGCCTGCCGGACAGGCATTTCCTGCCCCCGGCCCATGCCTTTCAGGCCCCCCTGGCACCGGCTGCGGCCGGCCTGCTGGAAGGTGTGACGCTGGACCCTGACCAGCTCACCCTGCCTGCTGTCCCGCAGGCTCCGCTGATCGTGGAAGGAGCTGGTGGCCTCATGGTCCCCCTGACAGATACCATGCTGATGATCGACCTCATCGCCCGACTGGGCCTGCCCGTCATTCTGGTCACACGCAGCGGGCTGGGGACGCTCAACCACACACTGCTCAGCCTGGAAGCCCTGTATCGACGTGATATTCCTGTCCTCGGCTTCATCACCAATGGGCCAGCCTCTCCCCAGAACAGCCAGACGCTGGAACGGCTGGGACGGACCCGGTCTCTCCATCACCTTCCCGCAATTCCCGGCACACCAGAGCCCCATGATATCAACAGGATAACGGGCCAGTTTCCGTCCTGGGAGGAAATATGGAACCTGAACAGTCCCCTTTAATCAGCATTGAGACTACATTTTTTTAATGTAATCTGCCCTGAAATTACCATTCCCTCACCCTTTGATCCCGGGTTAGACAGGGAACAAGACTGTATGGACAGGCGGGGTTTTGAAAGTACATCATGAAACTGCATCGTCGTGAACTTGTAAAAGCAGGTATGAGCCTCGGAGCAGGACTGGCTCTTGCAGGGGGACGCAGCCTGCGGGCACAGACAGTCGACGTCGCTCCGACCCATTTTGATGACGGTACCGTGCGCTCCCTGGCCCAGGCTCTGGCCGGCAGAAGCTACCATGCACCACCGAAGGACCTGCCTGACTCTCTGGCCCACATGACGTTCGACCAGTTTTCGTCCATCCAGTTCAATCCTGAAAAAACCCTCTGGGGACAGGACCATCTGGCCTTCGATGTCCAGTTCTTTCCCCGTGGCTATCTGTACAAACAGCAGGTTGATGTTTTTGAGGTCGAAAATGGCGCCGCCCACCCCATCACCTGCACAGCTGACACATTCAGCAGCCGGGATTCCTCTCTGAACATCAGCGCCGGGGAGGGTTTCTCCGGCCTGCGCATCCGCTATGCCCTCAACCGGCCTGATGTCATGGAGGAATGTGCGGTTTTCCTCGGGGCTTCCTATTTCCGTGCCGTGGCAAAAGGGCAGAATTACGGCCTGTCTGCCCGGGGCTTTGCCAAGGATACCGGCACACCAACTGGTGAGGAATTCCCCGTTTTCCGGGCCTTCTGGCTTGAGAAGCCTGCTACGGGCAGCCAGTCCCTCGTCCTGCATGCCCTGATGGACAGCCCCTCCCTGACCGGTGCGTTCCGCTTTACCATCCGTCCCGGGGAGACGACCCTTTTTGATGTCCAGTCCACCTTCTTCCCCCGTGTGGACATCTCGGCAGGCGGTATCGCCCCACTGACAGGCATGTATTATTTCGATGCCAATGACCGGGTGCATGTGAATGACTGGCGACCTGCCGCCCATGATAGTGAAGCCCTCCAGATATGGACGGGCGCTGGCCAGAACATCTACCGCCCGCTGACCAACCCGACCGACCTCCAGCTCTCATCCTTCAGTGATGCCGGGCCCTATGGCTATGGGCTGATGCAGCGCAAACGGTCCTTCCATGATTATGAAGACCTCGCCCTGCATTACGAAAGGCGCCCCTCCTTATGGGTGGAGCCTGTCGGCAACTGGGGCAGGGGCAGTGTCAATCTGGTGGAGATTCCTACTCCCAGTGAAGTCAACGACAACATCGTATCCTTCTGGCGCCCCCAGTCCCCCATGAAGGCCGGGCAGAGCTACAACTTCACGTATCGCATGTACTGGGGCTGGGACACGCCATGGCCGACCCATCTGGCCCGCATCCATGATACCCGTGTCGGTGCCGTGACGGATCACCCCGACAGGGTCCAGTTCGTGCTGGATTTTGATGGTGAGCCGTTCCGTACACTTTCCGATCCGGCTTCCTACCACCTTGTCGCCCAGACATCGACAGGCAGCATCGGAGCCATCACACTCATGCCAAATCCGGACATCAATGGCATCCGGGCCTTCTTCCAGCTGACCCCTGGGGAGGCGAAACTCTGCGAGCTTCAGGTCCAGCTGGCCAACATGCAGGGGCCTGTTTCCGAGACATGGCTGTACCGCTGGACCCCATGAGAGAGATGCAACACACGCAGCAGACTGCTTTTCTTCCTCCCGAATCGCCCCTGCCCATGCCCGTGCAGGACCTCCACAAGGCACCGGACCGCCATGGCCGGGCCTTCTGGCGGCTCCCTACGACCCCGACGCTGCTCTGGCTGCGGCGCCTGGCCGTGTTTGGGGCTGCTTTCCTCCTGACCGGCTACAGCGTGGTCAAGATCAACGCCGTCTTCAACTCCCTGGGGACAAGCACGCTAGGGATCATCATGCTGGGGCTGTTCAGTATCCTCAGCTTCTGGATCTCCCTGTCCTGCGCCTCAGCACTCGGGGGCTTCTGGGCCATGCTGCGTCATGGCGGGCTGGGGCTTGGCATCCGCCGCACCGGCCCACTGCCGCAACTGTCCGGCAAGACCGCCATCCTGCTCCCCACCTACAATGAGCCGCCCCAGAGGGTGATGACCAATCTCCGGGCCATGCTCAAGAGCCTTCAGGAGACGGGACGGGGCGACCATTTCGACATCTTCATCCTTTCCGACACGACTGATCCAGACATCTGGGTGCAGGAAGAGCAGGCCATTCTGGACCTCCACAAACAGGATTACGCCCGCAAGCACCTGTTCTACCGCCGCCGTTTCAAGAACACGGACCGCAAGGCAGGGAATATCGGCGAATGGGTCACCCGTTTTGGCGGGGCCTACCCGGCCATGCTCACCCTGGATGCAGACAGCCTGATGGATGGTGGACTGATTGTCCGCATGGCGGCCGCCATGGAACAGCATGAGCAGGTTGGTCTCATTCAAAGCCTGCCTGTCATCGTGGGGGGACAGACACTCTTTGCCCGGATGCAGCAGTTTGCCGGACGTGTTTATGGGCCACTGATTGCACAGGGGATTGCTTGGTGGCATGGCTCGGAAGGTAATTACTGGGGCCATAATGCCATCATCCGCACGCAGGCCTTTGCCGAGCAGGCCGGTCTGCCACACCTTCCCGGCAAGCCACCTTTTGGCGGGCATATTCTGAGCCATGACTTCATCGAAGCAGCCCTGATGCGCCGTGGCGGCTGGGCCATCCACATGGTTCCGGGTCTGAGTGGTTCCTATGAGGAAAGCCCCCCTTCCCTGACGGACATTGCCGTACGGGATCGCCGCTGGTGCCAGGGGAACCTTCAGCACGCCCGTATCCTCTTCACCAGGGGGATGCACTGGGTCAGCCGGTCCCACATGCTGGTGGGCATCGGTTCTTACATCATGTCACCACTCTGGCTGCTGTTCCTGCTCTTTGGCATTCTCATTGCCTTGCAGGCACATTTCTATCATCCAGAATATTTCAGCACACAGCGCAGCCTTTACCCACATTGGCCGCACGTGGATCCCATTCTGGCCCGGCTGGTCTTCATCCAGACCATGATCGTCCTTCTGGCCCCCAAGGCTCTGGCTTTTCTTGCCATCTGTCTTGACCCCAAAGAGCGGGAACAGGCAGGTGGTGTGGTACGGCTTGGCTGGTCCATTCTTCTGGAAACGCTCATTGGGGCACTCATTGCCCCGATTGCCATGCTGATCCAGACCTCGGCCATCCTGTCCATCCTGCTGGGCCGTGATTCCGGCTGGAAGGCCCAGAACCGTGACGATGGCAGCCTGCCCTGGGCTGATACGGTGCGAAAATACTGGTTCTACAGCCTGTTCGGCCTCATCCTGAGCGCTGCGGCGTGGTCCGTGTCCCTTTCCCTGTTCCTCTGGATGCTGCCTGTCCTGATCGGCCTGCTGCTGGCCATTCCTCTTGTCGGCTTCACCAGCAGCAGCCGGATTGGTCAGGCAATGCGTAAAGCTGGTCTTCTTCTCATTCCTGAAGAAACGGCGCCACCGCCGATCATCCAGAAAGCACATGAAGAACGGAATCACCCACATCCTGTAATTGTGGAGGCTTTTCACGCTCTTCGCAGCAGTTCAACCCTGAGACATGCCCACCTGCGGACACTGCCTCCCCCTCGGAAGCCAGGAGACCCCATCTCCGTGCCGCTGCTGACTGGCTCCCTGAAGCTTCAGGAAAGTGCAACTCTGGAAGACGCTCTGGCACAGCTGACACCAGCGGAGAAGGCTGCTGTCCTGAGCTGTGGCCATGACATTGCCATTCTGGCTGACCTCCCTGTCAGCACACCCAACCTTACAGATGCGCCACAGCACCACTGACGGTTATACATCTTGAACAAGAGTTGGGGCTGCCCTGATTTTTTTATGGGGCAGCCCCATTGTCTATAACGACGCAGAGCCCATCTCTACAGGCAGAGGTTTCCAGTCGGTATCCCACGGGACCGGCTGGGACCAACCACCATAACAGGCCCTTCGCATGGGGGCGGGAGTAGGTTCATGTCCATCAACGTTGTTTACAAAACCACGGCACGCGCAACCGGTGGCCGGGATGGGTTTGCAGAGACCACAGACGGCAGCTTCCGTGTTGACCTTGGTGTTCCCAAAGAAATGGGTGGCAATGGCAAGGGCAATAACCCGGAGCAGCTTTTTGCTGCTGGTTATTCCGCCTGTTTCCTCGGTGCCATGAAATTTGTTGCTGGTGAAGAGAAGATCGAAATTCCTGCGGACACGCATGTTCAAGCTACAGTCGGCATCGGTCCCCGCTCTGACGGCGGTTTCGGGCTGGAAGTTGCCATTGAGGTGTCCCTGCCGGGGATGGACCGGACGAAAGCCGCTGAGCTGGTGAAGAAGACGGAGTTCGTCTGCCCCTACGCCAATGCTACGAAGGGAAATATCAAGACGGTCGTTACGCTGGTCTGATTAGTTGGAACAGGGCGCTGACCCAGCGCCCTGCCCTTCTGTCTTAAGAGATTGCTTCATTGTAGTGTAGCAATAGCCACGCTGACATCATGAAGGTCTCTTCTTGAATGTCGTAATGACAAGCGCCACTGCTGCCAGTAAGGTAACCCAGAACCCAAATCCAAACGTAATCTGGGATATCACCTTCCTGGCCAACACTCCCGGGTCAGGCATTGAGAGCGCTTGCTGGGCAGAAAATTGCCCGAACAATCCACCCAAACCATTCATGAGCCCATTTGTAGAGCTCTGCAGATCCTCAAAAAATGACTTTGCTTTCATATACATGAGGAAGGGCAGGCATGAGACCACAAGCAACGGTAAGAGATTTAAAAAGTTTTTTCTGGGAAACGACAACCACGGCGTGACCCAAGGTACGAACATGACCAACAGACCAACAACACGAAGAAATGTGAAGGAATATCCTATGCCATTCATGCCTATATCAGCTCCCAGAAGCTGATCAATAGTCACAGAAAATCCAGTATTCACAAAAGGGATCTTTTGATTGAAATAAAAAGCTGAAAAAAAGAAGTAAGAAATTTCCATAGCTGCAGTTACTACAAGAGATGGAAGCGTCATAAGTTCTATTTGCAGCTTCACATATGGTTTCAGATTATCCGAAAACCCTTCTCCCTTGTCCATGAGCCCTTTCCCAAGAGTGTGCAACCGTTCTTGAGCCAAGGTTTCTCGCGATATGGTAGTGATATCTGTTGCAACTCCCCCTGTCCCTTCCGTAAATTCCACTGTCTGATTGACTGAAGGGGCCACACTTCCCTGCCATGAGCCTGCAATTTGAAAGTTATATTGCGTACCATCTGCAACAATAATACCGGGTTCACTATCCGGAAGTTTAACAACAACACCACGCATGCCTATGCAATCTCCTATTTTAGAGAAAATGCAATGAATAACAAATCATTACATCAGTAATTGTTATACTTCTTCTAAAAGAAGCATGATTACATCTAATTTATTTAACTATATGATTTGTGTATTTCTAATGTCAAATCAAAACAAGTGACACACAAAACAAACACTACCGTTTTTAATTTTATATTTACATTGTCTACAGCATGCCTCTGCAGGCACGCTTCCCCACAATATAGCTCTGCTATTGACAAGCAGTATGCCGATGGTTCCGTATCAACTTATTTCTGATTTTGTGGGTATGGATGCGGGGGTAGGATTTGAACCTACGACCTTCAGGTTATGAGCCTGACGAGCTACCGGGCTGCTCCACCCCGCGTTGGTGGGTGGTTTTTATGAGGGTGGGTGAGCGAGGGGACCTGGCGGCGACCGACTTTTCCGCTCCTTAAGGAGCAGTATCATAGGCGCTGGAGGCTTTAACGGCCGAGTTCGGGATGGGATCGGGTATGGAT
>NZ_LMYH01000004.1:0-72522 GCF_002917995.1 Parasaccharibacter apium
GCCAGAGGGAGGACAGAACACACCCCTCCGCCGACCATTCCCTCACCTATAGCACTGCACGGGAAAAAGCCAAAGCACCTCACGAAGCGGCGCTACCCACCCCTCATTAAAGGTTGAATGGAAAATATTTCCCTATTCTATCAAGAAAAAAAGGCATAAAGATGTTCTGATTCTTTTTTCTTCTCCCCTCTGTAACGAAGTTTCAAGAATCATCATGTAATATCCTTTCATCTCAACCACTTCCATGCATTTATCCTGTCCATTGAATCCCACCGCCACCTCAAGTCCGTACGGTGCCGCTACGTCATGAAAACAGTCCGCCCCCGGAGCTGCCAGAAACACCCCTCACTGCCCCACACGGGGCACCGTCTGTTCCGTTCCATCATGCGGGCGGTTTGTCCTGTCAGGCAGTTCCTGGACAAAATTCATCCATCCATCGGGCGTTTGCCTGCACTCTGTCTGGCCCTCACAGCCATGGCTGGCGCAGCCCCTGTCTCCGCCATGGCGGATGCGGCCAGCACACAGACCGACCCTGCCCCACAGGACAGGACCTATTACTGGGCCATTCCAGAGCATGATCTCATCGGCCCGATACTGCGTGATTCCACCTCCATGAATCTTGCTTTCCTGAGCCGTGAAGGACGTGGACTGGACGAAATAGAACAGCAGGCCCTTGCCTATCCACAGACCGTACAGGCCATCATGCTGAACAGCACGGAATCGGCCATCGCCTGTGCACGAGCCTGGTTGCAGCCCCTCCATGCCCTGGGCCGTTGTGGTCGGCCGGCCGGTTTTTTCCGCAATGTCCTCTTCTGGGATACATCCCGCATCACCACCCCACCACATTGGCCAACATTGTGGGATGTTGCCCGCTATCCCGGACAGCGAGCCTTCTTCCGGGGCCCCCGCATGACGCTGGAGATTGCCCTGCTGGCTGATGGCGTCCCCCCCAACCAGGTCTACGCCCAGCTCTCCACCCCGGCAGGGATCGACCGGGCCTTCCACAAGCTCAACCAGCTGCGGCCCTATATAATCTGGTGGCGCTCTCCCTCCGAGGCCTACCATATCCTCCAGAAACAGGCCGTGCTGATGGGAATCACCCCCGGCGCCATCATTCTCTCTCCCAAGGCAAGAAACACACTGGTGCGACCTTATCAGGCAGAGATGGGCAACGTTCTGTACAGTCCCGCCATGTGGGCAATTCCGGCGACACTGCCCACTGAGCAGGCCAACGAAATCCGCACCCTCCTGCTGAAGAACCCACCACACCTGCCCTATCCTCCTTCCCCCATTCCTGCCGAATCACTTGAAATCAGCGACGGTTTCTGGGCAACACATGAACTGCTGCTGAGTGAGCGCTTTAACGCATGGCTCACCCACACTCCTCTTTCCAGGCCCCTGACGACAGAACAGACCACACGATGACAGATCACCTTCCCTTCTGGCGAACCACTTCCCTTCAGGACATGACAGCCAGCCAATGGGAATCTCTCTGTGACGGCTGTGGCCGCTGTTGCCTGAACAAGCTGCGGGACGAAGACACCGATGAGATCATCTGGACGGACGTTTCCTGCCGTCTCCTTGATACCCAGACATGCCGCTGCACCGACTATGAGCGACGCCAGAAAAAAATTCCGGACTGCATCTCCCTGACCCCGGCCCTGCTGGACGACATCGACTGGCTGCCCCCGAGCTGCGCCTATCGCCTCCTGCGGGACGGGTTCGACCTGCCGGAATGGCATCCCCTTCGCAGTGGAACGGACGACACCGTGCTGAAGGCCGGCGCCTCGGCCAGTGGCCGCTGCATCAGCGAACGCCGGGCCGGCCTGCTGGAAAACCACATCGCCGACTGGCCCGGTACCTGGCCGGAGGGCGCCCCACCCTGCGTTGCGCTCCGTCAGAATGGTAACAGCTGACACTCCCGTGCTTCTTCCACCCGTTCTCTGGCGTATGTCCTCCCGGGCCCGGCGGATCATTCTCCGTCTGGACCTCCGCCGACGGGCCATTGTCATCACCCTCCCTGCTGGAGCCACCCGCCAACAGGGGCTGCGCTTCCTCCAGAGCCAGTCACAATGGCTGGCACAGGCCATGGCAGACCTCCCTCCTCCGGCAGTCGATCAGGGCCAGATATGGCTGGAGGGGCAGGCCATTCCCATCCTCCCCACCATAATACTGGATGGCCGTACACGCCTGACAGACAAAGGGCTGCATGTGGGCCACCCTCCCGAAGAACATGCCCGCCATCTGCTCTCCTTTCTGAAGCGCCGTGCCGAAAGCCTGTTCCCGCCCCTCTTCCGGCAACAGAGCCTCCGTATGGAGGCCTCACCAGCAAAATTCAGCCTGCGGGATGTCAAAAGCCGCTGGGGCAGCTGCACAAGGCAAGGGCGCATCATGCTCAGCTGGCGGCTCATCATGGCTCCGCCGGACATCTACACCTACGTGATGGTGCATGAGCTCGCCCATCTGCGCCATTTCAACCATGGGCCGGCCTTCTGGGCGCTTGTGGACCAATACGCCCCGGGCGGACAGCCGGGGCGCAAAAAAGCTGAAAAATGGCTTTCACAGAATGGTGCTCATCTGCTGGCCATGATATAAAACGCCCGCTTCCTCTGCGCGCTTGGCGGAATGGTAGACGCACGAGACTTAAAATCTCGAGTTCGGTCAGAACGTGCGGGTTCAAGTCCCGCAGCGCGCACCAGAGGTGCCTTTTCTGCGCGGTACCATTGCCTTTCCATGCAGCCCGGCTCTATCTTCATCTTCCTGCAAAAGATTATCAGTTTGATCCCAAGGCCTGGCACCCGTCCAGCAAAGTAAGGAACGCCATGGTGTTCGCCCGATTCCGTCGCTTCTTCAGCCGTTCTTCCGCCCATCCGCAAGAGCCCGACCTGCCGGACAATCTTGCGGAAATCTACCAGAAGGCACGGAACGGCCATGTACTGGAGCAGGTTCTCTGGGGGAAAGCCCTGCTGGACAGCGAGTATGTCCCCCGGGATGTGGACAAAGCACGGGAGTGGTTCACCATTGCGGCTTCTGCCAGTTATGGCCCGGCCCACAACATGCTGGGCCGCTGTTCACAGTTCGGCTGGGGGTGCCCGCTGGATCTGACAGAAGCTGTCCGCCATTACAGCCGGGCTGCGCAGCTGGATGACCTGTGGGGCATCTACAATCTCGGCATCTGCCACATGCGGGGCCTGGGAGTGCAGGCAGACCGGCGAACCGCCTTCCTTCTCTTCCGTCGGGCAGCTCTGCGAGGCCATGCGAAGTCCATGAACCTGCTGGCCCGTTTCATTGAGGAGGGATGGGAGACCCCCGCCAATCCCCTTGCCGCTCTGGAATGGTATCAGCGCTCTGCTGACGGAGGCGATTACCGGGGGCAGCATAATTATGCTACCGCCTTGATGGGTATGGGGCAGCCGGAAGATGCTCTGCGCTACTGGCGCATGGCCGTAAAGGACGCCACGCCAGATATTCTTCAGGCCATGCAGCGGGAGCTGGAAAGGCCCGGAGCCCCACAGGACCCGGACCTCATGGAAACACTCAGGCAGCGGCTGAAAACAGCTCTGCCGGGCGATGACTGACAACACCCGGCCTGCGCTCTTCCCTCACAGGGAAACGGTATGAACCCAGCCGAACGGGTCCGCTTCCTCGCCACGCTGGAGGGCGCACAGGGCGTTGCGCAGCTTCATGGTAACCGGCCCAGCCGTTTTTCCATCACCAAACGCCACGGAGCCAGCATCCCGGCGGAATTCGCCAATCGGTGAAATGACTGCCGCCGTGCCGCAGGCAAAGGCCTCCGTGATCTCACCAGCAGCGGCAGCCCTGAAGACATCATCTATGGCCAGAGGCTCCTCAACCATGGTCAGGCCCATCCTGCGGCCCAGCTTGAGGATGCTGTCCCTCGTGATGCCTCGCAGAATCGTCCCACCAAGCGGTGGTGTGACCACACTGCCATCCTTGCGGACGAACATGACGTTCATGCCGCCCATTTCATCAATGAAACGACGTTCCTTCGCATCAAGGAACAGCACCTGGCTACAGCCATGGTCCGCCGCCTCCTGCTGGGGCAGCAGACTGGCTGCGTAATTGCCCCCACATTTGGCCTCACCCGTGCCACCGGGAGCCGCCCGTGTATACTGCTCCGACACCCAGACCGGGATGCTGCCATTACCACTGAAATACCCCCCTACAGGGCTGGCCAGCACGACGAACAGATATTCATTGGCCCGCTTCACGCCAAGAAACACTTCATTGGAGATCATGAACGGCCGCAGATAGAGGCTCTGCTCCGGATTGGTGGGCACCCAGTCATGATCCACCTTCAGCAGGGCCTTGATGGACCCGAGGAAGAGCTCCTCCGGCAGCTCGGCCATGGAAAGGCGGCGGGCTGACGCCGCAAACCGGGCAGCATTGGCCTCCGGCCGGAACAGCGTAACAGCCCCCCCCTTGCCACGATAGGCTTTCAGCCCCTCGAAAATCTCCTGCCCATAATGCAGGACGGTCGATGCCGGGTCGATCTGCAAAGGCTGACGAGGAATAATTCTGGCGTCATGCCAGCCCTTTTCATCCGTATAACGGATGACAGCCATATGGTCCGTAAAGACACGCCCGAACTTTGGGTCCACCATCAGGGCCTGCCGCTGCTCGGCTGATGTAGGGGTCTCTGTCCGTTCAATGCTGAACTCTGCCATGATGCTTCCTGCCTTCCCGGTCGGTTCAAAGATGTCACATTTCGGAATTTATGTGCTGTTCCGTCAAGAGACTAATATATGGAATACTATGTCTTTCAAGACCATATTTTTGAAACTTTATTTCATGAATGCCAGACATGCACCATAAAAAAACCCCCACCCGGCAGGGTGAGGGTTTTTCCGGCGCAGGCCAGTTTTCCGTATGGCTGAAAGATCAGCGCTTGGAGAACTGGAAGGAACGGCGGGCCTTGGCCTTACCGTACTTCTTACGCTCGACGACACGGCTGTCACGCGTCAGGAAGCCAGCCATCTTCAGCACACCACGCAGCTCCGGCTCGTAGTGGGTCAGGGCACGGGAGATACCGTGACGGACCGCACCAGCCTGACCGGAAAGACCACCGCCAGTGACCGTGCAATACACGTCAAACTGGTTGTAGCGATCTGTCAGCAGGAAGGGCTGGGTGATCAGCATGCGCAGCACGGGGCGTGCGAAATAATTCGTGACCGGGCGGCCGTTGACGGTGATCTCACCCTTGCCAGGCTTGATCCACACACGGGCGACGGCGTCCTTACGGCGGCCCGTTGCGTAGGAACGGCCCTGCGCATCACGCTTGGCTTCATAGACGGGAGCTGCATTGGCAACAGCAGGAGCCGCATTGGCCAGGTCCTGCAAAGTGCCGGTAAGCTCGGCGGCGGGGCGCTCTTGAGTTTCTGACATGATGACAGGCCTTACTGACGTTTCAGGGTATTCTTGCGGTTCAGGGAAGCAACGTCCAGCTTGACGGGCTTCTGACCCTCATGCGGGTGCTCCGTGCCGGCA
The DNA here is from genome assembly GCF_002917995.1 of Parasaccharibacter apium. NCBI lineage: Bacteria > Pseudomonadati > Pseudomonadota > Alphaproteobacteria > Acetobacterales > Acetobacteraceae > Parasaccharibacter > Parasaccharibacter apium. The sequence continues at coordinate 5,509 of NZ_LMYH01000004.1, forward strand.
TAGACGTACAGGTGCTTCATCTGGGCGCGCTGGAGCGGACCACGGGTGATCATGCGCTCGACAGCCTTCTCCACGACCTGACCGGGGTTCTTGCCCTCGAGACGCTGAGTGATGGTGCGCTCCTTGATGCCACCCGGATGGCCGGTGTGGTAATGGAAGAGCTTCTGGCCGACCTTGTTGCCTGTCAGGGCGATCTTCTCGGCGTTGATGACGACAACCGCATCACCGCAATCAACATGCGGGGTGTACTGCGGCTTGTGCTTGCCGCGCAGACGGTTGGCAATGATGGTGGCGAGACGGCCCAGAACCAGCCCTTCGGCATCGATCAGGATCCAGTTTCTCGTCACCTCCGCGGGTTTCAGCGAAAGTGTGGTCTTCATGACGTATCATTTCCAGTTTGAGATGCCACGGACAATGCGGCATCAGGAAAAGGACTGCCCCGACGATGCCGGCTCCGTAAGAGGCCAGACACCCTGAAAGCCGGAAACAGATTCAGGATGTGGGCGTTATTGCGGGAGACGGGAAAAAGGTCAAGCCCTTTAATTCTGGACCATTGCGCCACAAGCGGCAGAGAACAGGCATTTTTTATGATGTGGTATTAAAATACCGCAAAATAATCCCTTCTTTCTGCCTCCTTCCGGCAGCAGACAGCTCCATCCCCATTTGCTCATGCCTCTGCCAAAGGGTATTGTGCCGGTTCGCATATCAAGAGTGCCCAAGTGAGGTAAGTGCAGCATGCAACGGTTACGGCTTCCCCTCTGTCTGGCCCTCCTCATCCTGATTCTGGGGGGACTGGGCATCTACCGCGAGGCCGGAATCCGTCTTTCCCACGCACTGGACCGGTTCCGGGCTGCCCTGCCTGCCGGGGCGGACTTTCATTACAGCGAGGTCCGGCCCGCATTCCTGCTTGGCGGGGTGACCCTGTATGATGTGTCGTTCCATTATCAGGCGACAGATTTCCACGCCCGGCGTGTCCGTTTCGGCTACCCCAAGCTGCTTTCCAGCGGAACCCTGAGACTGGCCAGCCTCCTGCTGGATTCACCCAGCTATACCGACCAGACACACCACATCACGGCAGACGAAGCGTCGTTCCATCACCTCCATATCCCCTCCTCGGCAGAAACGCTGCATGAAGGTCATGGCGAAGCGGACAGCATGCGCTCCCTGGCAGCCATCATGTCGTTTGAACCGGAAGACGTGACAGCCCTGCGCTTTGAACAGATGCAGCTGACAAAACTGCGTGTCTCACCATCAGAAAACGCCCCGCCCATTGCGGCTGGCTCCGCAGTTGCACGCCCGTTCACCATAAAAACACTGTCGGCTGACAACCTGATCGTTGAAGGCTACGGGCAGGGACTCCGTGTCCATACACTCATGAACGGCCTGTCCCTTTCCGTTTCCCTCCCCGGCGGCAAAAACAGCCTCTTCCCGCCAGTATTGCAGCAGATCCTCCTGCCCGGGAACACGGACGCCACGCCCGGGGCCGAATCTCCCATGGAACTGAATCTGGCCCTCCAGCATCTGGAAGCAAGAGAAGGTTACATCCAGTGGCTGAAGCGCCCCTTCCAGCATGCAGGCAACCCGGCAGAAACATTCTGGCAGGACCCGGCAGCAACCCTGTGGGAAAAGCCTGGCAAACTGGAAATCAACGGCCTGTCCCTTCTCTTCAGCCGGACAGACCTGCGACGGACCCTCATCCTCACCCATCTGGCAGGCGAGCGGCGGGCCGGAGAGAATGATGATCTCCGCACGGAGGGAGACCTGTCCGGCCTGACGACCCGGCTCTCGCCCCCCCCCTCACTGCTGGCCTCTCCCGTGGCTCTGCCGACGGATTACCACATCATTGCCACCTCCTGGAAAAGGATGGGGGAATGGGACGAGACCCTCCAGCTCCGTACCCTTTTTGGCAAGGACAGCCCCGCCCTGATGTCCGTGGTCTTCAGTCTGCCTGACATCAATCCGTTCCATCTGGGCGATGACAGCGTGTCACGCTTCCTCCAGGCTGGGCAATGCCTGGGGACAGAGCTGACCGTGCAGGGGCTGGACATCTTCTCCTATTACGGCATCCTGACCCACCAGGCTGAAGCCTCCTCCGAAACGGACAAACCAGCCGATGGAACGGGGGCCGCCAAACCCACACTGGAGTCTCCAAAAGGCTCCATGATGGCCGAACAGGGGTATGTCGTTACACCCCGCTTCAATGTTCTGGCCCTCCAGAAACCCATTCTGGCCCCTGTACTGGATTTCCTGCTGGCACCCGAACGGCGGACCCTCACCTTCAAGACCGGGCCGCTCTCTCTGGAGGAACTGGCCCATATCCCGAGCGACAGCAGCGACACGGCCAAATTCGACCGGCTGCATGTACTGAGTGTCACAACGCAGGACCAGTAAAGGCTCAGGAGAGCCTGCCTGCGTCACTCGACATCACGTTTTAGGGGAAATGCTGGGGCGAATGACGGGATTCGAACCCGCGACCACCGGTACCACAAACCGGCGCTCTACCAACTGAGCTACATCCGCCACACAGCGACCTGACATTTATTAAATCCTGCTTCTGCCGTCCAGCCCTCAAAAGCATTTTTGTCATATTTTTTTAGGACGTACCCCCTCCGGGCCGAAAAACCCGCCATCATGGGCCGATATCCGGTACGACATGGCCACAATGCTTCACAGCCTCCCGGCAGCCGCCTATAGTTGCCGCACAATTGGCCGCACCGGGCCGCCAGTACGGTGACCATGGCAGAACCTTGTATCTGCCCCACAGCCTCAACAGAGAGAAGGACCAGCCGCATTCATGGCCAGTGATTCCTACATCCAGCAATGGACCCAAAGACCCGTCAGGGAAATATTGGCAGGCATGGTGGGCACGTTCGCCCTCATTCCTGAAGTCATCGCCTTTTCCTACATTGCTGGCGTGTCACCGGCCGTCTCGCTGTTCGCTTCCTTCGTCATCTCCGTCTCCATCGCCATCTTCGGAGGCAGGCCGGGCATGATCTCCGGGGCCGCCGGGTCTGTTGCCCTGGTGCTGGCACCGCTCGTCCATGCCCATGGCCTCCAGTACATGCTGCTGGCCACCCTGATGGCCGGGGGCCTGCAGGTCATCTTCGGGCTGCTGCGCCTCCACTCCCTGATGCGCTTCGTCTCCAGCGAGGTCCGTACCGGCTTCGTCAACGCCCTGGCCATTCTCATCTTTTCCGCACAGGTCCCGCAGATGCTGGGAGTGAGCTGGCAGACCCATCTGCTCATCATCATCGGGCTGGTCATCATCTATCTTCTGCCCCGGCTCTCCAAGGCCATTCCCTCACCGCTCATCTGCATCATCGTACTGACGGCCATCACCATCATCCATCCGATGCCGGTCCGTACCATTGCGGACCTCGGGGCCCTGCCGACAGGCCTGCCGCAGTTCACCCTGCCACAGCTTCCCCTGAATGCTGAAACGCTCACCATCACCTTTCCGTATGCCCTGGCCGTGGCGGCTGTCGGACTGCTGGAATCCCTGATGACTGCCAGTGTGGTGGATGACCTGACGGACACGCACGGCACACCACAGAGAGAATGTACCGGGCTGGGAATCTCCAACATTTTCGTCGGCCTGTTCGGCGGGATTGCCGGATGCGGCATGATCGGCCAGACCGTCGGCAACCTGCGCTATGGCGGGCGTGGGCGGCTCTCCACCTTCACGGCAGGGGCCTTCCTCCTGCTGCTGATGGTCGTGCTGCACCCGTGGGTGGCCCGGGTGCCGGTCGCCGCCCTCGTGGCCATCATGATCATGGTGTCCGTCAGCACCTTCGCCTGGGGCAGCCTGAAAGACCTCTTCCACCACCCCAAGCTGACCAGCCTCGTGATGCTCGTCACCGTCGGCGTGGTCGTGCTGACCCACAATCTGGCGGCTGGCGTGCTCGTGGGCGTCCTGCTCTCCGGCCTGTTCTTTGCATGGCATACGGCCCGGCTGGTGCAGGTCCGCTCCACGGAAGAACATGACATACTGACCTACCACATACAGGGTCAGATCTTCTTTGCTTCAGCAGACCTGATGGCCGAGGCCATGACCTACACCACCCATGCCCACCGGGTGACGCTGGACCTTTCCCACGCGCGCTTCTGGGACATCACGGCCGTGCAGGCCCTTGAGAAGATTGTCGAGAAATTCCGCAAGCACGGCAAGGAGGTGACCGTCTGCGGGCTGGATCATGCCCAGCATGGCATCCTCACCGAGCAGTCCGACGAAAAGGCTTTCACCATCTGAAGGAGGCCCGACCTCGGCCTCCGGATACGGAAAACCCCGGCAGGATGACCTCGCCGGGGTTTTTCATGATCAGCCCTCCTGTTCCAGCATGAGGGGCAAGGCTGGAAACTGCCGGACAAAACGCTGCTGATCCGCCGGGAACAGACGGACCCGGAGATGCAGTCTCTCCTCATCATCCAGCCGTTCCATCACCTCCCCATGCTCATGCAGCCATGCCAATGCGGCACCATCCGTAACAGGAACCTGCACCGAAAACTGCTTCATGGACCGTGTCATGAAGGCATCCAGAGCCTCCATGAGGTCCGGCAGCCCTTCCCCCGTCAGGGCGGACACGGCCACGCTGCCCTCACGGCGGGGCACGGCTTCCGTACCGCCCAGAAGATCGGCCTTGTTCAGCACCTCGATCGTCCGTTCCGGCCACGCCTCATCCAGCATCCCGTCGGCTGTCATGTCACCCAGAACGGACAGCACGTCCTCCCGCTGGGAGGCACTGTCCGGATGGGCGACATCACGCACATGCAGGATGATGTCCGCCTCCGCCACCTCTTCCAGCGTCGCCCGGAAGGCGGCGATCAGCTCGGTCGGCAGGTCGCTGATGAATCCCACCGTGTCGGACAGGATGACCCGACGGCCTGAAGGCAGGGTCAGGTTCCGCATGGTCGGGTCCAACGTGGCGAAGAGCTGGTCCTGTGCGTGGACACCCGCCCCGGTGATCCGATTGAACAGGGTGGACTTTCCCGCATTGGTATACCCCACCAGAGCCACGACCGGGAACGGAACCTTGCGACGGGCATGACGGTGCAGACCACGGGTCCGACGGACCTGCTCCAGCTCCTTCCGCAGCTTGACCAGACGTTCATCCAGCATCCGCCTGTCCGCCTCGATCTGCGTTTCACCCGGGCCACCAAGGAAGCCGAACCCACCACGCTGCCGCTCCAGATGCGTCCAGAGCCGGACAAGACGGGACCGCTGATATTCCAGATGCGCCAGCTCCACCTGCAACACACCCTCCCGTGTCGCAGCTCTGGCTCCGAAAATATCCAGAATCAGGCCGGTCCGGTCCACCACCTTGCAGCCCATCTCTTTTTCCAGGTTGCGCTGCTGGGCGGGCGAAAGACGGGCATCGACCACCACCACGCCCACGGACTCCGCCTTGACGATCTCTGTCAGCTCCTCCAGCTGCCCCGCACCGAGGAGGGTCGCCGGGCGCTTCGTCCGCAGCGGATAAATGGCCGTATGGACGATCTCCAACCCAATGGAGGCCGCGAGCCCCACCGCCTCCTCCAGCCGGGCTTCTGCGGCTCGGCCTTCAGCGAAGGCCTGCTTCTCCGCAGGGAGAATGACGGCGGCGAGGGTGGGCTTGCGGGCGGTTTCCTTGGGCTGACGTCTCAAATCCGGAACATCCTGTCTTCAAAATCCTGTATCGGCCTTCTTCAGGCCCGCCTCATATGGGAGGGAGCCCTGCCAGACACAAGCACCCCCCGGAAGAGAGGCACCAGTCAGGGCAGGTCCGAAAGAGCCGCCACGGGCATGATGGTGCTGATCGCATGTTTGTAGACGAGCTGCACATGCCCGTCCCGGCGGAGCAGCACACTGCGACCATCAAACCGTGTGATGACCCCCTGAAGCTTGACACCATTGACCAGAAAAACCGTCACCGGTTCTTCCCGCTGCTGCACATGGGCCAGAAACTGCTCCTGCACGTCGCCTGTTCTCTGTTCTGACATGGATTCCTTCATCATTTCCCACCCTGCCCGTCACGTTCGGACGGGGCAGCAGACCGATCTTCCTGTGTTACACCAAGCTGCTTGAGTTTGCGGTGCAGTGCGCTCCGCTCCATGCAGACAAAATTGGCCGTCCGGCTGATATTGCCACCAAAACGCATCAGCTGGACCTGCAGATACTGTGTCTCGAACTGGTCCCGAGCCTCCCGCAAAGGCAGGCTCATCACATCAGCACCAGCTGTCAGGCAGGTCATGGAAGGAGCCCCCTCCCGGACTGCCTCTGGCAGCATGTCTGCCCGTATGACGTGCGGGGTGTCACCATCCCCACCGGGGGCCAGAATGAGCATCCGTTCCATCAGGTTCCGCAGCTCACGCACATTCCCCGGCCATTCGTAAGTCTGGAGACAGGCCAGAGCATCCACGGCAAGTGTCCGGACCGGCAGGCCGGAAGACCGGGCACAACGTTCCAGAAAATGCTGCGCCATGACCGGAATATCTTCTGGTCGCTCCGAAAGAGCCGGAACCTGAAGGGGCACGACGGCCAGCCGATAATACAGGTCCTCCCGGAAACGGCGCCGGACAATTTCAGCCTGAAGGTCCCGGCTGGTGGTCGCCAGCACCCGGACATCCACCTTCACGCTGTGATTGCCACCCAGACGCTCGAACGTATTGACCTGAAGCGCCCGCACGATCTTGCCCTGTGTCTCCAGCGGCATGTCGGCCACTTCATCCAACAGCAGGGTGCCCCGATGGGCACGCTCCAGCAGGCCCGGACGGCCCGGCCTGTCACCGGCTCCCTCAACCCCGAAAAGTTCTTCCTCCAGATGCTCCGGGGCCAAAGCAGCACAGTTCAGCACCACGAAAGGGCCCTCCGCCCTTTTGGATTCAGCGTGGATGAGCCGGGCCACCACCTCCTTGCCCGCACCGGCAGGGCCGGTGATAAGAACACGGGAGTTGGTAGGGGCCACACGGCTGATCTGCCCCCGCAGCGCATTGACGAGCGCACTGTTGCCCATGAGCGTGCTCTGCTCTCCGGCTCTCAGGCGCAACTCGGCATTTTCCTTGCGCAGCCGGGCTGCCTCCAGCGCCCGACGGACAATGACCAGAAGACGGTCCGACTGGAAGGGCTTCTCCAGAAAATCATAAGCCCCCTGATGCAGGCTGGAGACGGCCGTCTCGATCGTTCCGTGCCCGGAAATCATGATGACAGGCACATCCGGCTGCTCCTCCCGGAACAGACGCAGCAGGGCCATGCCGTCCAGACGGGAGTTCTGGAGCCAGATGTCCAGTATCACCAGCGAGGGCCGATTCTCCCGGAAAACCCGGATGGCCTCATCAGCCTCCGCAGCTCCACAGGTCACGTAGCCATCATCCTCCAGAATCCCGGCAAGCAGGAGGCGGATATCCGGCTCGTCATCAACGATCAGAATTTCATGCTCCATGGGATACCTTCATGCTTTGCTCACGCCCTCTGCTGCAAGCCCCCTGCCCACCAGCGGGAGGATGAGTGCCACCAGGGTGCCAGCCGTTCCCACATCTCCGGTACCGGCAAGCACCCGGCGCTCTTCCTCTGTCAGGGACCGCAGGTGCAGCCGCCCCTTATGGGCCTCCATCGCCCGGTGAACAATGGCCAGCCCCAGCCCGGTCCCCTTCTCCTTGTGGGTCACGTAAGGCTCTGTCAGACGCTGATGCTCCCCAGCGGGCAGCCCCACGCCGTTATCAGCCACACCAATGATTGCCGCTTCATCCTCAAGCGTCAAGCGGAGGACAATCCAGCCCAGCACGGGCTGGTCCACCCCCAGGCGCCGCCCTGTCATCAGGATGGCATCTGCTGCATTCTGTAGCAGGTTGATAAGAGATTGACCAATCAGGCGATGGTCACACCGCACCATGACCGGCCCACCAGCCGGGACATCCAGCCGATACGCTATCTCCGGATGGGCATTCTGCTGGAGGAACAGCGCCTCACGACACAGGCGGACAAGGTCATGCTCGGCCATCTCTGGCTGGGGCATACGGGCAAAGGATGAGAACTCATCCACCATGCGCCCGATATCCCCTACCTGCCGCACGATCGTGCTGATGAGCTGATCGTAGATTTCCGGATCGCTGGTAATCTCCCTGTAAAAACGCCGTCTCAGCCTCTCAGCCGCCAACTGGATGGGGGTCAGTGGATTCTTGATTTCATGGGCGATGCGACGGGCCACATCGGCCCAGGCGGCCTTGCGCTGGGCTACCTGAAGGAGGGTGATGTCATCAAAGGTGACAACATATCCCCCCCGGCCTTCATGCCCGTTCTGCTCCGCCACGGCAGAGACGAGCAGGGTTCGTCCGGCTCCGGCACCACCCCCGCCTCCTGGCCCACCCGGCGCCCGGGCACTTTCAGTATCGATCTGGATTTCAGCCCCATGCTCCTTCTCGGGATGCTCTTTCACAGCCTGAAGCAGAGTGGCGAATTCGGGCACATGATCGACCAGAGGGCACCCCTTGGCCTGTTCCAGGTCCCGCTGAAGAATGGAGGAGGCAGCCCGATTGGGAAGTTCGACAGTCTGGTCATGGTCCAGCCCGATCACACCGGCAGACACACCAGCAAGAACGGTCTCCGTGAAACGCCGCCGTTCGTCAATCTGGTCATAAGCCTGCATCAGCTCAGAACGCTGGCTGGCCAACTGGCTGGCCATCAGGTTGAAGGCACGGGAGAGGGCCACCAGCTCATCCTCACGAAGGCCACGGCTTTCCACAGGGACCCGTGCCGTCAGATCCCCCCGGGAAATGCGACGGGCTGCCCGGATCAGAAGGCTGAGGGGCCGAGTGATCCTGTTGGCCTGGGACAGGCCGCTGAGCATTCCCACCGCCAGCACCAGCAGACCCATCAGCGCCAGAATCACGATGAGTGTCAGCTGGGTCTTGCCACGATTGTTGAGCATCCGCTGATAATCCTGCACCAGCGTGTCTGTCCGTGTCATATGGTGGAGGATGTCCGGGTCCACTGGCCGGGTAATGACCAGCATGAGACCAGAATTGCCCCCCAGCGAGACAACCCCCCGCACCAGCTGCGCCTCTGGCTGGTCCAGAAGCACGACTTCTCCTGTTCTGGCCATGGCCGCCACAGACCGGGGCGGCAGCTCCTTTTCCGGGTCCCCCGCCCGGATGGCCATGAGCCCCCCCGTAGCGATGATCCTGTAGGTGATCGGATTGAAAATGATCGCATCATTCAGTCCCCGTTCCGTCACCTCATCTTCCAGCAGGGCCTGAAGGCGTGGCTGGTCGTGGAACAGGTCCGTCCCGTGGGCGAACATCTCGTCGTTCTGGACTGTCAGAAGCGTGTTGGCCAGGGCAAAGGCCTCTGTCCTCGTATTCTCATTATGCTCCCGCAGATATCCTGCCGCTACGGAACGGGCCTCGCTCAGGGCCGTGTTGACCCGGTTTGAAAACCAGATCTCCACACCATAATGGAAGAACAGGGCCGAAAGGGCACCGACCATCAGTGTAGGCGCCACGGCCACCACGCCAAACAGCATGACAAGCTGGCTGTGCAGCCGGGCCCCGGCCTGCCCCATGCGCCGTGCGGCCAGCATCCGGCCGATCTGCCGTACCCCGGCAGCACCGATGAGCATGAGCGTGATGAAATCCAGCAGGAAAAGCAGGGCCTGCGCCCGTGGTACCCGGGCCAGTGAAACACCACCCGCAAGGACGATGAATGTCACGAACGTGAGGACCAGCGCCACGACCGTCAGCACCACCACGCCATCAGGGCTGGTCAGACGCCCGAGAGAGGCCCGCATCCTGCTGGCAAGACGTCTGATCATCACAGTATCTTTCCTGCTCAACGGTCCCCCGGCTTCGCTCCGGGCCGGGGGACAACGATATGAAGTTCCCTGATGCGCTTGCGCAGGGTGTTGCGGTTCAACCCCAGCAGAGCAGCGGCACGGAGCTGATTCCCACCCGTATGCTGGAGGGCCATGGTGATGAGGGGACGTTCCACTGCTCCCACCACGCTGCCATGCAGGTTGCAGCTGCCCGCCTCCAGCCCTGCCCGTACATAACTGCGCATGACCGGCTCGAACATCGCTGCCAGCCCCCCGCTCCGGTCACCGGAAAGAGCCCGCACGGCCCGCAGACGTTCCGGCCCGAGGCACTGCTCCATCGGCAGGGAAGCCAGCCAGTGCCGCAGGCCATCCTCCAGCCCTCCGTGACGCAACAGGGTCGCCTGGTCATGCCGGCTGGCCACCACGATACGCACGGCCTCCTCCCGCCGTGCCGGCGGCCTGTGGGCCAGAACAGCCGCAAAACGCTTCTGGAGTGTCGGGCACAGGCAATCCAGCTCATCCAGAAGAAGCGTGCCGCCACGGGCCTGCTCCAGCCAGCCATTGCCTGCCGTACCAAACAGCCGCTCCTCCCGCAGGGCACGGGGAACAGCCGTCAGCCCCGCAACGACAAAAGCTCCGCCTGCACAGGAACTGTGGGCGTGAATCCTCTGGGCCACGTCGAGACGCTCCTGCGAGCTGGCACCATGCAGGAACAACGGGCGCAGCGCACGGACTGCCCGGGCCGTCGGCTCACCCATCACGCCACATGCCGGGCAAGAGCCCCTTCCCGATCACGCACGATGCCAGCCGCGATGGCGTCATCATAGAACCGCTCCAGCAGAGCAATGACAGCAGGAGCGGAATCCAGCCGGTTCACCTCCGCCCGGAATGCCGCCGACCCCGGAAGACCGGCGGAATACCAGGAGACATGCTTGCGGGCGAGGCGCAGGCCCGGTCGCTCCCCAAAATGGTCCATCATCATGTGATAATGTTTCAGGACGATCTCTTTCTCCGTTGCGAGATCGGGGTCCGGCACGTCCACGCCGCTCCGCAGGGACTGGGTCAGCTGGGCGAGGAACCAGGGCCGCCCATAGCAGCCCCGCCCCACCATGATGCCGTCCGCCCCCGAATCCGCCAGGGCCTGACGGGCCGAGGCCATGCTCACGATGTCACCATTGACGATCACCGGAAGCCTCACCGCCTCCTTGACCCTGCGGACAAACTTCCAGTCCGCCCGGCCATTGTAGAACATCTGGCGGGTCCGCCCGTGCACCGTGATCATGCGGATGCCGACATCCTCGGCAATACGGGCCAGGGCAGGAGCATTGAGATGCTCATGGTCCCACCCCATCCGCATCTTCAGCGTCACGGGGACATCCACCGCCTTCACTGTCGCCTCCAGCAGGCGGGCGGCGAGAGCTTCATCCCGCATGAGGGACGATCCGGCCATCTGGCCGATGGCCACCTTCTTGACCGGACAGCCGAAATTGATGTCCACGACATCCGCACCACCCGCCACGGCGATCTTTGCTGCCTCTCCCATGGCCTGCGGGTCACACCCCGCCAACTGTACGGCATTGACACCACCAGCCCCGGCGCTGCGGGCCATGCTCAGGGTCCGCTCATTCTCCCGTACCATCGCCCATGAAGCGATCATCTCCGAAATGACAAGCCCCGCTCCCAGCTCTCTGGTCAGCCTGCGAAACGGCAGGTCCGTGACGCCGGACATGGGAGCGAGGATGACAGGGTCATCAATCACGCAGCCCGTCCCCAGAGTGATGGGCGGCAGAGGAATCGGCATTGGCATGGATACGGGATACCTGTCAGGTTTTCGTGGAGCAGACCGGGGCGGGATTTTACAGTTACGGCCTTCAAAGCGCAAATGGCGGCTGCCTCACCCCTGCCTGCGCCGCCGGGCCCGCCTCATGGAAAGAATCTCCCGGTCATGACGCTGTTCCCCAGCCGGCGTGACCTCAAAACGTCCGTCATCCCTCTGCCGGGCCAGCCCCATGCCAGCCAGCCGCAGCAGGCAGGACCGGTCCTTGAGAGGGGCCCGGAAATCGGGCATCCGCCCTTCCGGCGGGGGGCCGACCGGGCGGCCCGTTTCACCGCTCAGCACAAGCCGGTGCAGGGCCGAACGGCAGCAGGTTTCCAGGTACAGGTCATCCCAGCTCATGGCTCCGGCTCCCGTTTCATCGACATGGCGCAACTCCCTCTCTGCAAAGCCACACAACAGTCATCAATACCGCAAATTGTCTTGACAAGAACGACCATGCGTTCTGAAAGGTTCTTAACTGTCAGTAAGGGAAGAGTGAATGCTCGATATCGGAAAAACAGCCACGTGGCTTCTGCGCCGTCTCAACCCTGAAACTGCACATGAGCTTGCCATCCACAGCATTGCCCACGGCCTCGCCGGTCGCGGCAAACCCGATCATTCGGCCCTCCGGACGGAAGCTCTGGGTCTTTCCTTCCCCAACCCGATCGGCCTTGCAGCAGGGTTCGACAAGAATGCCCGGGCCGTGCGGGGGCTGGCCAGACTCGGCTTCGGCTTTGTGGAGACCGGCACGGTCACACCCCGGCCCCAACCGGGCAATCCCCGGCCCCGCCTGTTCCGTCTGGTCGATGACCACGCCATCATCAACCGCATGGGCTTCAACAGCTGTGGGATTGACCGGTTCTGCCAGAACCTGACACCCCTTTTCCGCCCGGACGGGAATGGCACCGTAAAAGCCGCCGGTGTTCCGCTGGGAATCAATCTGGGCATCAACAAGACAGGGGCAGATCCGCTTGTGGACTACCCCGCCCTGGTAGGCCGGACGAAATCCTACGCCGATTATATCACCATCAACCTCTCCTCCCCCAACACCCCCGGCCTGCGGGACCTTCAGGCTACCGACATGCTGGCCCGCCTGCTGGATGCCATACAGACCGCCCATCCCGACCGCCCCCCTTTGCTGGTGAAGCTTGCCCCTGATCTTGAAGATGACGCCTATGGCCCCATCCTCCAGACGGCACTGGACGGTGGTGCTGATGGTCTCATTCTCACCAACACCACGCTGGCCCGTCCCGCCCGCCTGACGGACCCTCACCGTGAGGAGGCCGGAGGCCTCTCCGGTGCGCCACTGGCCGAACGGGCCCGCCATGTGCTCCAGCTCGTGAGCGACCTGAACAATGGCCGCCTCTGCCTCGTTTCTTCCGGCGGCATCGAAACCGGAAAAGACATTCTCGAGCGCCTGAAAATGGGGGCGGACCTCGTACAGGTCTACACGGCCTTCATCTACGAAGGGCCCGCCGTCCTCACCCGGCTGAAGCAGGAGCTGCTGCACGAGATGAGCCGCTCCGGCATCCGCACCCTCGCCTCTCTCCGGCGCTGAATCACCGTAACGCAGGGGCCACGTAGCACCATGAAGACTGCTCTGGTCGGCATCGTCAAAAACGAAGCACACGACATACTGTACTGGCTGGCCTGGCATGCCCTCCTCGGTGTGGACAGTTTCATCCTGTTTGATGATGATTCAGATGATGGCACGAGGGATCTCATCACGGCCGCCAGCCTGCACTGGGATGTGCGCCTTTTCCATATCCGTGAGCACAGCCTTGACCTGTCCAGCCAGGACCATGCAGAGCGCCAGAGACAGGTCTATCTCGATGCCCTGTCGGCCATTGCCATGGATGAACAGTCTTACGACTGGATGGGTTTTCTGGATACGGACGAATATGTCAGGCTGTACGCCCACGAAACCCTGCCGGAATTTCTGGAATCATTGCCTGCCGATGCCGGTGCAGTAGCCCTGCACTGGCAGGTTTATGGCCATGACAACCACATCACGACACCCAGCCTGCCGCCTTTCCACAGTTTCAGCCGCCACAGCACGGCGGGAGAGGCCATCAACCGGCATGTAAAGAGCTTCATCCGCCCTCATTGCTGGAAGAAAGGCAAATGGGTCAATGTCCATTATTTTGCGCTGGCTGAAGGGCGTTATGTCACCTCATCCGGTGCGCCTGTTGCCTGGTCTGCCGTACCCGGCATTACGGTGGGGTATCCTGACTGGGCTGTTGCCAGCCTGATGCATTTCCAGCGGCGCAGTCTGGAACAGTTCGTCAAACGGGTCCTCAACCGCAAAGACCTCCAGCTCACCCTTTCAGACCACCAGCTGGCCCAATGGAACGACATTGAAGACACGGTCCCCCGTGAAAAGACGTCGGACGTTCTGCGCTGGGTCAGGCCGGTCATCACGGCAGGGGCCGTGACCGTGCTGGAAGAGATGCGGCGTCAGCACCCTCCCATCCCCGGCCTGACTCCCCCCTCAACCCGGCAGAATCCGGCTGGCTTCCGGGTCTTTTCCCTGCATCCGAAGGATGCCCGCCATCCCGGTCTCGTCAATGATCTGCTCCAGGACCTTGGCAGTGCCGAGCAGCAGGGGGGTGAGTTCCAGCTTTTCCTGATCCAGAGCCTGATCCATCCCGAAGCCGCCTTTCTGTTCGGCCTGGATGAAAAGGACAGGATACGGGACTTCTTCATCCTGCATGATGGCCGCCTCACCGGCCTGCCCCGCTACGACATCCTGCCTGTCATCGAACAGACAGCCATTGCCCTGAGGCAGCATGGGGGCCAGAAACGTTTTCTCTGCTCTCCTCCCACGGAACCAATGGCGCCTGACAGGCAGGCCGTCAGCCTTTGGGAATGTTTCATCACCATTCCTCAGGAGACCACACCCTCAGGGGCCTCCTGGTTGAGCCTGTCGCCCTTCAACCTGCTGGAGATGGCTCTGGGCGCTCCAACCTTCACGCTGGACACCATTTCCACCCTGACAGCCATCGACCGGGAAACCACCGTATGGCTTCTCCCTCTTCTGGCCCCCCATTTACAGGCGCCACAATACAGGGAACTGCACAGCCATCTGGGCGCCCTGGCCCCCTTCATCCTGTAAGAACAGGGGAGCAGGCCCATTCCCTTCATTGAAAAAGGCTCACCAGAGGACTGGTGAGCCTTTTTTCTCTTCGTGCCAGACAGGCTGACCGCCATGGCTCAGCGCCCAAGTTTGCGCAGCTTCACACCACTCATCAGCCGTTCTTCAATCTTGGCCAGAGACATGCCTTTGGTCTCCGGCACGTACAGATATGTCAGACCAATGAAAATGAAGTTCAGAACGGCCAGAAGCCAGAACGTGCCAGAGGCCCCAAAGGCCTCCATCAGCGGCAGAAAGCTGACACTCACGCCCATATTGGCCAGCCAGTTCATCAGGGTAGAAGCGGACATGCCGAAATTGCGCCCCTGAATGGGCTGGATCTCTGCACACAGCACCCACATGAGCGGCCCCGCCGACATGGCATGACCAGCGCAGAAAACCATCAGCACGAACACGGCGATCATCTGGGAAGCCTGCTCCGCCATACCCTCATGCAACAGGGCTGCAAGAGCCCCCATTGTCAGCGCCATGACGGCAAAACCGACATAAAGAATGGGCTTGCGGCCCCAGCGGTCCACCAGACCAACCGCCACGAACGTGGCCAGCATGTTCACCAGCCCGATGATGGCCGTACACCAGACCTGTGCATGTGTATCAAAATGGGCAGCCTGAAGAATCTTCGGAGCATAGAACATGACGATGTTGATGCCCGCCAGCTGCTGCATGGCCTGAAGGCCAATACCCAGCAGCACGGAACGACGGAAATTGCTGTTGCGCTTCAGCAGTGCCCACCCTTCCTGCTTCGTTTCCAGCTGCTGACGGATGGCCTGAATCTCCTTGGCGGCCTCCAGCGGGTCATCCCGCAGGTCCAGCAGGATTCTCCGCGCCTCCTTGTGGCGGCCTTTCATCACCAGCCAGTGCGGACTGTAAGGCAGGAACAGAACCCCGATAAGAAACAGCGTTGCCGGGAAGGCTGCAAAAGCAAACATGCTCCGCCAGCTGCCACGATAGGAAAAATAGGCATCGGCCAGAAAAGCCACGAATATGCCGATCGTCAGCATAAGCTGGTAGGTGGAGATCATCGCACCACGGGTATCTTCACTGGCAATTTCAGAAAGATAGAGCGGCGCCGTAAAGGCGGACAGCCCGATGGCATAGCCCATCACAACCCGGAAGGAGATCATGGAGGCAACAGACCAGCTCAGGAAGCAGCCCAGTGCCCCAATCACGAACACTGCAGCCCCGCAGATCAACGCCCGCTTGCGCCCGACCTTCTGGGCCAGCTTGCTGGCACTCACCGAGCCAAGGGCCGCACCAGCCATCATGGCACTGACAACCCATGAGAGCGCCAGTGTGGAAGGATGAAACTCCCGGGAAAACAGATCCAGCGCACCGGAAACCACGCCGATATCAATACCAGACATCAGCCCCGCAAGGGCCGCAACACCACCAATGACAAGAATCTTGAATTTCGTGGGATCGAAAAATGACGCATCGTCATCATCGCCTGTCCCTGGGGATACAGAACGGGGATCAACTTCATCTACCATGTAAAGGGCGCAACCTCCCTGATGCAGACCAGCCCCACCAGCCAGACACGAAACCGGGCAGAAGAGACGGACTGTCCCTCCTGCCCGGCAGTGCATGAACAGGGCTGATCTTCAATCAACTACCAAGATCACGCAGTTTTACACCACTCATGAGGCGCTTCTCAATAGTTTCCAGCGAAACATCCTTTGTTTCTGGAACGAAGAGATAAAGTAACACGACACAGATGGCGTTGAATCCGGCAAACAGCCAGAAAGTATTGGGGCCGCCAATCAGCTCCAGCACACTGAGGAATGTCGTGCCGATAAGAAGATTGCTCAGCATGTTTGTCCCGGTAGAGACGGAGATGCCAAGGCTGCGCCCTGCGGCAGGCTGGATCTCCGAGCAGATGACCCACATGAGCGGCCCGGCGGACATGGCGAACCCACCCACGAAGATGATGATCATGCCAAGAGCCAGAAGCTGAAGAGCAAGGGTCGTCGTCCCGTACCACAGCAGGAAGGCAAGAATGGCCATGCTGGCTGCCATGCTGGCATACCCGGCATAGAGGA
Organism: Parasaccharibacter apium; assembly: GCF_002917995.1. Lineage (NCBI taxonomy): Bacteria > Pseudomonadati > Pseudomonadota > Alphaproteobacteria > Acetobacterales > Acetobacteraceae > Parasaccharibacter > Parasaccharibacter apium. The sequence goes on from NZ_LMYH01000004.1 coordinate 22,300, forward strand.
TCGGCTTGCGGCCCCAGCGGTCGGAATAACCAACGGCCACAAATGTCATCAGCACGTTCACAAGGCCGATCAGCGCCGTACACCACATCTGGGCCTCAAGGCTGAAATGGGCTGTCTCCAGAATACGCGGGGCGTAGTACATGATGATGTTGATGCCAGCGAACTGCTGCATGACCATCAGCAACATGCCCAGTCCGAGGGAACGGCGGTAGTTGCTGTTGGTCCGCAGCAGCTTCCAGCCCTCTTCCTTGGTCTGCAACTGCTCGCCAATGGCCTTCAGCTCCTGCCGGGCCTGGGACGGCGCATCACGCAGCTTTGTCATCGTCTCCAGAGCCTCTTCCTCACGGCCCTTGAGCATCAGCCAGCGTGGGCTCTGCGGCAGGCAGAGGAAAATCACCAGAAACACGACAGCCGGCACGGCCTCTACCACCATCATGGAGCGCCATGCACCGGAGGGGGCGAACCAGCTGTTGGAGAAGAAGGCCAGGAAAATACCGATCGTCTTGAGCAGCTGGTACAGCGAGACCATGGCACCACGCTGTTCCGTTCGGGCTACCTCGGAAAGATAAAGTGGCGTGCAGAAGTCGGAAAGGCCCATGCCCATGCCCACCAGCACACGGCAGATGATCATCATGGTGATGGACTGGGAAGCCGCACAGCCAGCCGCCCCTATGGAGAAGAAAGCCGCAGCGGTCGTCAGCGTGTATTTGCGGCCCAGACGCTGGGTCAGCTGTCCCCCTGTCAGGGCGCCAATCGTGGCGCCGACAAGCATACCCCCAACAATCCACTCCAGCGCCACGGTGGAGGCATGGAACTCGATACCAAACGGCCTCAGCACACCGGAAATTACCCCGATGTCCATACCGCACATCAGCCCCGCCAAAGAGGCAAGAATGCAGATGAAAAGCACTCTCCGCCTGGCAGCGGGATCCACAGCAGACCGTGGAGATTCAGCTGTCCCGTTCATAACAATCGGACCTTTATTACTGGAGGGAAAACTCCCTGAAGAGAATCTTCCATATCATAAAAAACAATTTAACCTACGCACCATGACTGACCAGAGGATCACAGTTCTGAGAGGTCGCATAACTCCCTGATCTACCTGATCTTTCAGAAAGACAAACCATATGTCTGCATGGCAGGAAAACAGGGCAGGCCTTAATTTTCCCTTACCTTCCTTTCTCCGGCGCAACAGGCACAGACTCCCTCAATCTCCACCGTGGCGGCCTCAGCCCGAAACCCCTGCCCCCGGGCAGACTGCAACAGCACCGCCGCCACAACATCCTGCTCCAGCTCCTGCACCTGACCACAGCTCCGACAGATCAGGAACTGGGCCCTATGGGCACCCCACGCACCATGGGACGTGCAATGTTCTTCACAGTCCAGCCGGTGATGACAGCCCACAAAGGCGCTCAGGCGCTCTATCCGGTGGATCAGCCCCTGCTCCAGCAGAAAATCCAGAGCCCGATAGACGGTCGGCGGCACGGCCCTTGGCTGATAGGCCCGCAAAAGGGAAAGAATATCGTAAGCGCCCAGCGGTCTGGTTTCCGAAAGAACAAGTCCCAGAACCAGGCGGCGGACCGGGGTCAGTTTCTGCCCGTGATGTCGGCACCAGCAAGTGGCCTCTTCCAGCCGGGCCATGACATCCCGGCTGAACGCCGGCCCGCCCGGTTCCTCCATCCTGTCCGGCTTCCCATGCGCCGCCTTCATGCCGTACCATCCAATGGTGGCACGGCCCAGCGGCATGAGGCCAGTCCGTTGCGGGCCAGCTCCCGATGCAGCACCATCACCGGGGCCCGAAGCTCCCCGATCATCGGGTCGGCTGCCAGGTCCTGTGCCAACGCCTCCACGACCGTGACGGAACGATGCCGCCCCCCGCTACAGCCAACAGCAATGGTGACGTATTTTTTCCCTTCCTGCGCAAAACGGGGCAACACGGTCTGCACCAGCCCCAATACATGGCTGTAAAAAGGCTGGTAGAACGGATCCGCCTTCACATACTCCGCCACGCTGGCCTCCAGCCCCGTATGGGGCCGCAGCTCCTCATCATAATGCGGATTTCTCAGGAAACGGGCATCCAGCACGATATCTGCCTCCCGCGGCAGACCTGCCGGATAGGCAAAAGACATGAGTGCCACGGACAGCATGGTCCCAACCCCGGCACTGAAACGGGCCTCGATCATCTGGCGCAGGTCCGGCAGGGGCAGGTCACTGGTATCTATCACGAAATCAGCCACGGCCCGCAGCGGTTCCAGCAGTCCGGCCTCCTGCTCCAGCGCAGGGCGCAGGCCACCTTCCCCGGCGAGAGGATGGCGCCGCCTTGTGGCGGTGAACCGGCGCAGCAGGACATCATAATCCGCCGTGGCAAAAACCAGCTGAGCCGAACAGTCTGGTTCACGACGGGCCAGTGTCAGAAAATCCACGATCCGATGGGCATCAAACCCCCGGCTGCGCACGTCCACCCCGATGGCCAGACGGGACCCTGTCCGGGTAATCAGCGCCTCAAACAGGTCCAGCGGCGGATTGTCCACCACCTCGTAATCAAGGTCTTCCAGCATATGAAGGATGGAGGCCTTCCCGGCGCCGGAAAGACCCGTCACCAGAACAATACCCCGTGAAGACCGGCCCTGCATCCTCATACCCATGACCTGTTTCCCTGCATCACGCTGGCGGAACTGCCAGCGCAGTGGAGCATATCACAGTCTCCAACCCACAAGAAACAGACCCCCGCCTGCCTACTCCGGAACAGGCGGAAGTGCCGCAGCCGTAAAGCGGGGCAGACGGATGACAAAGCGGGCCCCACAGATGCGGCTCTGCTGGGTTTCCGGATCCAGCTCTTCCCGGTTCTCTGCGTGCAGGGTTCCCTCGAAGGCCAGAATGATCTGCCGGCTGATGGCCAGCCCCAGGCCGGAATGCTTCCCGAAATTCTCCCCGGGGGGACGTTCCGAGTAAAAGCGCTCAAATATGCTGTCCAGCTTTGCAGGCGGGATGCCAGGTCCGTCATCCTCCACGGCAATCTCTATGGTCGGGCCACCGGGGTAGATGGTGCCATCTTCGGCCAGCTTCGGCAGCCCCTTCATGACACGGACAGCAAGCCGGATGATACCATCCGGCGGGGAAAAGGACTTCGCATTGCCGATCAGATTATGCAGGACCTGGACAAGCCCATCCCGCCCGACCATCACATTGAGGGGTTCTTCCCCTTCCGGAATGGACAGCACCAGCCTGGCAGCATGCTCCTTGCGAGTGGCCTGGTTCACCTCGACAAACAGCTCCAGCAGCGCCACGACATCAACCACCACACGCCCGCCCCGCTTGAGCTCTCCCTCAACCCGGCTGGCAAAGGAAATGTCCGCTATCAGCCGCTCCAGCCGCTGGACATCCCGCCCGAGGATACCAAGCAGCCGGTCCCGGGCCTGAACATCCGCAATGCGGGGCAGGGTATCCAGAGCCGAGCGGATGGAAGACAGCGGATTCTTCAGCTCGTGGCTGACTTCCGATGCAAAACGTTCCACATCATCCATTCTGGCCCACAGGGCCAGTGCACTCTCACGCAGGGTCCGGGCGAGTTCACCAATCTCATCCCGGCGGCTGAGCAGAGCATAGGGCAGACCATCCACCCGCCCCTGCCCGGGCTCACGCATCTCCCGCGACCGCACGACAAGGCGACGCAAAGGCCGGGACAGTGTCATCGCAAAATACCACGACAGCAGGACGGCAGCTCCCATGCTCATCAGCATCATGATGACGATGACCCATCGCACCTTGATGATGGCCCGATCGATATCCGCATTGTGACGGGTCAGCTGAAGGACGCCGACCGTCTCCCCATTCACCACGACAGGCGCCACAACGGTCATGACCAGCTCATGCTGGGCAGTCTGCCGAATATAGGGTGGCAGGTCCTCCCGGGCACTGAGATGGACATCCTCACCCGTATCCTGCCCGAAATTCTGTGATGTCGTCGAATTGTCCAGAGGGACATCCCCCTCTCTGGTCCTGAGAGGAATCAGGGACAGGACCCAGCCATAAATACGGTCAACCACATTGACATTCGGCTGCCAGCGGGTGCCGGATGCCGTCAGGCCGCCGCCCCTGGCGCTTTCTGTCAGCAAGGACCCGTTGGGCGCATAAAGCCGGACCTGCGCGTTGCGGCTGAAACGGATCATGTCATCCAGAAAAAGGTGGGCCACCTTCGTATCCAGCTCGACCTCCCCGCTTTCAGGATCGACCTTCTGCGCCTGCTGGAGAACAGAGGCATAAATGCGGGCCTGCTCCCGCAGGCTATCCACACTGTCATTCAGCAGCGTGTTGCGTACCTCATTGATGGAAAGAAGCAGCCCCCCCATGAACAGCAGCGGCAGAAAATTGACCAGCAGAAGCCGGCTCGTCAGCGGCGAAACCCAGCGCCGCAGCCGCACGGCACGCAGATATTCCCAGGTGCTCCGCAGGGGGCTTATCAGCTCGTCATGCCCGGTAATCATGACGGAACCCTGCCAGTGCCGACAGACATGATCTCTCCAGGGCAGGCCATAGGATCACCTCACTCCCGATAGCGGTACCCGACACCGTAAAGGGTCTCGATATGATTGAAACATTCATCCACCCGACGGAACTTCTTGCGGACCCGTTTGATGTGACTGTCGATCGTACGGTCATCAACATAAATGCTGTCCCCATAAGCCGCATCAATCAGCTGGTCGCGGGATTTCACCAGCCCCGGACGCACGACAAGTGCCTTGACGAGCAGAAACTCGGTAACTGTCAGCGCCACCTCCTGACCATTCCAGAGGCACTGGTGCCGGGCTTCATCCAGCGCCAGCGCACCGCGGACCAAGATGCTGCTGCTTGCCCCAGCCTCCCCCGTGATTTCCGCCTGACTGACCTCATGCCGACGCAGCAGGGCACGGATCCGCTCCACCAGCAGGCGAACAGAAAAAGGCTTGGTAATATAATCATCCGCCCCCAGGCGCAGCCCCATGAGCTGGTCCATCTCTTCATCCTTGGAGGTCAGGAAAATGACAGGCAGGCTGCTCGAACGCATGCGCAGCCGACGCAGAAGCTCCATCCCGTCCATGCGGGGCATCTTGACATCCAGCACCGCCAGGGATGTCGAGCGGGACAGGATACCCTGCAGGGCACTTTCCCCATCCGTATAGACATGAACCGTGAAACCCTCGGCCTCCAGCGTCATCTGAACAGATGTCAGAATGTTCCGGTCATCATCCACCAGGGCAATGACCGGAACCTGCTGGGCCTTGGAACCATGTTTCTCTTCCGTGTGAGACGGAACCACGGGAGGGAAAGTGGTCTTCTTCATGCAAACTCCTGTGCCTTGCAACATAACAAGCAACAAAAAAATCTCAACACAAAGTTAAGACTGTTTACAGCAAATATTAACAGGAAGACGACTGCCAACACATGCCACTATTCTGACAACATTATACATTGAATCCCGGTAATTCCGCTAGCCCATTATGTAAATTGTGTTTTTTTACGCTGCCATCCAAAATTCAGCGCCACCCTTCCCCAGCACTACCTCCCCCCTTGCTTTTGCCGCATGGGACACTATCTCCTAGAGGCACGAAAGGAGCGCATCCTGCCGCTGCAATCACGAAAACCCGAAAGGGCATAGTGAGTCGAGTCCGCAGGAAATGTGCTCACGAAGACGGAAACAGGGTCACGATATGACAGAACAGACTTCTCATACCGACATGCCACAGACCGATACCACACAGCACGAAGCCCAGCCGCACAACACGGCATCCCAGGCCGAGGCGCATGAGGCTCACGCTACGGAAGAACAGGCCGGGACCGGCACTGCCGAGGAGCGCATTGCCGCCCTTGAAGAGAAACTGGCTGAGATGGAAGACCGCTGGAAGCGCTCCGAAGCGGACAACCAGAATCTCCGTGCCCGCCACAAGCGCGAGATTGAAGACACCCGCCATTACGCCGTTCAGAAATTCGCCCGTGATGTCGTCGAAGCCGCCGAGAACCTGCACCGTGGCCTGTCCGCCCTGCCCCCGCATGAAGAGGGCGAGGATGCCCTGATCACCCGCCTGCGGGAAGGATTCGAAGGGACAGAGCGCTCCTTCCTCTCCATTCTGGAACGGAATGGCATCACCAGACTGGACCCGACACACGGACCATTTGATGCCAACCTGCATCAGGCCATGCAGGAGCAGGAAGTCGACCACCTTCCGCCCAACCATGTCGTGCAGGCATGGACGCCAACATGGATGCTGAAAGACCGCCTGCTGAAGCCAGCCATGGTCATCGTCTCCAACGCTTCCTCAACGGGTCAGCCTCCCGAAAAGAAGGACTGATTCCCGGAACGATCACCCGGAGCCTCATGCCGCAGAAGATACTGATCATCCGTCATGGTGCTCTGGGAGATCTCTTTCAGGCGTTTGGAGCCTTTGCCTCCATCCGTCATGCTTTCCCCCACGACCATGTCACTCTCCTGACAGCCAGTCCCTATCATGATCTGGCCTCGTGCTGCCCGTGGTTCGATGCCATCGCCACGGATGACCGGCCTCCCTTCACCAATCTGCGCCACTGGCTGAAAATCCGCCACATCCTGCGACAGATGGACATGGTGTTTGACCTCCAGAATTCCGGCCGGACAGCCCGCTATTTCCATCTTGTCCGCCCTGGCACTGTTTGGTCCGGCCAGAACAGGCGGGCCAGCCTGCCCCATCTCAATCCACAAGCCCGCCAGATGCACACGCTCGTGCGGCAGGCCGATCAGCTCCGGGCGGCTGGACTCCCTTCCCTGCCCCGTACCGTCCCGGAATTTCTCAAGAACCGAGGCCCATATCTGCCCGCCCCCTATGCCGTGCTCGTGCCCGGGGCCGCACCACACCGCCCGGCGAAACGCTGGCCTGCCCTCCATTTTGCCACGCTGGCACAGGCTCTCGACACGTGGGGCTGCCAGCCCGTCATCATCGGCAGTACGGCGGACCGCCCACTGGCAGACATCATCCGCTCCCGGGTTCCGCAGGCACTGGACCTGACAGGCCGGACGGACCTTCCCGCTCTGGCCGGGCTGCTCCACCGTGCCCTGCTCTGCATAGGCAATGACACCGGCCCGCTGCACATGGCCGCCACGATGGACTGCCCAACCCTGACCCTCTTTTCCGCCGACAGTGACCCGAGACGCTGTGCCCCCCTCAGCATCACGCCCGGGCAGAGCCGGGTACTGGACTGCCCCGACCTCTCCACCCTGCACCCGGAACGGGTTCTCAGACTGCTGGAAGACTGGGGCCGACCCCTCATGCAGGCCCGCCTGACGCTTCAGAGGCATGGTTGATCGACAAAACGTGACCAGCCGACCCTGCCCCGAAAACTGGCAGGAACCGGCAAAAAACCGCCCTTCCTCCATCTGGCTGCATATTAGGGCTTGCAGGACAGCGCCATAAAAGGCCATTTTCGCCCCCATCTCTGTCTGCTGCGCCTTTCCTTTCATACAAGGGCAGCATCCTCTTCTGACCAACAACCAAGGAGTTCCTCCATGCCCGCCATTACCCTGCCCGATGGAAGCATTCGCACCTTCGATGGGGCAGTGACCGGGACAACCATCGCCGAAGCCATCGGGCCGGGTCTCGCCCGTGCCGCCATGGCCATGGAAGTTGATGGCAAAGCCGTGGACCTTGGTTTCACGATCAGCAAAGACAGCACCGTCCGCTTCATCACCCGCAAGGATGATGACGTGCTGGAGATGATCCGCCACGATGCCGCCCATGTCATGGCCGAGGCCGTGCAGGAGCTCTGGCCGGGAACGCAGGTCACCATCGGCCCGAGCATCAAGGATGGTTTCTATTACGACTTCTTCCGGGACAAACCCTTCACACCAGCCGACTTTGAAGCCATCGAAGCCAAGATGGCCGAGATCATCACACGGGGCGATGCCTTCACCCGTGAGGTGTGGGACCGGGACGAGGCCATTGCCTTCTTCGAGAAACGTGGTGAAAAGTTCAAGGCCGAGCTGATCCGGGACCTGCCGGAAAGTGAGGAAATCTCCATCTACCGTCAGGGCGAATGGCTGGACCTCTGCCGTGGGCCACACCTCCGCAGCACGGCGGATGTCGGCAACGCCTTCAAGCTGATGCGGGTGGCCGGGGCCTACTGGCGTGGTGACCACCGCAACCCCATGCTGACCCGCATCTACGGCACGGCATGGCGGGACAAGAAGGAACTGAAGGCCTATCTCCTACGGCTTGAGGAAGCCGAAAAGCGAGACCATCGCCGCATCGGCCGGGACATGGACCTCTTCCACATTCAGGAAGAGGCGGTCGGCCAGATTTTCTGGCACCAGAAGGGCTGGCGCCTCTACACGGCGGTGCAGGATTACATGCGCCGTGCCCAGAACCGGAATGACTATCAGGAAGTCCGCACCCCGCAGCTGGTGGACCGGACCCTCTGGGAAGCCTCCGGCCACTGGGACAAGTACCGTGAGCACATGTTCATCGCCACGGTGGAGGATGAGGACAAGACCCTCGCCCTCAAGCCGATGAACTGCCCCTGCCATGTGCAGATTTTCCGTCACGGCCTGCGCTCCTACCGTGAACTGCCACTGCGCATGGCGGAATTCGGCGCCTGCCACCGGTACGAACCGTCCGGCTCCCTGCATGGCATCATGCGGGTGCGGGGCTTCACGCAGGATGACGCCCACATTTTCTGCACGGATGACCAGATCGCCGAAGAAACGGCCCGTTTCGTCACCATGCTGGGCGAGGTCTACAGGGATTTCGGCTTCGAGAGTTTCCGTGTGAAATTCTCCGACCGTCCCGAAACCCGTGCCGGGTCTGACGAGGTGTGGAACCGGGCCGAGGGGGCCCTCAAGCGGGCCTGCGAGATGGTCGGCGTGGAGTATGAGCTGAATCCCGGTGAAGGGGCCTTCTATGGTCCGAAACTGGAATTTGTCCTGACCGATGCCATCGGGCGTGACTGGCAGTGTGGCACACTCCAGGTGGACTACGTCCTGCCGGAACGGCTGGATGCCTCCTACATCGGCGAGGACAGTGCCCGCCACCGCCCTGTCATGCTGCACCGTGCCATCCTTGGCAGCTTCGAACGCTTCTTGGGTATCCTGATCGAACAGTATGCAGGCAAGTTCCCGCTCTGGCTGGCCCCGACGCAGGTTGTGGTAGCCAGCATCGTCACCGATGCCGCCGATTATGCGCTGGAAGTCACCGAACGTCTACGCAAGGCCGGTCTTCATGCCGAGGCGGATGTCCGCAATGAGAAGATCAACGCCAAGGTGCGTGAGCACAGTCTGGCCCGGGTGCCGGTCATGCTCGTGGTCGGCCGCCGGGAAGCGGAAGAAGGCACTGTCAGCGTCCGCCGTCTTGGTGAACAGGCACAGAATGTGATGGCTGCCGATGAGATCATCGCCGCACTGGTGGAGGAAGCCACTCCGCCGGATATCCTGCGGGCTACCTCCCGGAAAACGGCCTGATCTCTCCTGCGTCTGCCCCCTTGCACCATACCGGTGCGGGGGGTATGAATCTGAACAGGTAGTTTGAGTCCCGTTGCTCTTTCATCAGTGATGGGGCCGCAGCATCAACAGGAGATGACCATAGCTAGACCGCCGTTTCACGCCGCCCCGAACCGCGATGGGCCACGTGTCAATGAAGAGATCCGGGTGCCGCAGGTACGTGTTATCGACGCCGAAGGCGAAATGATCGGCATCATGCCGACGCGTGAGGCTCTTTCCCGTGCTTTTTCTGAAGGACTGGACCTGCTGGAAATCAGCCCGACGGCGGAGCCCCCGGTTGCGAAGATCCTCGATTACGGCAAGTTCAAGTACGAACAGCAGAAGAAACGTAACGAAGCCCGCAAGAAGCAGAAGGTCATCGAGATCAAGGAAGTGAAGGTCCGCCCGGGTACGGGTGAGCACGACTTCCAGACCAAGGCCAAGGCCGTCCGCTCCTTCCTGGAGGAGGGTGACAAGGTCAAGGTTTCCCTGCGCTTCAAAGGGCGTGAAGTGGCCCATCAGGACCTCGGTGCCAAGATGATGCATCGCATCCGTGAGTCCGTGGAAGATATTGCCAAGGCCGAACAGATGCCTCGCCTTGAGAATCGCCAGATGATCATGATTCTGGCCCCGAGCAAGCAGCGGGACACCAAATGATGTTTCCGGCCACCCTGTCCTGAAGGTGGCTTGAGACATGCTCCATGAAAACCCCCGGTCCTGCATGGCAGAGCCGGGGGTTTTTACCTTCATGACCCCACGTTGCAGCGCCCCTCCGGTGAAGAAGGAGCGCATGAGTACGGGAACACCCTCAGGCCACGTTCTCCACCAGAGCATGGCAGCGCTGGCGGCCCAGCAACGTGCAGAGAGTTGACGTGGGTGCGCTCTGATTGAGCGTGTAGAAATGGAAATGCTCCACCCCTTCATCTCTCAGACGCTGGCAGATGCGGTCTGTCACCACGGCACTCAGGCGGGAGCGGATCGGAGCCAGATCATCCACCCCCTCAAACAGGGCTTTGAGTTCCTCCGGCACGGAGGCACCACACATCCGGGCAAAGCGCCATGCCTGCGACGCCCGACCTATGGGCAGGATGCCCGGCACGATGGGCCTGGTGATTCCTGCCTTCACGGCACGATCCCGGAAACGCAGAAAACTCTCGGGGTCGAAAAAAAACTGCGTGATGGCCCTGTCTGCCCCGGCATCAAACTTCTCCTTGAGATGATCGATGTCTGACTGGGACGACTCCGCTTCCGGATGAGTCTCCGGATAAGCTGCGACAGAAATCTCGAAAGGAGCAACCTTCTTCAACCCCGCCACGAGGTCTGCTGCATAGCGGTAGCCCTGCGGGTGTGGCACGTAGGGCGTTGCCGCCGCCCCTTTTGCCACCGGCGGATCCCCCCGCAAAGCTACGATATGCTTCACTCCATTGTCCCAATAGGCTCTGGCCACATCGTCCACCTCTCCCCGGGACGCATTGACGCAGGTCAGATGCCCCGCAAGAGGAGTCGATACCCTGGCCGACATCTGCCGCAAGGTCTCCAGAGTCCGTTCCCGTGAGGAACCGCCTGCCCCATAGGTGACAGACATGAAGCGGGGCTCATAAGCCGTGAGCCGCTGGGCGACACGCAGCAGAGCTGCGGATTTTTCATCCGTTTTCGCCGGGAAGAATTCAAATGAGACCTCAGGCATGATGCCAGTTCCTTTTACATACGGTTCTACGTAACCCTTGATTGCTGATCCAACGGCAAGCGGCCCATCCAGAGCTTCACCGTCAATTCTCCATCGAGAGAGACAGGGGGGTCTGCTTCCAGCCCTGCCGCCTCGAACCATTGTTTCATGCGGTCATCACTGAAGCCGAGATACATGTGGGCATCCCGTGTGCGGAGTTCCTCACGGTCATGCAGGGCAAAATCCACCACCAGAAGACGCCCGCCGGGGCTGAGAATCCGGGCCGACTCGGCAATGACGGCGGCCGGGTGCTGCGCATAACGCAGCGCCTGATGCAGAATGGTCAGATCAGCCGAGCCTGCAGCCAGTGGCAGGGCATAGAAATTGCCCTGCCGCAGCTTGATCTCTTCTCCATCCGCCGTCCGGTTCTCTTCCAGCTTGACCCGGGCCAACCTCAACATGGAGGGGCTGCGGTCAAACCCGATGGCGCTTTCACACTGCGGGGCCAGAAGCTCGAGCATGCGCCCTGTCCCCGTCCCGATATCCACAACACGCCCGAGCGGTCCATCACCCACCAGTTTCACGATGGCCGACTCGACCGATTCTTCCGAAACATGCAGGGAGCGAATCGCATCCCACTCCGCTGCATGAACCTCAAACCAGTCCTCGGCCTCACCCATGCGGACATTCCGCACGGCCTGGAGGCGTTGCCGGTCCGCCCGGCCCATCTCGTCATCATCCTCCTCGTGATAACGCCGCCAATGGTCCAACGCTGCAAAAATGGGCTCCAGGTCATTCTCGTCCCCGAGGGCAAGAAAAACCCAGCTTCCTTCCTTGCGGCGCTCTACCAGTTCGGCCTCCGCCAGCACCTTTACATGCCGGGAAACCCGCGGCTGGCTCTGGCCCAGAACCTGGGCCAGTTCGCCAACTGACAACTCCATTTCGCGCAGCAGGCGCAAAATTCTCAGACGCGTCGGCTCTGCAAGAGCCTGAAAGATTATAAGAGCACGATCCATGCAGACTGTATATAATGACTTCATTATATATGCAATATCTGTTGACACATTTAAAAAGCCCTGTCACTTCTGGTTCCCGAAGCACAGCCCGGCCTGTCTCCCCACCCCGTGCAGGGGATGGACCGGACGCTTTTCCCGGCTGCCTCCCAGAGGCAGTCCCGATCTCATCGGTGGGGCAGATACCGCCCGCCCGTTTGCCTTTCTCCCCCGGCGGCACATCCCGCAGGGTGGTGGAAGGCAAATGGAACGGTGCCCACCCAACGCCAGGAGGCATGTCATGACCGTACGCGTCGCAACACTGGGCTTTCCCCGTATCGGTGGTCGCCGTGAACTGAAAAAGGCTCTGGAAAGTTTCTGGGCCGGCAACAGCAGCGAGGCCGAGCTGCTCCAGACCGCCGCCAGCCTCCGCAAGGAGAACTGGACCCGCCAGAAGGAGCAGGGAGCGGACATCATCCCCTCCAACGATTTCTCCCTCTATGACCATGTGCTGGATACCAGCGCCCTGGTCGGAGCCGTGCCGGATATCTATGGCCACAAGGGTGGCAAGGTGGACCTCACCACCTATTTTGCCATCGCCCGTGGCCGTCAGGTCGCCGGTGGGGAAGAGGCCGGGGACCATGCCCACGATTGTTCCTGTCATCACCATGCCGCCACCGATGTTCCCGCTGCGGAAATGACGAAGTGGTTCGACACGAACTATCACTACCTCGTGCCGGAATTCAAAGAAGGGCAGAGCTTCAGCCTCTCCTCCACCAAGATCATTGACGAATACAGGGAAGCCAAGGCCCAGGGCATCGAGACACGCCCTGTCCTGCTGGGGCCGGTAAGCTTCCTGCTGCTGGGCAAGGCCCACGGTGCAGCCTTCAACAAGCTGGACCTGCTGCCGGGGCTGCTCTCCGTCTATACCGAGGTGCTGCGTGAGCTGCGTCAGGCTGGGGCCGAATGGGTCCAGATTGATGAGCCGACCCTGGTGCTGGACCTTGATGATGCCACCCGCAAGGCTTTTGCCCTAGCCTATCAGAGCCTCACCAGTGCCGTTCCTGACATCAGGCTGCTGCTGACGACCTATTTCGGCGGGCTGGGTGACAATCTGGAGACAGCCCTGTCCCTGCCGGTTCATGGCCTGCATGTCGATCTGGTCCGTGCCCCGCACCAGCTGGAGGACGTCGTCGCCAAGGCACGCCCGGACCTGCTGCTCTCCCTCGGCGTGATTGATGGCCGGAACATCTGGAAGGCCGACCTTTCCAGAATTCTGAAGCACATCGCTCCAGTTGCCGCCAAGCGTGACATCATCGTGGCCCCGTCCTGCTCCCTGCTGCACACGCCGATTGATCTGGAGCGTGAGACGCAGCTGGATGCCGAGGTGAAGAACTGGCTGGCCTTTGCCGTGCAGAAGATTGCCGAACTCGCCACCATCGCCAAGGCCCTCAACGAAGGCCATGAGAGCGTGAAGGCCGTTCTGGACGCCTCCGATGCTGCTGCCGAGAGCCGCCGCACCTCCACACGCATCCATAATCAGGATGTGAAGAAGCGTGCCGCCCAGAAGGATGCCAAGCTGACACAGCGTCAGTCCGCCTTCCCTGTCCGCCAGAAGGCGCAGGAAGAGGCTCTGAGGCTGCCGCTCTTCCCCACCACCACCATCGGCTCCTTCCCGCAGACGAAGGAAGTGCGTCAGGCCCGTGCCCGCCACGCCAAGAAGGAACTCTCCACGCAGGATTACGTGGCCTTCCTCCAGAAGGAGACGGCATCCGCCATCAAGTGGCAGGAAGAAGTCGGGCTGGACGTCCTCGTGCATGGCGAGTTCGAGCGCAACGACATGGTGCAGTATTTTGGTGAGAAGCTTTCAGGCTTCGTCTTCACCAAACATGCCTGGGTGCAGTCCTACGGTTCCCGCTATGTCCGCCCGCCCATCATCTTTGGTGATGTCTCCCGCCCGGCAGCCATGACGCTCGACTGGTGGCAGTATGCACAGTCCTGCTCCAGGAAGCCGGTCAAGGGAATGCTGACAGGCCCGGTCACGATCCTGAACTGGTCCTTCGTCCGTGACGATCAGCCACGCTCGGAGACATGCCGCCAGATCGCCTTCGCCATCCGTGACGAAGTGCAGGACCTGGAGAAGGCTGGCTGCCCCGTCATCCAGATTGACGAAGCCGCCCTGCGTGAGGGTCTCCCCCTGCGCCGCAAGGACTGGCAGCATTATCTGGACTGGGCCGTGGAAAGCTTCCGTGTCACGGCCAGCGGCGTGCAGGACAAGACGCAGATCCACACCCACATGTGCTACTCCGAGTTCAACGACATCATCCAGGCCATCGCCGACATGGATGCTGACGTGATCTCCATCGAGACGGCACGCTCCAAGATGGAACTGCTGGAAGCCTTCACCGATCACAAATACCCTGCCGAAATCGGCCCGGGCGTGTATGACATCCACTCCCCCCGTGTTCCGTCCGTCGAGGAAATGGTCGAGCTGCTGCGTGCGGCAGAGAAGAAGGTTGCCCGCCGCCAGCTCTGGGTGAACCCGGATTGCGGCCTGAAGACCCGCAACTGGAAGGAAGTCCGCCCGGCCATCACCAACATGGTCAAGGCTGCCGAGATCCTGCGTGGCTGAAGGCTGAAAGAGATGGAATCCGGCTTCGTTACCTAGCACGATCCATCCAATGAAGCCGGGTTCCGGGGGGCGATTTAAAACAGTCTCCCCCACATGGAAAGGGCTCCCTCTCTGGGGAGCCCTTTTCTGTATTTCCGCTTCCATTGCTGCAGGGCATCTGCCCCATGCTCAATGATCAGCCGTTTTCCCACCGGAAGGGACGACATGGCAGGAAAAGAACACATCATCCTTCCCCTCACGGGCAAACGTGACCTCATCACCCTTCGACCACCAGCTATAGCTGCCTGCCACATATTTGGCACCATCAGCCGCCACGACATTGGAAAACACCAGCACACGACCATCCACGGGCAGAATGGCCAATGCCATGATATCTGCTGTCAGATAGGTCACCGTGAAACGGCCAGCAGGCAGGGAAGTCCGCAGGGACCGGACATCATCACCCGCCTTCTTCTCATCCAGGCTGCATGTATAATCGACATCCTGCCGCCCCACGACCTCATCGGCCGGCAGGGGAATCAGGAGATGATTCTCGGCCTTCCGGGCTGGGACGGCCTTTTTGCGGGGTGATGGACTAGGCTTTCTGTCCTGTACCGGTGCGACAGACTGAGCCTGGAGAGACGCAGCCGTTTCATCACCTGCCACGGCCTCATGCCCCCCAGTCCAGACCACGCCCAGCAGCAGCCCACACAGGGAGGCTACCTTCATCCGGTCATATGCCATCAGTCACGACTCCTCTCAGTTCGACACGACGTCTTGCGGCCCTGCGTTCTTCCTCCGGCGGACGGGGCTGGCAGGCCATGAAATACAGACCCGTCACAAACGCCAGCTGCGACAGCAGGCCCAGACGGTTCCACAACCATGTGGCCGGAGAAGACGGAGCCATGAAAACGGATATGGTCTCATAAACCAGAAAGGCCAGACAGATCAGCCGCAGGCTGCGCATCAGCGGGCGCAGGGGATTGAGCGTGTTCGGCCTCACCAATGGGCGGAACCGCTGGAAGCCGACAAACAGCACGATACTGCACAGAAGTACCAGAACGGACTGGACACTCTCGCTGATGGAGGCCCCGTACATCAGCAACGGTGCCAGAAGGCAAGCAAACTGGAGAACGACGGACCCAAGCTCAAAATTGATGCCGATGCTCCAGGCAGACATGGCACCCGGCAGACGGTCCGCAACGGGCTGGAACAGCCTGTCCAGAATGAAATCATCCAGTGCCTGAAGAACCCCCTCCTTCATCCTGTCTCCTTTTCTCTGATACCATGCCATCTCGGCGTGCCCTGACTCCTGGCCGGGAGTATAACAGAACACACCCCTTGACGATATGTAACCAACACACCGAAAACAGACACAGACCCTTCCCCTGCTGAAAGGATGCGCAGCCCTCATGGCTCTACCCGCTTCACTGTTCCGTCCGGCCCTGCTTGCGGTCACACTGCTGACCACCAGCCTCACGGCCCTGCCCGCCCTGGCCGAAACGCCTCCCCAACCGACCCGGACCCCAGCGGCACCAGCTGCCCTGACCACAACCGATGAGGAAG
This sequence comes from Parasaccharibacter apium, assembly GCF_002917995.1. Lineage (NCBI taxonomy): Bacteria > Pseudomonadati > Pseudomonadota > Alphaproteobacteria > Acetobacterales > Acetobacteraceae > Parasaccharibacter > Parasaccharibacter apium. The sequence continues at coordinate 38,613 of NZ_LMYH01000004.1, forward strand.
GCGTTACCCGGGCGACCCTGAAGAACGGCCTGCGTGTCATCATCGTCCAGAACCATCTGGCCCCGGTCGTGCAGACAATGATGAATTACGAAGTCGGGTCCGTGGATACCCCCAAAGGGTTCCCCGGTACGGCCCATGCGCTTGAACACATGATGTTCAATGGCTCGAAGTCCCTCAGCCGGGACCAGCTGGCCACACTCAGCGCACGGCTCGGCAACAACGACAATGCCGATACGACAGCAGACGTCACCCAGTATTACTTCACCGCCCCTGCCAGTGATCTGGACATTCTCCTGCGTATCGAAGCAGGCAGGATGGAGGGCCTGACTCTGAGCGGAGATGAATGGGCACATGAGCGCGGTGCCATCGAGCAGGAAGTCTCCCGTGATCTCTCCAGCCCGATCTATCGTTACCTCTCACAGGTACGAGGCCTGCTCTACAAGGGGACACCATACGAAGCCGATGCCTTGGGCAGCCGCCCGTCCTTCGATGCCACGACGGTCGATCAGCTGCGGCAGTTCTATGAAAGCTGGTACGCCCCCAACAATGCCGTGCTGGTCATCACCGGTGATGTGGACCCGACCGAAACGCTGAAGAAGGTTGACGCCGCTTTTGGGTCCCTGCCAGCCCGCACCCTGCCAGAACACCCACGGGTTGTGCCGAAACCTGTCGCCAGCCAGACCCTGTCCCTGCCAACGGACCTGCCAGCTGGACTGGTCACGCTGGCATGGCAGATGCCCGGGCAGCGTGACCCCCGCTTTGCCGCCGCCACGCTTCTGGCCGACGTGCTGGCCAGCCAGCGGGCTGATCTCTTTGCCCTCGTCCCGCAGGGAACAGCACTTGAGACCGGCTTCATGTATGCACCAGAAGCCCAGGGCGGCATTGCCACGGCCTATGCGGTCTTCCCGCAGGGTGGCAATCCAGACCCGGTCCGGGTGAAGATGGCCTCCATTCTGGAGCATTACCGCTCCTCAGGCCTGCCGGCAGACCTCATCGAAGCGGCACGGCGGCGGGAAATCGCTGCGCTGGAATTCAACGCCAACAGCATCAGCGGACAGGCGGAAAGCTGGTCCCAGGCTGTGGCCATCCAGCACCTGCACAATCCCCGTGACATGATCCGGGCCTTCCAGACCGTCACCAAAGCCGATATTGATGCCCTGGCACAGGAATGGCTGGACCCCAACCACGCCATCAGTGCGACGCTGACACCCAGCAACTCTGGCAAGCCGCTGGCAGATAAAGGCTTTGGTGGTGCCGAATCCTTCACCAATCCGCCCAAGGAGCATGTCACCCTGCCGGACTGGGCAGAGCAGGCTCTTGCCCGGCTGACCCTGCCCCCAGCCTCCCCCCAGCCTTATGCCACCACACTGCCCAACGGCCTGCGGCTGATTGTCCAGCCCGAGCATGTAAGCCATACAATCGAGCTGTATGGCAGCATCCGCCAGAACCCCGCCCTGGAGCAGCCACAGGGCAAGGAGGGTATAGCCTCCCTGACGGACCGGCTTTTCCTCTATGGCAGCACGCAGCATGACCGGCTCTCGCTGGCCCGTGCCCTTGATGACATCTCTGCCGAAGAAGAAGCCGGAAGCAGCTTCAGCCTCAGCACCCTGACAGATTCCTTCACCACGGGCCTGTCCCTTCTGGCAGAGCACGAGCTGCACCCAGCCTTCCCGGCCCAGGCCTTCGTCATCACACGGGAGCAGGAAGCCCGCAGCCAGCAGGGCACGTTGCAATCCCCCGCCTATCGCTTCGGCCGGGCTGTCAAGAAAGCACTGGTCCCGGCAAAGGACCCGACCCTGCGTGAAGCCACGCCAGAGAGTATCCGGGCCCTCAGCCTCAATGATGTGAACACCTATTACCGGCTGGCCTACCGGCCAGACCTGACAACCATCGTCATCATCGGGGACATTACGCCAGAGGATGCCGTACAGAAAATCACGGCTGCCTTTGGCAGCTGGCAGGCCAGGGGACCGGCCCCGCAGATTGACCTGCCGCCAATTCCCCCCAGCCGTGCCAGCAGAACGGTGGTTGCCGACCCCGGGCGCTCCCAGGACAAGGTAACACTGACAGAAACACTGGGCCTGACCGTCACCAACCCGGACCGTCATGCTCTGGCCGTCGGCAACACCATTCTGGGTGATGGCTTCTCATCCCTCCTGATGCAGGACCTCCGTGTCCGTACAGGGTATGTCTATGGTGTTGGCAGTGCACTGAATTACAGCCGCACACGCAGCAGTTTCTCCATCACCTTCGGAGCGGACCCGGCCAAAGTACCCGCCGCACAGGCCCTGGCCATCAAGGACCTGAACCGGCTGAGGACAAAACCTGTCTCTGACGAGACGCTGGACCTCGCCAAAGCCAGCCTTCTGCGCAGTTTCCCGATGAGCCGGGCCAGCTTCGATTCCCTTGCCGGTCTCTGGCTCTCTCTGATTGATCTCGACCTGCCGCTGGACAACCCGGACAAGGCCGCCAAAGCCGTTTATGAAATGACAGCAACGGATGTGCAGAAAGCCTTCGCCCGGTGGATCCGCCCGACAGACCTGGCCCGCATCATCATGGGGCCCGCACCGGCACGATGAAGGGCAGTCATTCAACCCCCTGAACAAAAAAAGGGCACCCCCACGGGTGCCCTTTTCCATGCCTGCCACACGTCAGCGTGACCCATGGCGCACTGCAGGTCAGAGCAGGCCTTCATTCATCAGATAATTCACGGCCTGGAGGATGCGGTTGCCATACAGATGCTCCTTCATGGTCCGCTCCTGCGCCTTCCTGGCCATCTCGAACCGCAGGTCATCATCCCGCAGATACCGGTTCACGATCTGCTCGAAATCATCACGGTTCGAGAAAACCGGAATCTCGTCTGCTTCATAATACCGGCGCAGCTCATAGGTTTCCTCATGAAAAACCTGGAAAGCCCCGGCCGCCGCAGCCTCGAACGTGCGTGGGCCCGGCGTGGACGGGGAAATCATGAAGCGCTTGTTCTCAAAATGCAGGGAGCGGCCCAGATTCAGCACCAGACGTGAGCGGCTATACAACTCGATGAGCTGCTGTTTCTCAATCCGGGCATCTGAGAAGCCCACACCCATCTCACCCCAGCCCGGCCCGATGATACGGATATTGAGCTGCTGGAGCACCGGCATGAGGTTGCGCACGACCTCCTTGCGGGAACTGAAAGCCACACCGCAGAAGAGAACATCAATGGTCTTGTCCGCCTGCCTGTCGAGCGGCACATAGTGCTGTTTGGGGCAGGCCCCCAGCGGCAGATGGAACACCCGGTCACGCTGGTAGAAATTGTGCCCCCAGCGGTCGCAGGAAAAGATCACATCAAAATCATTGGCGATCTGGTAATGGGCATCCTGCTCATAGGGGTCTTCCGTGGCCCAGAAGGTCGTCACGGCACCAACCTTTTTCGCAGCCCGTGAGACCTCCCCGAAATAGGTGCTCTCCGGCAGGTAAGACCCCATGGCAAACACCAGGGCCGGCTGAAGGGTATGGATGGCCGAGGCAGCGGCCGTCACATGCACGGACACCACGTTCCCTTTGCCAAAGCAGTCTTCCAGTCCCTCCATGATGGTGGCACGCACCTGGGCATTGGCGTGGCTCTCATAACGGCCACCGCTACAGAGCAGCACTTTGTGCTCTTTTCTTTTGGGCCTGTTCTTCTTCCGGCTGTCCTTGTCCTTCACGGCGGTCTGCCCTTCACCTGCGCTCATCTGTCACTCCCCCACAACGCCTTGCCCCATGTCAGTTCAGGGAGGCATCCACAATCTGTTTCAATCTATGTCTGAACTGCCCCAGATCGGTATCCCGTTTCACAGCCTCCAGGGCAGACTGGCGGATACGCTGCCAGAGTGTTTCATCATCATACAGCTGCTCCACCGCTGCGGCAAAACCTGCCGGGTCCGTTCCCGGTGCGCTCAGCAGGCTCTCCCCAGCCTGCCAGCCCACCTCCTCCCGAAGCAGATCCGTCACGACCATGGGCAGACCCCGGGCAGCAGCTTCATGCACCTTGAAGGGCAAACCACCGGCAAAGCGTGTCGGCGCCACAAACACCCGGTACCTGTCAAACAGTGCACCAAGATCATCCACCGCTCCCAGAATCTCGACGCGGTCATGCTGTCCCAGCGGGGTCATGTCCACGGCAGGATGAACATACCCGGCAATGTGCAGGCATACATCTTCCGGCAGCGCCTTCAGCAAAGGCAGGACCTCTTCGACAAACCACGTCATGCTGTCGTAATTGGGCGAGGCCTCGCTATGGAAGGCCCCAAGGAAGAGGATGTCCCGCCGCTCCCCATAAGGCCGGGATGTCGGCTCGACTGCCATGCCATGCCCCAGAACCATCACATTGGGATAGCCCGCCCGGCGGATCAGCCCGGCATCATGCTCTGTCACAGCCACGATCTGCTGGCAGTAATGGGCACAGCGCAGCTCCTCCGCCAGCAGCCGGTCCTGCTCTTCCTCCCAGGCTTCCGGCGCAAGCTCCGGAGCCGGGCTGCCATCAGCCATCAGGCCCGTCACCTGCTGCTGAAGGAGAGTTCTCGGGGCCGCCACCACTTCCGTATCCAGGACGGAGCCACAATGCGGCAGGAAGCGGCTTGCCTCATTCAGCAGAGGCAGAAGGCGGGCCATGTTGTGGGTCCGCCCGACCCAGAGCAGGTCATAATACCCGGCCCGTTCCTCCAGAAACTCCAGCAGAGTGGACATGTCCTGATTGAAGACCAGCTCCACCTCTTCCGGGAAGTCCCGGTAAAGCAGGAAGGGCGGTATCTGCTCCCGCATGACGGGAAAGACCGTCACATGATAATCCAGCGCCACAAGCGCACGGACAATATCATTGGAACGCACATAGCCTGAACCCAGACCCCGCAAGGGGATCCGATCCTCGATCAGCAGGACACGCTGCCGCTCCGGCCTGCGCCGCTCGCGCCCCAGCAAGGCATTGCGGATATGCTGGGGCTGCTGCTGACGCAGGAACTCCTGATGCTGCTGGGCAAAAACCTTCCAGTGCCGCTGGATGAGCTGATGGGAGCCACTCTGCCCGGAACTGCCGAACTCCAGATGCTCGACCATCGCCAGCGGTTCATAGACAATCCGGGCCCCGATCTTCTGGAGCCGGACACACAGATCCGTATCCTCGAAATAGGCAGGCCAGTACCGGGTATCGTACCCACCAAGACGCCGGAGCAGCCCTGTCCTGACCAGCAGAAAAGCTGCCGAGCCATAATCGACCTCCCGGCTGAAGCTGGCCTCGGGAATGTTGGGGTCATCCTGCCGCCGGTATCCATAAGTCGCTCCGTCCCTCCAGATGATGGACCCGGCTTCCTGAAGGAAGAGATTGGTCCGCACCAGACGGGCTGCCACGGCCCCGGTTGTTTCCTGACGATACAGGCGCTTCAGCGCATGGTGTAGCGCATCGGGATAAAGCCGTATGTCATTGTTGAGATACAGCACAGCCGGTGCCGTGACATGCTCCAGCGCCTCATTGCAGCCCAGCAGATAGCCGATATTGGTCCTGTGCCGAAGGATGATCGCCCCCTCGACAAGCTGTTCCAGACCGGATGTCTCATCACAGGAGCCGGAATCCACGATGATGAGCTCGATGGCTCCATCATATCCAGCCCGCAGGGACGCCAGAGCCTGAAGGGTGAGGTCGATCTGGTCATGCACGACCATGATGACACTGACTTCCGCCATGCCCCGCACCCGGAAATCCAGCTTCTGACGGGCGAGGGCAGGCAGATGCAGGGCCGCATCATCCCGGAACAGCTGGCGGGTCTGGTCCTCATCAGGAAGAGGGTCTTCACATCCCACTGGTACGGCATGGCCAGCCTTTTCCGCTACCAGACGGGCGAAGGGACTGTCATAGACACCACCCTCACAATCAGACCAGACGAGAGGATGGCGTTTATAAAGCGCCAGATCAATTCCCTCTGCTGGTGAACGTCCCTCATGCGCCCCGAACAGAACGAAATGTTCATACCCATTCCGCAATCCCCCGGCACCGACAGAAGGAAGAATATCCGGGGATGTCCTGCGGTAATAGGCCTCATCGAACCAGGGCGACGGATTGAAGGCCTCCGGCGTTGGATTTGTCAGATAATGATGCAGCGCATTACCATAATCCCCGGCCTCGATGGCTTCACGCACCTGCGGGTAGGTTTCCAGATACCAGGGGGCATCAAAATACCAGGAAAGTAGCGCAGCATCTGCGATATAGGCCGGCAGAACCAGCCATGAGGCCAGCAGCCCCTCCGGGCCGAACCACTCCTCATGACGGCCTGCCATTTCCTGAAGCAGCGTCACATCCACAAAGGGCCCCGCCCTGAACCCATGCGCCTCACCATGGGAGAGGTAATGGTCATACCCGTTGCAGAAACCACGCTCCGCCAGATGACGGTCTGTCAGCTCCAGATATCGACGGCGATAGGCCACCTCATCAAACAGCCAGTGTGGCGAGAAGCGATGATACCCCTCTGACCGGTAATGCTCGAAGCCGGACTTCCAGCGTTTTTCCAACAGGCCACGTCGCACTTCAGGATAGGCCTGCCGATACCATATCTCATCAAAATACCGGTTGGGCGAATGCCCCCTGTGGCAGCCAATCTCCTCGTAGAAACGCTGCGCATCTTCATAGCCATGCTGGAGCATCAGCTCCTGCGCATCAGGGTACCGCAGCAGATACCACTGCGGCTGGAACTCAAGCCACTGGGGTGACAGTCCCCCCAATGGCCCACCTGCCCTGTCCGCCACGCCAGAACTCATTGCCGGGACTGTCGGTCAGAAAGGTCCAGCACCAGCTGCCGGATACGCTCCTGCTGCTCATCGGTCGGCATTTCACGGTAAAGCGCCTGGCAACGGCCCCCTTCCATCTGCATGCAGATATCCGTCACGACCGTCCCGAAAATCTCTCCGATGATATTCACCAGAGCCAGATGCCAGACGCCGCCCATTGGGCTGACACGTCCCTTCCATGGTCTCAGGAGCCCTTCAAAGCCAGAGCAGAGTGGCGCATCGTGATGGGCTGTCCGGACATCATCCCGGGCAAAACGGGACATGGCGAAAAGGACGATCTCATCCGTCTCCTCACTGACCATGGCAGCGTACACCGTACCAGACCGGCCCTGCCCCGCCATGAAGCTCCAGCCCCGCAGGACGACCCCCCCCCACTCCTCAGGCGGCACGACCAGCGTCGTATCCTCATTGGCTGCCAGAAGCTCCAGACGGTCCATGAAATAGAACTGCGTCCCCTGCTCCTGCGCAAAGAGGCGCCCTCGCGGGAAACGGGTCAGCGGAACACCCCGCAGGACATTGTCATCATTCACGACCCTATAAAAATCGTTCAGAATCACATCATTGTCCGGACGGAAGGCCCTGATGCTCTTGACCTTGCTGCCCTCGACCTCCAGGCCATAGGCCAGCAGCTGGAACGCCCCACGGCCATTGATGGAGTTGACAAGGCCGATCCTGTACCAGCCCTCGCACCATTTGCCCCGGAGCGCCGCCTTGACGGAAAAACCGGACCGGCGCGGCACATCGGCACCGAACAGTTCCGAAATGTCCCCCCGGCTTTCCCGCTCGCTCTTCAGGAAGATCAGCGGGCTCCGCTCATCTTCACTGATCAGCACGACATGCAGCTGTCCCGCCGTCGTGACACCAGGAATGAACAGCCAGCCACGGAGATGGAATTCATCAGCCGATTTGAAGGTCTTCTCTGCCCCTTCAACAAGCACATGGTGGCAGATGTCATCCAGATAACAGTTGGCCCCCTGGATGGCGAACCAGTCATTGATGTGCGATGGCAGATTGATGGCCAGATCCCGCACCAGCGGGGGATCAAAAATATGACGGGGCGGCGCCTGGTTCTTCCAGGAAGAGATGGGCAGAAGGCCAAGCTGCCCGGCATCCAGCATCAGGTCTGACACACCGAGAAGACGCTTTGGTGCGAGCTCCCTGTAAAGGCTGAGCAACCCGGCCGTATAATCTCCTTCATGCGTCCAGAGATCAGGCGTGATGGCCTCCATCATCTTCCGGCGGATATCCTCCGAAGACCGCAGAAGCTCCAGACGTTCCAGCACAACGTCTGCCCGGCTGACCGGTACCTTGAAGCCATTGACACCATCCGTCACACGGTCATCCAGCGCCCCGATTTCCGTCACGATGGGCACCAGTCCGTACTGCCATGCCTCGGAGAGGGAGATGCAGTAGGTCTCGGGCCATATGGAGAGAAACAGCGCCACATCGGCCTGTTTCATGACATCCGTATTGCCGACCTCGTACCGCCCATGCACCGTTACGTTCGGGCGTTTCATCCCCTCCAGCACCGGCTGATAATCCGGATGGACATAGCCCAGAATGTGGAAATGGAAATGATCAGGATGGGCCGCCTCTATCAGGGAAAGGATGGTATCCGCTCCCTTGGTCCGGGCGAAATTGCCAACAACAGCCACGCCCAGCGGGCGTTCTTCCAGCGGCCTGTAAGCGTTGGGCACAACCGGCACCGTCACGTCGGGGCTCGGGATCCCGTTGACCAGACTGATCTTCCTGTCCAGCACAGGGTAGATCCTGTGCATGAAGTCCCGAGAATGGGCCGTACCGAACATGATGGCATCAACGTGGTGCAGCATCCGGTCGATGAAGGCACGGCGGGTCTGTTCCCCGCCATACTCGATCCCTTCCGCCTGCTTCAGCATGATATCCATGGCCAGAACGGAACCAAACTGGTCCTCCACATGCCGCATCTCCTGATTCAGCAGGTTGTAGCGGGATGACACCAGCCAGAAATCATGCGCCGAGAACAGGACGCCTGCCCCGCTTGCCTTGGCAATGAGCGGCAGGGAAAGAGCGTGATGCCCCAGATGCTGGAAGTGAACCACATCGATATTGTACTGGCTCAGCACACTGGAGAAGAGCATCTCTTCCTGCGCATCGCAGACGACATCATCCCAGCTGCATTCCGCAATATCGAAACGCTCCAGCTCATGCCCGTTGGCAGACAGGAGGCGGCAGTTCGTCCCCCGCCGCAGCCAGAAGAAAAACTCCACCTCCCGGCCCAGAAAGGAGCAAAGCTCCCGCTGGTAAACCTCAACCCCACCCCAGACCTGCTCATGAATGGTGGAGTGGGTGCACATCAGCACCCGCAGGCGGTTGCGGCGTGGTGTCGGCACCACACTGGCCGGAGCATGGCATGTGAACTCCGCCTGCGTGACTTCACGGATGAACTGGAGACGATGCGCATAGAGATGCTGCCCGATGACCGACTTCTGCGCCGCCAGGGCGGAGTCCTGCCGCAGCTCATGATCCCGCAGCAGTCGGGCGATGCTCTCCACCACCTCATCATCATCATGGGCCAGATGAACGCCATCCACACTCCTGAAGTGCTCGACATCCATGCCACGGGCCACTTCAACCACCTGCGCTGTCCCTGCGAGGCCAAGCTCAAAATAGCGTGGACCAGGCGCCGTCGCCTGGCTGACATCACCATGGCTGGCATAGTCCCGGAACATGGTCAGCGTCACAGCACTGGCATTGGCGAAATCAATAAAGGCCTCATGGCTGACAGGCCGCTGGAGGGCCAGTGCAGCAATATCGTCCGGCAGCGGGGGAAGATATTCATTGCCCGGGCAGACAAGCTTCAGCCTTACATCAGGAAAGCTGGCCAGAACACGCCGGAGAGTCCGCACCCGGTTGGGCCACATCGTCCCGGCAAAAAACAGATCATACTCACAATCAGCCGCAGCCCGCACGGACCGCTCATGCAGGCTGGGACTCGCAGCCAGCGGCAGATAATGCCCCTTGCCCTGATAGACTGACACAGAGGCCGGATCATTGGTGAAAACATGGTCAAACAGCGGAGCCAGCTGACCGTTTATCTCCTGCATGAAGGGGTCTTCAAATGTCCAGAGAATCACGGTCTTGAAGGCGGGGCGCACACGGCGGATCAGGGCCTGATTGATGCGCTGGCCATCAATACAGAGCAGGGTGTCATGCTGGCCGGAGGCCGCCGCACTGGCCAGACTCATATTGTCGGCAACGACAATGTTTTCTTTCCCGAACAGCTCTTCTGCCGCACGCTGTATTGCCAGTGTCAGATAGGCATTCGGGTTATGGGTATGATTCGTGTTGTAGATAATCGCCATTGCCAACCCTGAGTTCCAAGAAAAACCTATCTTCAAGTCTGGCCGCACCAGACAGACCGTAAGAACGGCTTAATTACAGAGGACGAGCCAGTCTGAAGCGCAGCTCCAGTAAAGATTTACCACCAACATAATTACAAAACAATAAAAGGGCGGCCAAATGGCCGCCCTTTTACCGCTTTGAATCCATGAAGAAATGTTACCATTCCGCCATGGTCCGAAAATGAGCTTTTCAGTCCTCGGAGCTACGACGACGGATGGCCGCACCAAGGATATCACCGAGAGATGCACCGGAGTCAGAAGAGCCATACTCACTGATGGCCTGCTTGTCTTCCTCAACCTCACGACCACGGATGGTCAGAGACAGCTTGCGGGAAGAACGGTCCAGACCGACCACCTTGGCATCGACCTTCTCGCCAACAGCGAAGCGTTCCGGACGCTGCTCGCTCTTGTCACGGGCCAGCTCGCCACGACGGATGAAGCCTGTCAGGACATCATCGACCTTGACCTCGATCCCGTTGCTCTGAACAGCCGTCACAACGCAGGTGACAACATCACCCTTGTTGATGCGGTCCAGCACATCAGCAGCCGGGTCTTCCTGAAGCTGCTTGATACCCAAGGAGATACGCTCCTTCTCGGCATCCACGTCGAGAACCTTGGCCTGAACGACCTGGCCCTTCTCGTAGCGCTTCATGACCTCTTCGCCGGACTCGTCCCAGGACAGGTCGGACATGTGGACCATGCCGTCGATGTCGGCGGACAGGCCGATGAACAGACCGAACTCGGTGATGTTGCGGATCTCGCCTTCGATGACAGAGCCAACCTTGTGCTCTTCAGCGAACTGCTCCCACGGATTCCGCTGAACCTGCTTCAGGCCCAGGGAGATGCGGCGCTTGGCGCTGTCCACATCCAGAACCATGACCTCGACCTCCTGGGAGGTGGCCACGATCTTGCCCGGATGGACGTTCTTCTTCGTCCAGGACATTTCGGAGACGTGCACCAGACCTTCAACACCCGGCTCCAGCTCAACGAAGGCACCGTAGTCCGTGATGTTGGTCACGCGGCCCGTGAAGCGGGCATTGACCGGATACTTGACGGCCACGTTCTCCCACGGATCAGCCTCAAGCTGCTTCATGCCCAGGGAGATGCGCTGCGTGTCGGAGTTGAAGCGGATCACCTGCACGCGGACAGGCTGGCCGATCTGAAGAGCTTCAGACGGATGGTTGATGCGCTTCCAGGCGATGTCGGTAACATGCAGCAGGCCATCAACGCCGCCGAGGTCAACGAACGCACCGTAATCGGTGATGTTCTTGACGACGCCGTCGAGGATCATGCCTTCCTTCAGGCCCTGGATCAGCTCGGAACGCTGCTCGGCACGGGTCTCTTCCAGAACGGCGCGACGTGACACGACGATGTTGCCACGGGCCCGGTCCATCTTCAGGATCTGGAACGGCTGCGGCTGGCCCATGAGCGGCCCGACGTCACGCACGGGGCGGATGTCCACCTGGCTGCCCGGCAGGAAGGCCATGGCGCCGCCCAGATCAACCGTGAAGCCACCCTTCACACGGCCATAGATCGTGCCGTTGACACGCTGGTTGTGGGCAAAAGCGCTCTCCAGAGCGGTCCATGCCTCTTCGCGGCGGGCTTTCTCACGGGACAGAACGATGGAACCGTCACGGTCCTCGTAGCGCTCGATGAACAGCTCGAACACATCACCCGGCTTCACATCCGGGGTTGTGCCAACAGGGCCGAACTCGCGCAGGGCAACACGCCCCTCGCTCTTCAGGCCGACATCGACGATGGCGTGATCGTCTGTCAGACGGATGACACGGCCGCGGACAACGGTCCCGTCAAACGCACTGTCACTGCCCAGTGTTTCATCCAGCAGGGCAGCAAAATCTTCTTTACCGTGTTCCGGTGTATTCTGAGTGGCAGAAGCCATGTATTTCCAGCATTCCAGAGTGCCGCAGCCAGTGCCCGGCACCCAGCCATGCGCCGTCTCCCTCTGCCCAAAAACACAGTGATGGGCCCAAAAAACGACGTCTCCCCCCGACCCCACAGCCCGGAGCGGAAGTCATCACAAATCGCAGATCCCCCAAGGGGATTCATGACACCACGGGCTGTGCGGCGTCATACCCCCTCACCAACACGCATAAGGGGGGGACTGTCAACAGCGAAGATATGAATCAGCGCCGGATGATGCCCTTTTCCTGCAGAATCTGGCAGACACGGTCCAGCACGTCGGCTGCATCCAGATCATCCGTTACAATCTGCACAGCATCCTCGGCCGGGCGCAACGGTGCCGTCTCGCGGGAGGCGTCCTGCTGATCCCGTGCATTGATGGCCGCGACTTCCTCAGCCAGCTGGGCCGGAGACGTGCATGGCTGACCATGCCGCTGCACATAACGCCGCTGGGCCCGGACCTCTGCCGAGGCCGTAATGAAGAATTTGGCAGTGGCATCAGGAAACACGACCGTCCCGATATCACGGCCATCCACCACGGCACCCCGGGCCCGCCCGAAATGACGCTGCCGCTCCAGCAGAGCTTCCCGGACCTCCGGGTGCCGGGCCACGGCGGAGGCCGCCCGGTCCACCTCCGGCTCCCGCAGGTCGGTCCGGCGCATGTCCTCCGGCACGAGCTGACGGGCCTGCTCCGGCCCGTCATGAGCCGGATCGCCCCCCTGGTCCAGCACCCGGCGGGCCACGGCCCGATACAGCAGCCCCGTATCCAGATAAGGCAGCTCCAGCGTGTCCGCCAGCTGGCGGGCGAGCGTGCCCTTGCCTGCGGCGGCGGGGCCATCAATGGCGATGACCGGATATTTCATGCCCCGCCGGCTCATGCCTCCAGCCCCGCACCAAGACCATTCATCAGGGATACGAAACCGGGAAAGCTGGTCTCGATGAAGGCCGTATCATCAATATGGACCGGCTTCTCAGCCGCCAGCCCCAGCACGGTGGCGCTCATGGCCAGACGGTGATCCATGTGGGTCTGGACCTTCCCACCACCGGGCAGGGTTTTCTGCCCCTCGATGATCAGATCATCTCCTTCGACATGCACCTTCGCCCCATTGGCCTCCAGCAGCGCCACGGTGGCGGCCAGGCGGTCACTCTCCTTCACCCGCAGCTCGGCAAGGCCCCGCAGGCGGGATGTACCCTCCGCAAACGCACAGGCCACGGCCAGAACCGGATATTCATCAATCATGGAGGGTACCCGCACAGCTGGAACATCCACCGCCTTCAGCCGCCCCGCACGAACATGCAGGTCTCCGATGACCTCCCCTCCTTCAATCCGCTCATCACGGACCTCCAGGGACGCCCCCATTTCCTTCAGGGTTTTAAACAGGCCGGTCCGCAGTGGATTCTGGCCCACTGCCTCCACGACAATCTCCGAACCCGGCACCAGCAGGGCCGCCACGACGGGGAAAGCCGCTGATGACGGGTCCCCCGGCACCAGCACGTCCTGCGCCACGAGGCGGGCCGGGCCTTTCAGCGTGATGCGCCGTCCGGCTCCGGGCAGCTCCTCAACCTTCACCTCCGTGCCGAAATGACGCAGCATGTTCTCGGTATGATCCCGGGTCGGGGCCGGCTCTTCCACCACCGTTTCCCCCTCGCAGTTCAGCCCTGCCAGAAGGATGGCGGATTTCACCTGTGCCGAGGCCACCGGCAGACGGTAATGCAGCGGTTTCCCCTTGCCCGTTCCTTCCACGGCCATGGGCAGCTTCTGGCCCGCACGGGTCACGAATCGTGCCCCCATCTCACCCAGCGGAACGCTGACACGCCCCATCGGGCGGCTGCGGAGGGAGGCATCACCCGTCATGATGCTCATGAAGGGATGCGTCGCCAGAACACCACTGAGCAGCCGGGCTGCCGTACCGGAGTTGCCCATGTCCAGCACATCGGCAGGCTCTTTCAGCCCATCCACACCACAGCCATCGACAATCCAGCGGCCCTCTTCCCGGACGACCTTTGCCCCGAGGGCACGCATGGCCTCTGCCGTACGCAGCACGTCCTCACCTTCCAGCAGGCCGGAAATATGGGTCCGCCCTTCGGCAAGGGCGGCGAACATGAGCGCACGATGGCTGATGGACTTGTCTCCGGGAACACGGACCCGCCCGGCCAGCCCAGCCGGGGCAGAGGAGACTTTCAAGGGACGCTGTGCTGTCATAATCCTGCTTCACATCATCAAGGGTGGGATCATCCAATAGGACCAGACTACTCCATCCATCTGGAAAAGTCTGTCCCCCCATGCGGCAATTCTGCCAGCAGGAACGGACCCCGAGGCAGAGCTCCGCCTCTTCTGCCACCACATGGAGAAATATTTGACAGCGGGACATTTCGGTGGCATGGCCCAGTCACTTCTCTTTTGTGGCAACATGGGCTCCAGCATTATGGCAAAACCAGAACTCGGTCTGAAACGGACATGCGTTGACTGCAATGCACGCTTCTATGATCTCAACCGCGTACCGGCTGTCTGCCCGAAATGTGGGACAACCCAGCCCGGAAACCTCTCCCGCCTGAAGAAAGAGGACGAGCTGGCCGACGAGAAGGACAAGAATCTCGCCCAGGAAGAGCACGAGGATGATATGGACATCGACACTGGCGATGATGACGATGTCATCTCCGGTGATGATGATCTGGATGACGATGATGACATCAGCCAGGATATCGAGGTCTCGACCGACAAGGATGACCGGGACGATTCATAAAGGGCTCTCCCTGTTCTTCCCATGCAGGAGCCGCACCCCCACCCGGGTGCGGCTTTTCTGTCTGGGGATTGGCACCTGCATGGCCGGCATCGTGCAGGCCCATGCCGCAGCTCCCCGCCCAGCGACAGCAGAGGCCCTCGCACACGAGCTGGGCCAACGGGCCAGTGCCACAGCCACCCTGCAACAGCACTGCCCCCGCCCCATTACAGCCCATCTTCTGGACAGAGCGGCGCCCCCTGCCCTCCAGCGGGACGCCAGACAGGCCCTGCAGGCCTCCCCAACAACACGACTGGTCGTCCGGCACGTCCAGCTTCTCTGCGGGCGGGCAGTATGGTCAGAGGCATGGAATCTATACCTGCCCGACCGTCTGACGCCAGACGCCCGCCGGAAACTGGCCGGAAGCCATGTGCCTTTCGGCAAAGCCGTTGGTGAGACCACCTTTTCCCGGCAGCGTCTTGGAAGCCGCTTCACAGGGCTGCCCGCAGGCGTCGTGCTGGAAAACCGGGCCATCCTCCACCGCAGGGTGGATCAGCGTGGTTTTTCCTATCTTGTTGAACGCTACAAAAAGGCGGCCCTTGAGATCAGGACGCCGCAGGCGACCAGTTCAGATGTTGCCCGCCATCAGGTGCCAGCATCTGTCCCGTGACAGATGGCAGCATCAGGAACATGCGGGCAATGGCAGCAATTTCATCCGGACCCGCACCCCGCTGAAGGGGTGTGCTGCGGCACATGCTCTCGAAATGGTCCAGAGACTGGCCTGCGGCAGGCAGGACAGGCCCCGGCCCGATGGCATTCACCCGAATGCGGGGTGCCAGCCCCAGAGCCATGCTGCGGGTCAGGCTCCATAAGGCAGAGCGGGATACGGTATAGCTGACAAAATGAGGCGTCAGATTCCAGACACGCTGGTCCAGCATGTTGAGGATCAGCCCCTCCGCTCCGTCCGGCAAGGAATCAGCCATAGCCTGGGACAGAACAAACGGAGCACGCAGGTTCGGCTCCATATGTGCATCCCAGCTTGCACGGGTCACGCCGCCCAGTTCATCCCGTTCAAAAACGGACGCATTGTTGATGAGAACGCCAACCGGCCCCAGCCTGGCCTCAACCTCCGCCAACAGGGGCAGCAGAGTGGCCTCCTCCGCCAGATCAGCCTGCACGACACAGCCATGACCATCAATCTGCCGCAGCAGGGCCTCGGCCTCATCACGGCTGTGGCGGCAATGGATGGCCACGGCAAAGCCTTCCCGGGCCAGCATCTCCACCATCGCCCGGCCGAGGCGACGGGCTCCCCCCGTTACCAGCGCAACACGGGGCATATGGGGCGACAGACCAAACATGCTCACAGAACCTTCCGGGATGACATGGCGGCCGCCAACGTGCCTTCATCCAGCACATCCAGCGCCCCGCCCATCGGCATGCCGTGACCCAGACGGCTCACCGCCACCTTGTGAGGGGCCAGTTTTTCCTGCAACCAATGGGCCGTGGTCGCACCATCCACCGTGGCTCCAAGGGCAAGAATGACCTCTTCCACCTCGCCTGACTGCACACGCTCCATGAGGCCCGTCAGATTGAGGTCTTCCGGCCCACAGCCTGAAAGGGCCGACAGCACACCACCCAGTACCTGATACCGCCCCCGATGCATTCCGGACCGCTCCAGCGCCCAGAGGTCACCAACACTCTCCACCACACAGATGACTGATGGATCACGCTGGGGGTCTGCACAGAGCGAACAGGGTGTACAGCTGTCCAGGTTGCCGCATTGCGGGCAGGTATGGATCGACTGTGCCGCCGCCTGCATGGCAGCAATCAGGGGCTGGAGACGTGCCTCTGGTGCCTGGAGAAGCGCCAGAGCCGCCCGACGGGCCGAACGGGGGCCAAGGCCGGGCAGACGGGCCAGACGGGACATCAGGGTTTCGATTTCGGGGCTTATGCGCACGTCAGACCCTCATCCTCGCTCCGGCTTTCAGAAAGGCAGGTCCATGCCCGGCGGCAGCTGGAGACCACCGGTGACCTTCTTCATCTCCTCCCGGCTCATGGCTTCCGTTTTGCTGCGGGCATCGGCAAAGGCAGCGACGATCAGGTCCTGCATGGTCTCCATGTCTTCCGGATCAGCCAGTTTGGGGTCGATCGTGATGGACTTGAGCGCCCCCTTGCCCGTCAGGGTCAGCCGTACCAGCCCGTTGCCGGCCTCACCATCAACCTCCGCACTCTCCAGCCTGGCCTGAACCTCTTTCATGCGGGCCTGCATCTGTGTGGCCTGCTTCATCATGCCAGCAAGATTTTTCATCACGTCACTCCTTGGTTACAGAACTGGGCCGGGGCCATGGTGACCTCTGACGGCTCAGTAAAACTCATCCTCATCAGGGTAATCGGCATCCGGCGGGGCAAATTCAAAATCAGGCGGCACGTCTTCCCCCAAAGGCACCACCGTCTCCGGCGGCAGGCCGTAATCATCCAGAGTATGATCCCGCACCTCACCAATCTGGGCATGCGGAAACCGCTGCATGATGGCCCGGACCAACGGATGCTGCCTGGCCTTGTCCTGATGCAGGGCGATGATTTCTGCCCCCTGCTCGTCCAGCGTCGCCTCACCCTGTTCTTCGGAGGCAACCACCTGCCAGCGGCCGGGATAGAGCCTGTCCAGCAGGGCTGTCAGGGCACGGAAGGCCTGCCGCTTCTGATCCCGGTCATTTTCAGCCAGACGGAGCACGAGACGGGGCGGCTCGAACTCCACGACATGCCCCAGATGCCGCAGCGTTCCGTGGAGACGGGCTTCCTTCTGCTGCCCCACAAGCGCAACCAGCTCCCGCCAGCTTCGGGGCATGGGCGGAATGGCCTCGCCCGCACTGCCATCATCCGGCCCCGGCCCTTCATCACGGGCCGACACGGCTGTGCCATTCTCCGTGGCCAGACGCAGGGGCTGCCTCGCAGGGACCGGTTCCGGAGCAGGCCCGTCCAGCTGCGGCTTCAGGACGGTACTGCCCTGACGGACCACATCACTCCCCCCGGCCATCGTCCCAGCCCCCTGCACGAAAGCTGAAGGCCCACTTCCCTCCTGCCCCCGGGGAACGGAAGACCGGGACACGGATGAGGACACGCCCCCTGCTGGAGCCGTCCCCCCGCCATGAGCGGCAGATGAAGCGGCATTTCCCTGCGGACCGGACCGTCCCTCGGTCTGGATGGCACCGGAAGACGATGCCTCCTGCATCTGCCGGATCAGCCTGTCCGGCGTGGGCAGGAGACTGGCATGACAGAGACGGATCAGCACCATCTCGGCTGCCTGCTGCCGGTCCGGAGCGGCTTCCACCTCGGCCAGCCCCTTCAGGAGCAGCTGCCAGGCCCGCCCCAGAACCGTGACCCCCACATGATCCACGATCGCCCCGCCACGGACCTTCTCCATTTCCGGCAGTTCTGGGCCGTCACGCAGTTCCGGCAGGGCCTTGATGCGGGAGAGAAGGTGCAGCACGTCCATCAGGTCCGTCAGCAGGACGCCCAGATCAGCCCCACGGGCATAAGCCCGCCCGGCAATCTCCAGCACGGGCGCCACCTGCCCGTGCAGGGCAGCCTCCAGCAGGTCGAACACCATGCCACGGTCCGCCAGCCCCAGCATGTCCGCCACGCTGGCCGTATCGGACGCTCCCTGTGCGATGGCCTGATCCAGCAGGGACAGGCCGTCACGCACGGAACCGTCAGCGGCTCTGGCAATGAGGGCCAAAGCCCCCTCTTCCAGCTCCGCCCCCTCCTTGCGGGCGATGCGGGCAAAATGCTCGGCCAGCATGGCCTGCGGCACACGCTGGAGGTCGAAACGCTGGCAGCGGGAGAGCACCGTGACAGGCACCTTCCGCAGTTCGGTCGTGGCAAAGATGAAGGTGACCTGTGCCGGAGGTTCCTCCAGCGTCTTCAGCAGCGCATTGAAGGCATTGCGGGACAGCATGTGCACTTCATCAATCACGAAGACCTTCATGCGGGCCTGCATGGGGCGGAACCGGGCGGCTTCGATGATCTCCCGCACATCATCCACGCCCGTGCGGGAGGCAGCATCCATCTCCAGCACATCCGGGTGGCGGTCTGCCAGAATGGCCTTGCAGTTGGGGCAGACACCGCAGGGATCAGCCGTCGGGCCACCCGTGCCATCCACGCCAGTGCAGTTCAGGGCACGGGCGATGATCCGGGCCGTGGTGGTTTTGCCCACGCCCCGCACCCCTGTCAGCATGAAGGCATGGGCTACACGGCCCACGGCAAAGGCCCGGCGCAGGATGCGGACGAGGCTCTCCTGACCGATCAGGTCATCGAATGTCTGGGGACGGTATTTGCGGGCCAGAACACGGTAGGGTGCCTTCTGTTCCGAAGGAACGGCATCCGCTGGGGCAGCATCGGAGAAAAAACCGGCTCCGCCTTCGGGTGGGAGGGGAATGTCTTCTTCGCTCACGGCTGCAACGTGCCTCCCACAGCTTTCATCGTCTGGAAAGGACGCCCCGGAGGCACACGGGCCTGCACGGCAATCGGAGGAGACCGGACACCCGACCCGACACGAGCCCACTACGGCTGCTCCCTTCCGGGCCTGACCGGGTTCGCAGGTCAGCCGCCCGGGACCGATCTCCCAAGCGGGCTTCTAGCACAGGAACAGGGGGGGCAGGCAAGCCCTTACTTTCCACCACACCCCATGCCCTTTCAGGGGGCGACAGCCGCACCACCGGGATGCCGGGGGTCCGCCACGCCATAGAACGGGCCGATCCTCTTCCGGGCCGGGTCCTGACCATCCAGCCGGGGCCCCCCGACCAGAATCGCCTCCGTGATGCCCCACGGACGATGGGGGATGAAATGGTACCCTTCCTGTTCCAGCGTCTTCTGCACGTCCGGACTCAAGGCACCCGTCTCCATCTCCACATCATCGGGCTTCCACTGCTCATGCAGGCGGGGCAGATCGACCGCCTGTGCCAGGTCCAGCCCATAATCCACCACGCCCAGCAGGCTGGACAGCACGATGGTAGGAATGCGGGAGCCACCGGGGCTACCTGTGACCATCACGACATGCCCGTTCCGGCTCACGATCGTCGGGGACATGGATGACAGGGGCGTCTTGCCCGGCGCAATGGCATTGGCCACAGAACCGACAATGCCGAACATGTTCGGCTCTCCCGGCTTGATGGAGAAATCGTCCATCTCGTCATTCATCCAGATGCCGGTGCGCCCCCCCATGACGCCCGCTCCAAACCAGCCATTGAGCGTATAGGTGGTGGACACCGCCATGCCATGGGAATCGATCGTGGAAAAATGGGTCGTCTCGTGCTTCTCCACGGCCGGGCCGGAAGTCGGCACGCTCCTGCCGGGGGCCGGACGCCCGACCTGAAGCGTATCGGATGGCACGGCCCTGTCCCTGGGCAGGGCGGCCCGTATCTGCCCGGCGTAAGTGGGGTTGAGGAAATAGGAAACCGGATTGACGACAAAGGCCGGATCACCAAGGTCCCGCCTGTCGGAATAGGCATGACGCATGGCCTCCAGCTCCAGCTGGACGGCAGGCGCACTGTGCAGGCCAAGGCGACCCATGTCATACCCGGACAGAATGTTCAGCACCTCGCACAGGGCCACGCCACCACCGCTTGGCGGAGGTGCCGTCTCGATCTGATAGCCACGATACTGGCAGGTGACCGGCTCCATGAAGCGCGGCTTATAGGCACGAAAATCCGCTTCCGTCAGGAACCCGCCACCCAGACGGGAGGCCCGGAGGATTTCCGAGGCTATGGGACCACGATAAAAGGCGTCCCTGCCATCATTGGCGATCAGTTCCAGCGACCGGGCCAGACCGGGCTGGACCAGCCTGTCCCCCACGGCCAGCTCCGTCCCGTCAGGCCGCAGGAAAATGCTACGGGCATACTCATCCTGCCGGAAATAGTCGGTGGACGTGTGCAGAAGCTCCACGTCACCTTCCTCCAGAACGAAACCGTCCCGGGCCAGGGCGATGGCCGGGGCCATGTCCTTCACCCGGCTCAGCCGTCCCCAGCGTTTCCGCACGGCCTCCAGCCCGGCGACCGTCCCCGGTACGGCCACGGCTTTCCAGCCCACCGTGGAAAGACCCGGTTTCACCCGGCCTTCTTCATCCAGATACATGGCAGGCCGGGAACGCAGGGGCGCATGTTCCCGGAAGTCGATGAATACCGCAGGACCATGCGGGGGGCGCAGGGTCATGAAGCCGCCACCGCCCAGATTGCCCGCCGCTGGATAGACCACGGCCAGCGCATAGCCGACGGCCACGGCAGCATCGGCGGCATTGCCGCCCTCACGCAGAATCCGTGCCCCTGCCTCGGAGGCCAGATGCTGGGCAGAGACGACCATGCCCGTCTCCCCCTTCACCAGCGTGCCGGGGCGGGTGGTGTCCGGCCCATAGGCCAGCGGGTCATGTGCTGCACTCAGCGTCTCGGCCTGGGACAGGGCCACGCTGCCCAGCACCATGCTCCCCAGAGCCAGCCGGGCAGCCAGTTTACGCAATGCCATCATGACGGGCTTCCTTGTCCACGAAACAGATTTCAGAGGGCGTAAGGCGGTTTCGTATAACCACGGGGCGACAGGGTGAAGATTTCATACCCGTCTTCCGTCACACCCAGCTGATGCTCGAACTGGGCGGACAGGGAGCGGTCCCGTGTCACGGCCGTCCAGTCATCGGCCAGCACTTTCACGTCCGGGCGGCCAAGATTGAGCATCGGCTCGATGGTGAAGACCATGCCCGCTTTCAGTATCGTACCCTGGCCGGGCCGACCATAATGCAGGACGCTTGGCGCCTCATGGAAGTTGCGGCCAATCCCATGCCCGCAGAAATCCCGCACCACGCCAAGGCGGTGCTTCTCCGCAAAGCTCTGGATGGCATGACCGATATCGCCCAGCGTGGCCCCGGGCCGCACCTGCTCAATCCCCAGCATGAGAGCCTGATAGGTCAGGTCGATGAGCTTCTCGGCCTTGCGGGGCGGCTTGCCCACGACATACATGCGGGACGTGTCGCCGTACCAGCCATTCAGGATGGAAGTGACGTCAATATTGAGGATGTCCCCCTCCTGAAGGCGTCTGTCACCGGGAATCCCGTGGCAGACAACATGATTGAGGGAAATGCAGCAGGATTTCGGGAAACCGTGATAGTTGAGCGGGGCTGGCGTTGCGCCATGCTCCAGCGTGTATTCATGTACAATCCTGTCCAGCTCACCTGTCGTGATGCCGGGACGTACATGCTCGGTGATCATGTCCAGCGTGGCGGCGGCCAGCTGCCCGGCTGCCTTGAGATGCCTGAAATCGTCCGTCGTGTAATGCTGGATGCTGCGCCCGTCCTGAGAAGACATGAAGTATCGTAATCCCTGTTCTTGTTCTGTGATGTGCTGTCGGCTCGACCATGATGTCGGAACTGCCCGCAGAATGCGCCCTGCCCTGCCCCAGTGCAAGACCCTCTCAGACACGGCCAAGTGACCGCCCCTCAGCTGCCGGAAGCGGAACAGCCTGCCAGACAGAAAAAAGCCCCTCCGGCCATGGGGGCGGAGGGGCTTCCGGCTGTAGCCTCAGGAGCGATGATGCCCCCGGCGTGAGGCCCATGAATGATGCAGCCCCCGTGGAGCGCCGTGAGACCGGTAAGTGACCAGCACGACTCCCCGCCGCAAATGGGAACGGTGCGCCACCCGGCTGCCACCATGCCGGGCCAGGGCGTAATAATGACCCGGCTGCTTGAGCAGCGGCAGCGGGGCCTGCCCGGAAGCGGAAAAACCATCATCCAGCAGGGAAATCATTGTCTGGTTCCGGCTTTCATTGCTGGAAGCCCCCAGCACGACGCCAATCAGCCGCACCTGCCCCTGCTGGGCAGAGCTGACAAGATTGTGCCCAGCCAGATCGGTATAACCGGTCTTGAAACCATCTGCCCCCTGATACACCCCAAGGAGCGGGTCGTGGTTGGGGATCATGTGACGGCGGAACGGGAATTCACGCACGCCGAAATAATGGTAATACTGGGGGAAATCCCGCATCAGGGCCCGTGCCAGCACGGACAGGTCCCGGGCCGTGGTGACCTGATCCGGGTCGGGCAGGCCGGAGGCATTGCGAAATGTCGTATGGGCCATGCCGAGCCGCCGGGCCTGATAGGTCATCAGTGCGGCGAAGCGGGTCTCATCCCCACCCCCCAGGTACTCGCCCAGCACGCAGGCCGCATCATTGGCAGACTTGGTGACAAGGGCCAGAATGGCCTGCTCCACCGCCAGATGCGTCCCCGGGCGCATACCCAGTTTCGATGGGGCCTGCATGGAGGCATGGATGGAAACCGGCATGCTGTCCTGAAGGGTGATGCTGCCCCGCTCCAGTGCCTGGAAGGTCATGTACAGCGTCATCATCTTTGTCAGAGAAGCGGGATAACGCTGGAGGTCGGCATCCGACTCGGACAGGACGGCTCCTGTCCGGGCATCAATGACCAGGGACGATACATGTCCGGCAAACTGCGCCCGTGCCGTACCGGAGAAAGCAGCCAGGGCGACCACACACGAAAACAGGGTACGACTGAAAAACGGGCGCATCAGAAGGAATCATCCCCAGTTTGTCTGGAATCCACGAAAACCGTGCAACTCTAGTCTTCAGTACCTGAGAATGTCCAGATTTTTCCACCAGACATGCCAGATATCCTCCCGGCCCATAAAAGTTGAAAAAACGTTTTCACCACAACCCTGTTATGAACCAGAAAGGCAGCAGGCAGCATGACCGGCAGAAAAACGCCATATGCCTCTGTATCATGATGGGGCCAACGCCATCCCGTCAGAGCATCACACCATGCCCTTCGTGCATTTTCCTGATACAAGAAATAAGTCATATTTACCAACCAGTTCAGGAGCGTCCCCCATGCAGCACAGGCCACATGCCATGACATATGGGCTTCCCATGGCCTCTGCCATAGACGATACCGGCATGGCCCTGCCTGTCCACGCTGCCCGGGAAGACACACTGACATCCCGCAAGACGGATATCGCCTACCCCTCCATGTACAATGTCATCCTGCTGAATGATGACTACACCCCCATGGATTTCGTGGTGTTCGTGCTGGAACAGTTCTTTGACAAATCCCCCGCAGAAGCACAGGCTATCATGCTGGAGGTCCACAACCGGGGCAGCGGAGTCTGCGGGATTTTCACCTATGAAATTGCAGAAACGAAGGTCGGACAGGTCATGGACCTTGCCCAGAAGAACCAGCACCCTCTCCAGTGCACCCTTGAGAAAGCCTGAGGCCATCGCCACTTGATATCCTGACAGATTTCTGTACCGCCGCTTCATCATTCTGACATTCCTTCATGGCACAAGGAGCGCCTATGTTGTCCTCCACACTTGAACAGACGCTTCAGCGTGCGCTCCTCCTTGCGGGTCAGAATCACCACGAATTCATCACACTGGAACATCTCCTCTTTGCTCTCTGTGATGACCGTGATGCCATGGCGATCTTTTCAGCATGTCGGATCGACCTTGAGCTGCTCCGGCAGGATGTCGACCATTTTCTCCTGCATGAGCAGCAGGCCATCATCCGCCCCGAGCTGGACGATGCCCCCCAGCCGACAGCCGCCTTCCAGAGGGTGATCCAGCGGGCGGCAGTCCATATCCAGAGTGCAGGCCAGGCCATCATGACAGGAGCCCATGTACTGGTCTCCATGTTCGCCGAGAAAGAAAGTCACGCCGTTTTCTTCCTCCAGCAGCGGGGCCTGACACGGCTGAATGCCATCCATGCCATGCGGCATGACGACGTGGCAGACATCCCGCCGCAGACTGGCCAGACCGGCCGCAGGACCAGGGCCTCCCGCAAGGATGGTGGGGAAAACAGCGAACCTGCCGAGGCCGACCAGAAAGAGGCCCTCCAGACCTACTGCACGGACCTCAACGAGCGGGCCCGCCGTGATGGAATCGACCCGCTCATCGGTCGGGAAAAGGAAGTGGAGCGGGTTGTCCAAATCCTCTGCCGCCGGACAAAGAACAACCCCCTGCTGGTTGGTGATCCCGGTGTTGGCAAGACCGCCATTGCCGAAGGGCTGGCCCAGAGAATCGTGAAAGGCCAGGTGCCCGCCATCCTGGCTGATGCCCGCCTGTACAGCCTGGACCTCGGTGCCCTGCTGGCCGGTACACGCTACCGTGGCGATTTTGAAGAACGCCTGAAGACCATCATGAGCGAACTGGAGCAGAAGCCGGGCAGCCTGCTCTTCATTGATGAAATCCACATGCTCATCGGGGCGGGCGCCACGACCAATGGCTCCATGGATGCCTCCAACCTGCTCAAGCCGGCTCTGGCAACCGGGAAGCTGCATTGCATCGGCTCCACCACCTATCAGGAATACCGGCAGCATTTCGAGAAGGACCACGCCCTGACACGGCGTTTCCAGAAGATTGATGTCACCGAACCCTCACAGACCGACACGATCCGCATCCTGCGGGGCCTGAAGGAACGGTATGAGGAGCATCACGACATCCGTTTCACAGACCCGGCCATCCGCAGTGCTGTGGAGCTGTCGGTCCGATACATCCATGACCGGAAACTGCCTGACAAAGCCATCGACATCATCGATGAGGCCGGCGCCGCCTGCCGCCTCCTGCCCAGCAGCCGCAGACGGCGCACGGTTGGTGTTCGAGACATCGAAGCAACTGTGGCACGCATTGCCCATATCCCTCCCCGTCATCTCTCCGCAGATGACAGGACTTCCATCCGCCATCTGCCCGCCGACCTCCGCAAGGCCGTCTTCGGCCAGGATGAAGCACTGGATGCGCTCTCCTCAGCCGTCATGCTCTCCCGGGCCGGGCTGCGGGATACGGAAAAAACCATTGGCAGCTATCTCTTCTCCGGTCCAACAGGTGTTGGCAAGACGGAGGCAGCACGGCAGCTCGCCCAATCCCTGGGGATCAGGCTGATCCGTTTCGACATGTCAGAATATATGGAGGCCCATTCCATTTCCCGGCTGATCGGTACGCCGCCCGGCTATGTAGGCTTTGAACAGGGAGGCCTCCTGACCAGCGCCATAGACCAGACACCCCATGCCGTCCTGCTTCTGGATGAAATTGAAAAAGCCCACCCAGACCTTTTCAACATCCTGCTTCAGGTCATGGATCATGGCAAGCTGACAGACAATACCGGCAAGACGGTGGATTTCCGCAATGTCATCCTCATCATGACCAGCAATGCCGGAGCCAGTGATCTTTCCAAAGAAGCCATCGGCTTTGCACGCACTGCCCGCTCCGGTGATGACGAGGAAGCCATCAAGCGGCTTTTCTCACCCGAATTCCGTAACCGGCTGGATGCCATCATCCCCTTCGCCCCGCTGACACCCGCTGTGGTGGCCCACGTCGTAGAGAAATTCCTTGCCCAGCTGACCACCATGCTGGCGGCCAAAAACGTCTCCCTGCACCTCACCGCCGGTGCCCGGGCATGGCTGGCTGAACGGGGTTACGACCGGACGAATGGAGCCCGCCCGCTGGGCCGCCTGATCCAGAACCACATCAAGAAACCATTGGCCGAGGAAATTCTCTTTGGCAGGCTGACAGATGGGGGAACCGTCAAAATCGGGGCACGTGATGGCCAGCTGACCTTCACCATCTCCGCTGCGCCTGCGGCACCATCAGACAGAAAGGGCCGCAAACAGGCAGGAACACTCACCCCGGCCTGACACCGGGGTGGGTCGGTCTTCAATCGTAACGCTGACCGTTCACGCTGACATAGCCCGGCCACGGCCAGTGACGGCCCGTGCCATGATGGGTCCAGTCCAACCCCTGACGGCCAGGCCCATCATAATAATACCGCCCCTGCACCTCGACCTGGTCTCCGGTCTTCACCCATGGCCATGACGGGGCCTTCATCTCATCCAGATTGGACACCACACGGATGGGCTGGCCGCCCGCAACGGACATCAGAAAATAACCATGCATCCCGCTTCGGCTGCGACGGGCCCGGAAGACCTTCACAACGGTTCCGCAGACATGCTCTGGCAGGTCCAGATGCTGCCCATAGGGCACCTGCCGATGGGCAAACTGCTGGGCGTATCCTGCCTGATCCTTTACAAACCGGGCATTGTCACACTGTGCCGGCATGGTGGCTTCTGCCTTTGCCGGATGGCTCAGGGCCATCACACCAGCCAGAGCCACAAGCATGCCTGCCCTCATCATGACGGGATGAAAAAACCGCATATCTTCTCCTTTTCCTCCCCCTTCCCCCACGGGCGAGGCAGGAGTATCCTTGGAATGTTTCATCATTACTGGAACAATTGCCAGACATGATGCCCATTCATTACCGGATGACCCCTTAACGGCTCAACCATATTCGTGGCCGGGCGTTCCACCACCACCTTACCGTCAGGGAGGGAAAAACCATGCCTCTACATCACCTGAAAACGCTCCGTGACCGACTGAAAACCAGCCGGGCTGGAGCTGGGGAAACGCCTGTCACCTTTGCTGACAGCAACCCGGTTTTCGAGATCGTGGCCCTCGGTGTGCGGAGTGGTGTTGCAGATGGCAATCTGTCCTCCTACCTGATCCGCCCTCTGGGCACGAATGAGGCCGTCATCTGCGATGCAGGCACTCTGGGGCACGGGCTGAAACGGGCCGAGGCCCGAGGTGTCCTGAATGACATTCCCATCATGCCCGATTCCGCCCTTGGCCGGGCCGGTCATGTGCTGAAACAGACGGTCCGGGCCTATCTCATCAGTCATACCCATCTGGACCACGTGGCTGGGCTGGTTCTTTCCTCTCCCGAAGATACGCCCAAACCCATCTATGCTTTGCCAGAAACAAACGCCCTTCTAGCTGAACATCTTTTCAATGGCCGTATTTGGGGTGCCATGGGGGATAAAGGGCCAGAACCCCGCATCGGAAAATACAGCTATAAAGATATGGAAGCAGGGGAAAGCCAGAACATTGAAGGCAGCGGGCTGGAAATCACGGCTTGGCCTCTCAGCCATGCCAGCACGACTTCCACGGCCTTCCTCATTCAGCACCATGGACGGGCCATTCTCTATCTGGGTGATACGCAAGCAGATCAACCAGATGGCCCACAGAACCTCCAAAAACTTTGGAAGGCTATTGCGCCTCTGCTACGAGAGAAAAAGCTGCACACCATCATCATGGGCGTAACCTATCCGGATGCACAGCCAGAAAACGCCCTCTGTGGCCAGCTTCGCCCTAAAGACCTGCTACAAACTCTGCGGGACCTGGGACATATTTGCGGCGGGCGTCACCATATCCGGGGGCTGCGTGTTCTTGTTAGCCATGTAAAAGAAACATTCCATGAAGGCAGCAACCCAGTGCAGCATCTTTATCGGGAACTGCAAGACGGCAATGATATTGGTATCCATTTCATGATGGCAGAGCAGAGCGCACGCTATCTTGTCTGACGGGTACAATGACAACAATATGATGAAACGGCGGACCTTCCTCACCGGCCTCGGTTTGGGAGGTCTCGCTTTTTCCGGTCCATCTCTCGCAAGAGGAGATGGACATCATCATGCACGGACTAAACAACGGCATCTGCCTCATGGTCATGAGCACGCACCTGCTGCCGCCCCGCCATCTGATGCGCCCGCTCTCAGTACGCTCTCAGACACAACACGTCAGCAGATTACCCAACTTGTCAGCATAGCTCCTCATAAATCACGGCAAGAGCGCATCATGCTGATCTCACAATTCATGAAGGGCACGCCCTATCTGGCGCAGCCACTTATTGGCTCAACGAATACAGCTGAAGAACTTATTCTTTCATGGCGGGGTGTAAATTGCATGACCTTCGTGGAAATCATTCTAGCCGCTAGCCAAAGCTTTAATGTGGAGCAATTCATACACGCACTAATCGCCACACGATACAGTCATCATCATGTCAGCTTTACAGAACGACGACATTTTCTGAGTGACTGGTTACATGGCTCACCCGTTCTCTGTCGTGATCTGAGCCCGAAATTTTCGTATGCACAGCGGGTTGAGAAAACACTGAACCTGAAACTCTCTTCTTCCAACAATCCAGATAACGGGCATGAAAAGACCCAAGACCGTTATGTGCCGGGTACTCCACTGAAGAAACGCCTCATCACCTACCTGCCAACACGACCATTGCTTGATGATTTACAAACCGGTGGTGTTCGCAAGATTGTAAAAACGGGCGATGTTATCGGTATTTATAGCCCATTGGCAGGGTTAGATGTCTTCCATATCGGGCTAGCAATTTGGCACGGTAGAACCCTGCTCTTCCGCAACGCCTCTTCCCTTCCCGAACATCGCTATGTCGTGGACACCCCCCTTGACCACTACTTACAAGAGCGCCGAGGGGCCATCATATATCGCCCCCGCTAGGCAATAGCGAGACACAACACAATCATAATATATTGATAAATATAGCTAATAAGGGAATCCCTCCCCCTCGTAAACGAGGGGGAGGTAATCCTTCGCATGGAAAACCATGTTACCGTGGTTTCCCAACCGATTTGCCTAGACTCGATATTAAAAATAATACTTAAATGATGTCAATAGACATGAAGGAAAACATTTTATGACACCTATCTCCGAATCCCTCCTATTCGGTCTTGATGTTGGAATCAGCTCATGTGGCTGGGCCGTACTCAAGCACTCAGACATAACAGGACACATAGAAGCCCTTGGAAGCTGGTGCTTTAATGCCCCCGAAACAAAGACAGAACGCACACCCACCAATCAGATCAGACGCTCCAGCCGCCTTCTCCGCCGTGTCGTCCGCCGTCGCCGCAACCGGATGACTGAGATACGCCGTCTCTTTGCTCGGCATGGCCTGATCGATAATGACCGACCAGATGCTCTCCGCCAACCTGCCATTGACCCATGGGAAATGAGGGGGCAGGGCCTTGATCGCCAACTGACTCCCGAAGAATTTGCCGTGGCTTTGGCTCATATTGCCAAACATCGAGGCTTCAAATCCTCTGCGAAACGTGTCGGAAGTAATGCCTCGCCTGACGACAGTAAAATGTTGGCCGCGCTTGAAAAAACCAAAGAGCTATCAGCCCAATATCGCACAATCGGCGAAATGTTCGCCCGTGATTCCGCCTATGTACAGCGGCGACGCAACCGGGATGGTCTCTTTGACCGTACAATAAGCCGGGATGACCTCATCGATGAGGCAAAAATCCTCTTTGATAGGCAACGTAAGCTAGGCAACCCCGTTGCCAGTACCGAAATTGAGGAAGCTTTTACCCGCATCGCCTTTTGGCAGAACCCCATGCAGGACAGCGGCGTACTGGTAGCCTCCTGCCCTTTCGAGCCGAAAGAAAAACGTTCATCCCGATTCTCACCGTCCTTCGAGCGGTTTCGTCTTCTCTGCCGCCTTATCAATCTCCGTGTTACCGATGGCCCAGAAGAACGCCCTCTGACAGAAGAAGAGCTACGCCTTGCCTACGAGCACGCAGGTAAAACACGCAAACTGACAGCCGCCGCCATCCGTAAGCTCATCGGTCTACGGGATGATCAACACTTCACCACCATACCACCAGAGCAAGAAAAACAAGACATCACAAGCCGGACGGGAGAGACATTTGCAGGCACGGCAACGTTCCGTTCCGTACTAGGAGAATCGTTATGGCGGCAGTTACTGCCACATCCTGAATGGCTTGATAACGCTGCATGGATCATCAGTTTCCATGAACTAACGGAAACTATCATAAAGAAACTGGGCGAAATCGGCCTTCCTGTCGAAGCCTACGAACTCATCTGCGATGCTCTGAAAAGTGACAAAAGTCCATTTGCAAAATTCAAAGGGGCCTCCTCCCTCTCCGACAAAGCCGTACGGGCTCTTATCCCCTACCTTCAGCAGGGTCTAACGTACGACAAAGCCTGCCAGAAGGCGGGATATGATCACGCTGCATCCCGATTCAGCGGCCGTGCAACAATCGATACAAAAGCCAAATTTAACGCTCTCATGGCTGAGGTCCGGGACAGTATTGCCAACCCCATCGCCAGAAAAGCCTTGAGTGAAGGGATGAAACAGCTCTGGGCCATGCGAAACCGCTGGGGTCTACCGGGGGCCATCTGTATTGAACTGGCTCGTGATGTAGGTAACAGCCTTGAAAAACGTAAGGAAATTGAGCGTAACCTCAAAACCA
This sequence comes from Parasaccharibacter apium, assembly GCF_002917995.1. Lineage (NCBI taxonomy): Bacteria > Pseudomonadati > Pseudomonadota > Alphaproteobacteria > Acetobacterales > Acetobacteraceae > Parasaccharibacter > Parasaccharibacter apium. Next base: position 69,546 of record NZ_LMYH01000004.1, read on the forward strand.
CGGCCAAACAGCGTGCCAGAGAGCGTGAAGAAGCCTGTGAACTACTGAACTTGAAGGAGGTTTCTTCAGATATCCTCCTACGGTACCGCCTCTGGAAAGAACAGGGAGGCCGCTGCTGTTATTCGGGCAAGTCCATTACACCGGACATGCTCATGGCACAGGATAATCGGATTCAGATTGATCATATCCTGCCTTGGTCTCGTTTTGGGGATGACAGTTACAGCAATAAAGGGCTTTGTCTCGCAAAAGAAAATCAAGCCAAAAAAAACCAGACACCCTATGAGTGGATTCATGGCCAGGGAACCACGGCCCAGAAGGAACAATGGGACAAATTTGTCGCCGATGTGGAAAGCCGTAAAAACACCAAGGGCCTGAAAAAGCGCAATTTCCTTCTTAAAGGCAGCAAAGAGATAGAGGAACGTTTCCGTAGCCGCAATCTCAATGATACACGCTATGCGGCCCGCCTGATGGTCGAGGCGGCACGCCTGCTATATCCCGCCGGACAGCGCGGCGAAAAAGGGGGAACAAGGCGGGTATTCACCCGTCCTGGGGCTCTAACAGCTGCTCTCCGTCATGCTTGGGGTGTTGAATCCCTCAAAAAGATCGGTGGGGAACGCCTCCATGATAACCGTCATCATGCACTGGATGCCGCCATTGTGGCGGCTGTCAGCGAAGCAGAAATCCAGAAACTCACGAAGTCTTTTCAGGAATGTGAGCAGAAAGGCCTATCCCGCCCCATGCGGGATGTTGCCCCACCATGGGACGGATTCCGGGATCAGTTAAAAGAAAAATACGAGACCATTTTCGTCGCCCGTCCCGAACGCCAGCGGGCCCGTGGTCAAGGCCACGAAGCCACGATCCGACAGGTCCGGGAAGAAGAAACAGGCCCGGTCATCTATGAACGCAAAGCCGTCAGCGCCCTAACCTTAGCTGATCTTGCCAAAATCAAAGACCCAGACCGCAATGCCGGTCTTATCGCCTCCCTCCGCCAGTGGATTGAAGCTGGGAAACCAGCAGACAAGCCACCAAGAACCCCGTGCCACCAGAGCGCAGCAGGCCATGAAATACGCAAAGTACGCCTTGCTACCATAATTACACCAGCTGTTCCTGTCCGAGGGGGCATGGCGAAGAGAGGTGACATGACACGGGTTGATATCTTCAAAGTCATCGGGAAAAAGGGGAAGCCAGAATGGTACATGATCCCCATATATCCCCACCAGATCATGAATCGTTCCCAATGGCCAGCTCCCCCTAATAAAGCTGTCGTCGAAAAAAAATCCGAGGAAGACTGGCCTATCATGGGGGCAGAAGCTCAATTCCAGTTTAGTCTCTATCGCTACAGTTATGTGCAGCTTTCTAACGAGAAATCTGTCATAAAAGGATATTTCTACAGCTGTAATCGGTCAAAAGCTTATATTACTCTAGTCGATTCAACCGAATCAACCGACTCAACCGATGCTGCACCGTCACAAAAAGACAAATGTATAAAAACCCTGGAGCATATCCAAAAATTTTCCGTTAATCGCTTCGGCGAATTGTCACCCGTCAAACAGGAGACACGAACATGGCATGGCGTTGCGTGCACATCTCCCGACCAGCACGATTGAAGCTAAAAGACGGACAAATGCTTATTGTGCAGGATGATGACACCATCACCCTGCCATTAGAGGACATAGCCTGCTGCGTACTCGACACGCCACAGATCACTCTTTCTGGTGCCCTGCTTTCCACGCTTGCCGTGCAGGGCATCATCTTGATCGTACCGGATGCCAGACACCACCCAGCCGGACTTCTCCTCCCCTTCCACCAACACTATGCACAAGCAGACATCATACAGTTTCAGATATCCGCTTCTTTGCCACTCCGTAAACGACTTTGGCAGCTGCTCGTCACTACCAAGATCAACAATCAAGCGGCCGTTCTGAACATGCAAAGGCATAGTGAGGCCAACAGGTTGCAAAACATGATAGACCTCGTGACCTCAGGCGATAAGGCTAACATCGAGGCACAAGCCGCCCGCTTTTACTGGTCCCGGCTTTTTCTCAACTTCACTCGCGCCAACGAAGCTGATAAGCGCAATGGCCTTTTAAATTATGGCTATGCCATCCTTCGTGCAGCCTTGGCACGTGCCTGCGTTGCTGCAGGACTTATCCCTTCACTAGGAGTGCATCATGCATCTCGCACCAACGCCTTCAATCTTGTTGATGATCTCATAGAACCTTTCCGCCCCTTCGTGGACCAGATGGTAGCCCAATACCATCCGGAGCCAGCCACTGCTTCAGCCAGTCTTGAGGACCGCCAGTTCATGGTTGGCATCCTGTCACAATCTGTTCTGATAGGCCAAGAAACCATGACTATTCTTGCAGCGACTGAAATTGTTGCCTCTAACCTGGTTAAAGCCCTTGAACATAACAGTGCTGCCTTACTGCGCCTGCCTGTCTGCATCGCTGGGGGTAGCTCATGAAAGCAGAGGAGACCCGATTCTTGTGGCTAATAATCTTTTTCGACCTCCCCGTCCGCACCAAAATTCAAAGGCGGCAGGCAGCGCAGTTTCGTAATTTCCTACGTGATGATGGATTCATCATGCTACAATATTCTGTCTATGTTCGTGTCGGACGGGGACAAGACAGTCTCGATAAACATTTACGCCGGGTTCGAACCGCCCTCCCTAAAGAAGGAAGCGTCCGAGTTTTGCAAGTAACGGACAAACAGTATGGAAGGATGGAGATTATGCTCGGCCTTGCCAAAAAAACCGAAGGAATAGGCACGAAACAGATGGTGTTGCTATGATTTTCGATCGTAAAAACAATAAAAAATCATGCAACATCAATCTGTTACGCAAGAGCTAGCCTACCATAGGCAAATCGGTAGGGAAACCACGGCTTTTGCGGCGTTTACCCTCACGTTCCCCATAGCCTACCATAGGCAAATCGGTAGGGAAACCACGGCTTCCTGCCGCCTGCGGGCGGTTTTTTTG
>NZ_LMYH01000007.1:0-201335 GCF_002917995.1 Parasaccharibacter apium
TACAGAAGCTGAYMCCGGGGGGTACCGGTGCCTGCCGGGGCAGGGCCTGCCCCCGTCCGCAACTGGGGGTTGACCCTGCCGGATATGGGCGGAAATGCCCCCGGTATCAGCTTCTGTATGAGCCGTTTATGTCGATGTAACCGTGTGTCAGATCACAGGTCCAGACGCTCGCACGGCCGGATCCAAGCCCCAGATCTGCCGTGATCGTGATCTCCTGCTGGCGCATGTAGGCATTCAGCGCCTCGACATCATGGTCCTTCACACTGCCCTGGCTGGCCACCCAGTGGTCCCCGATGGCAATGGAAAGGCGGTCCCTGTCGGCAGGCTCACCACTCTTGCCAACGGCCATGACAATACGCCCCCAGTTGGCATCCTCTCCGGCAATGGCGGTTTTCACCAGCGGAGAATTGGCAATGGCCATGGCGATCCTGCGGGCGGACCCGTCATCCTGAGCTTCCTGCACATCGACACGGATCAGCTTGGTGGCACCCTCGCCATCACGGACGACCAGCAGAGCCAGCTCATGGAGCAGGTCCTTCAGGGCCGTGCGGAATTCCGCCAGGGCGGCATCCTCATGACTGCCGATCTCTTCATGCTCGGCCTGCCCGGTGGCAAAAAGCATCAGCATGTCGGATGTAGAGGTATCAGAGTCCACCGTGATGGAGTTGAAGCTCGGCCCCACGCCTTCTTCCAGCAGGGCCTGAAGGACCGGCTGGGGCAGGGAGGCATCTGTGGCGACGTAGGCCAGCATGGTGGCCATGTCCGGCGCAACCATGCCCGACCCCTTGGCTATGCCCTGGAGGCAGACCGTTGTGCTGCCGATCTTCACTTCACGACGGGCCGCCTTGGGGAAGGTGTCCGTGGTCATGATGGCCCGGGCCGCTTCTTCCCATCCATCAACATGCAGGGCTTCAATGGCTGCGGGCAGGGCAGAGAGGATCTTCTTGTAGGGAAGCGTCTCGCCAATCACCCCGGTAGAGGCCAGGAAGACATCCTCGACAGGGCAGCCCAGCTGATGGGCGACCTCTCCGGCACAGGCTACCACGGCCTCTTCCCCGGCACGACCGGTGAAGACATTTGCATTGCCGGAGTTCACCAGCAGCGCCCGGGCATGGGGCGTGCTGGCGAGCGCACGGCGACACCAAGGGATGGGAGCCCCCGGGCAGAGATTGCGGGTATAGACACCTGCGGCCGTCGTGCCAGGGGCGAACTCGACCAGCATGAGGTCGGTCCGCCCGCTGTAGCGGATGTTGGCCTCCACACCACTGAGCCGCACCCCGGCAATCGAGGTCAGCTTGGGCAGTGAGAGTGCCAGTGGGGAGCGGGGGTATGGTTTGGCCATGGCTCAGTGTGTTGCCTGTGCCGGGGCAGCGGCAGGTGCCGGTGCACTGGTGATGGGCTGGCCCTTGGCATCATAATGCACGATTCGGGCCTGCTTCTCGGCAGCTTCCACCACCTTGCGGACTTCCTGGCGTATCAGGTCGCGGCGGATCTGGTCACGCACCTGCTCAAAGCTCGGCACGGGGGCCGTGCGGGTCCCCAGAACCTGGATCACGTGCCAGCCATACTGGGTATGGACCGGCTTCTGGGTGATGGTGCCGGACTTCATGGCAAAAGCGGCGTTGGAGAAATCCGGGATCATGTCCCCACGCTTGAACCAGCCAAGATCGCCACCATTCGTGCCGCCGGATGCCTTGTCCGTGGAGAGACGGCCAGCCAGCTTGGCAAAGTCGGCCCCCTTGTTCAGCTGCCGGATGATCCCTTCAGCCTTGGCCTCGCTATCCACGAGGATGTGGCGGGCATGGACTTCCTCTTCAGGCTTCTTGGAGGCGAAATGCTCCTGATAGTAGGCCTTCAGGGCATCGTCCGTCAGCTTCGGTGCAACCTGCTCCTCCAGATAGGCATTCTGGAGCACATTGTTTGCTGCTGCTTCCATGGCAGCCTTGACAGCCGGCTTGCTGGCCAGACCGGCCTTGTCCGCCTGGAGCTGGATGGCCTTCTGGTCGATGAGCTGGTTGATCAGGAGCGGAATGATGACGGCCGGCTGGAGCTGGCGCGCCTCCGGCGGCAGGGTGGCAGCAGCGCGCTGGACATCGCCCAGGGTGATCTTCTGGTCATTCACGGTGGCGAGCAGCATGTTCGGGTCTGCTGCGGGCTTGGCCTGCGGCTGTGCGGCGGGGGCCGGCTGGGCGTCGGCGGCCACGGCCTGCGCTGTCAGCGAGGCAGAAGAGGAGACACCCCCGATAAGGGCCGTGCACAGGAGAAGAGAGCGGGAAAGCCGCATGTAAGACCTCATCATTTCGATCTGTTAAAACTCAGCCCTTTCACCATGACAAAGCCTGCCTGCCCTAGCAAGGGCTTTGGTGCCGGAAAGGCGAAGTATTGCCTATATTTTATGTTGGTACGGACGTCAGGTTGGGCTGCTGGTGCCTGACAGGGGAAAAAGCGGAGAATTGCGCTGCGTCTGGAAGCCGGACGGGGGCTTTCCCATTGACCATGATGACGAGGGCCCTTATGTCGGACATGATATGAAAAGCGTTGTGACCATCCGCAGCGGGCGTTTCCTTGTTTCCCACAGGGGAGAGGGGCGCACATGGTTGCTGGTGGCAAAATTTTCAGGGTAACTCATGCTTTCACGCCTTGCTCGCGCCCTCTTCGGCCACTCCAACGACCGCTCACTCAAGAAGTATCAGCGGCGCGTGCCGGAGATCAATGCTCTGGAGCCGCAGATGCAGGCTCTCACGGATGATGAACTGAAGGGTAAAACTGCGGAATTCCGCCAGCGTCTGGCTGAGGGTGCCTCCCTTGATGATCTCCTGGACGAGGCCTTTGCTGTCTGTCGTGAGGCCTCCCGCCGTGTGCTGGGGATGCGTCATTTTGATGTGCAGCTCATCGGGGGCATGGTCCTGCATGATGGGCGGATTGCCGAGATGCGGACGGGTGAGGGCAAGACCCTTGTCGGGACCCTGGCTGTCTATCTGAATGCCTTGTCTGGCAAGGGCGTGCATGTTGTTACCGTCAATGATTATCTGGCGAAGCGTGACGCTGAGGAAATGTCCCGCCTCTACGGCTTCCTTGGCCTGACCACCGGCGTGATCATCCCGAACCTGACGGACGACCAGCGCCGTGCGGCCTATGGAGCGGACATCACATACGGCACGAACAACGAGTTCGGCTTCGACTATCTGCGGGACAACATGAAGTATTCGCTGGATGAAATGGTCCAGCGTGCCTTCAGCTTTGCCATTGTCGATGAGGTGGACAGCATCCTCATTGATGAGGCCCGTACGCCGCTCATCATTTCCGGTCCGGCGGATGACAGCTCCGACCTTTATCGCCATGTGGATGCCGTGATTGCCCGGCTGGTGAAAGAGCCGGATGTTTATGACAAGGATGAGAAGCTGCGTACTGTCACGCTGACGGAAAAAGGCTCCGACCGTGTCGAGGAGCTGCTTCAGGAGGCGGGCCTGCTGCGTGAAGGCGGTCTGTATGACCTCCACAACGTCTCGGTCGTCCATCATGTCCAGCAGTCCCTGCGGGCCCGGACGCTTTTTACGAGGGATGTCGATTATATCGTCCGTGACGACAAGGTGATGCTGATTGACGAGTTCACGGGCCGCATGATGGATGGCCGCCGGTACTCTGATGGCCTGCATCAGGCGCTGGAAGCCAAGGAAGGTGTGGAAATCCAGCAGGAAAATCAGACGCTGGCCTCCATCACTTTCCAGAATTATTTCCGTCTCTATCCCAAGCTGGCTGGCATGACCGGCACGGCCATGACGGAAGCTGACGAATTCGCCGAGATCTACAATCTTCAGGTCGTGGAGATTCCGACCAATCTGCCCGTGCGCCGCAAGGATGCGGATGACGAGGTCTATCTCACGGCGGAAGAGAAATATGAGGCCGTGGCTGAACTCGTCCGCAAGGTGCATGAGACAGGCCAGCCCATTCTTGTCGGTACGGCCTCCATCGAGCAGAGCGAGGTTCTGTCACACCTGCTGCGGCAGAAGCGTATTCCGCATAATGTGCTGAATGCCCGGCATCATGAGCGTGAGGCCAGCATTATCGCACAGGCCGGTGCGCCGGGTGCCATCACCATCGCCACGAACATGGCAGGGCGTGGTACGGACATCAAGCTCGGTGGCAATGTCGAGATGCTGGTGGCTGAAAAGACTGCCGGTATTGAGGATGAAGCTGAGCGGGCTGCCATTGCGGAACAGGTCCGGGCGCAGGTGGCCGTTGACCACAAGCGGGTACATGAGCTTGGTGGGCTGTATGTCATCGGGACGGAGCGGCATGAGAGCCGCCGGGTGGACAACCAGCTGCGTGGGCGGTCTGGCCGTCAGGGTGACCCGGGCAATTCCCGCTTTTTCCTTTCCCTTCAGGATGACCTCATCCGCATTTTCGGCTCCGACCGCATGGGGGCGATGATGCAGAAGATGGGTCTCAAGCGGGGTGAGGCCATCGTGCATCCGTGGCTGAACCGTGCGCTGGAAAAGGCGCAGAAGAAGGTCGAGGCCCGCAACTTCGACATGCGCAAGAACACGCTGAAATACGATGATGTCATGAATGCACAGCGCAAGGAGGTCTATGCCCAGCGCCGTGAATATATGGCATCCGCCGATGTGTCTGGCGTGATTGCCGAGATGCGGGGGAAGGTGATTGAAGAGCTCGTCCATGCCCATATTCCGGAGAATTCCTTTGTGGAGGCCTGGGATGTGGATGGCCTTGCTGGTGAGCTGCATCGCATCCTGAATCTGGACATGCCGATTGCCGACTGGGCAAAAGAAGATGGCATGGATGAGGAGCATCTGATCGACCGCATCGAAGAAACAGCCACGAAGGCCCATGCAGCCCGTTCAGCGACTGTTGGCCCGGAAATGATGCGGTTGATCGAGAAGCATATTCTTCTGACATCATTCGATGCGGCATGGAAAGAACATCTGCACGGGCTGGACCAGATGCGTCAGGGGATTGGCCTGCGGGCTTATGCCCAGCGTGACCCGCTGAACGAGTACAAGCAGGAAGCCTTCCAGATGTTCACATACATGCTGGAGGACCTGCGGCTGCGTGTCGTGCAGTCTGTCGGGCATGTCCAGCCTGTCAGCGAGGCACCGTCCATGCCGCCGGGGCCGACTGCCTTCATGGAGGAGGATGGTCCCGCTGATGAGGAGGCGCTGGATACGGCCACGCTGGCCCGCTGGCTCAATGAGGTCCCCCGCAATGCTCCCTGTCCCTGCGGGTCCGGGCAGAAATTCAAGCACTGCCACGGCAGGATGATCTGAGAAGGCGGGCTGCTTCCTGCTGGGGGCAGCCCCTTCTGATGCACGGTGTGCTGGTGCATGGTAATGGGTGTTTCAACATTGTTTTGGGAGAAGTAAGGTCCATGGCAGGACATTCACAGTTCAAGAACATCATGCACCGCAAAGGTGCGCAGGATGCCAAGCGCGCCAAGCAGTTTGCCAAGGTCATCCGTGAGATCACGGTGGCCACACGGTCCGGCATGCCAGACCCGGCCATGAACCCCCGCCTGCGTGCTGCCATCACGGCAGCCCGTGAGGTCAACATGCCCAAGGATACGGTCGAGCGTGCCATCAAGAAGGCCAGCGGTGCCGGTGGTGGTGAGGATTATGTGGCCGTCCGTTATGAGGGCTACGGTCCGGCTGGTGTGGCCATCATCATCGAGGGGCTGACCGATAACCGCAACCGTACGGCCTCCGAAGTCCGGGCGGCTTTCTCCAAGCATGGTGGTTCCATGGGAGAAACCAATTCCGTGTCCTTTGGCTTTGACCATATCGGCGTGATCACCTATCCGCAGGATGCTGCTTCTGAGGATGACATGCTGGAAGCCGCCATTGAAGCCGGGGCTGATAACGTGGAGACCACGGAAGACGGCCACGAAATCACCACGGCCATGGAGGCCCTGATGAGCGTGCGTGATGCGCTGGAAGGCCGTTTTGGCGAACCCCGTTCCGCCAAGCTGGACTGGCGTCCGCAGACGACCGTCACGCTGGATGAGGATCAGGCCCGCTCCGTTCTCAAGCTGATTGACGTGCTTGAGGAGAATGACGATGTGCAGGCCGTCTATGCCAATTTCGACCTCCCTGATGAGGTGGCCGAGGCTCTGGCAGCTTGATCCGTCTCATGGGGATCGACCCCGGCCTGCGTTTCATGGGCTGGGGTATCGTGGATGTGGAGGGGAACCGCCTGCGCCATGTGGCTGACGGTGTGCTGGCGACCCAGAGCGGTGATGACGTTCCCCGCCGTCTGTGCGACCTGCATGAGGGGCTGATGAGGCTCATCCAGCAGTATGGTCCTGCAGAAGCTGCCGTTGAGGAAACCTATGTGAACCGCAACGGCTCCTCCACGCTCAAGCTGGGCTATGCCCGTGGCGTGGCCCTGCTTGTGCCCGCCCTTGCCGGGCTGAGCGTGCATGAATATGGGGCCATGGCTGTGAAGCGGGCTGTGGTTGGTACGGGGGCGGCCACGAAGGAGCAGGTCAGCATGATGGTCCGCCGTCTGTTGCCGGGGGCGGAGGTCCGGCGGGCTGATGCGTCCGATGCACTGGCTATCGCCATCTGCCATGCCCATCATCGGGCCAGTGCCCGGCATGTAGCCGCAGGAGTACGCATGGCATGATCGGACAGCTGACAGGCCTTGTCTCTCATATCGATGGTGATCACTGCCTCATTGATGTGAATGGGGTGGGGTATGTTGTCTCAGCCTCCAGCCATACGCTGGGGCTGCTGCCCCGCCCGCCGGAAGTCGCCCGTGTACTGGTGGAAACGGTTGTGCGGGAAGATGCCATCCAGCTCTTTGGTTTTGCGGAGGCGGATGAGCAGGCATGGTTCCGTCTTCTCACGACCGTTCAGGGTGTAGGGGCCCGTGTGGCTCTGGCCATTCTGTCAGTCAGCCGCCCCAGTCTGCTCTGGCAGGCTGTCCATGCTGAGGACAGGACAGCCTTTACGCAGGCTGCCGGGGTTGGCCCCAAGCTGGCAGTCCGCCTCCTGACGGAGCTCAGGAGCAAAGTGGCCAAAATGCCGGCTCCTGCCAGCATGAGTGGGACGTCCATGAGTGCTGGGGGGGGCGGAGCAGCCATCAGTACCAGCCTGCATGGCAGTGCCGGGCTGGAGCAGGATGCCCTCATGGCGCTGGAAGGGCTGGGCTTCCGTCGGGCTGAAAGCTGGCCCATCATCAGCCGTCTCATTGGAGACCACGTTGGGGAAGGGCTGGATGTCATCATCCGTCTTGCTCTCAAGGAACTGGCCCGGTAGGCAGAGGGTAGAGGGAAAGAACGGGGCCGATGAACCAGTTTGTGCCAGATATGCCGCCCGGCCGTGCGCCGGAGACGGATGCCACACGCCAGCCGGAGGATGTGGCCGATGCCACCCTGCGGCCGCAGACCCTGGCCGACTTTACGGGCCAGAAAGCCAGTCGGGAAAATCTCTCCATCTTCATCGAGGCAGCCCGCAAACGGGGTGATGCGCTGGACCATGTCCTGCTGCATGGCCCGCCGGGGCTGGGAAAGACGACTCTTGCGCAGATCGTCTCCCGTGAGCTTGGCGTGGGCTTTCGTGCCACGTCCGGGCCGGTGATCCAGCGGGCTGGAGACCTTGCGGCCATCCTGACAAATCTTCAGCCTCGTGATGTGCTGTTCATTGATGAGATTCATCGTCTCCAGCCAGCGATTGAGGAAATCCTCTATCCGGCGATGGAGGACTTCCAGCTGGACCTCGTCATCGGGGAAGGCCCCGCGGCCCGTTCCGTGCGGATTGATCTGGCGCCTTTCACGCTCGTGGCAGCCACGACACGGTCCGGCCTGCTGGCCACACCATTGCGGGACCGGTTCGGCATTCCGTTGCGTCTGGTGTTCTATACGCCTGATGAATTGCGGCAGATCGTCAGCCGGGGGGCGGGGAAGCTGGGCATGGCCCTGACAGATGAAGGAGCCGAGGAAATTGCCCGCCGTTCCCGAGGGACGCCGCGCATTGCCGGAAGGCTGCTGCGCCGCGTGCGGGACTTTGCGCTTGTGGCGAAGAAAGAGATTGTTGACCGTGCGCTGGCAGATGCAGCCCTCTCCCGGCTGGAGGTGGACAGTCATGGTCTTGATGCGATGGACAGGCGCTATCTGCGCCGCATTGCCGAGCATCACAGGGGTGGCCCAGTAGGGGTGGAAACTCTGGCAGCAGCTTTGGCAGAAGCCCGTGATACGCTGGAGGACGTCGTGGAACCCTATCTGATACAGGAAGGGCTCGTCCTGCGGACCTCACGGGGGCGGATGCTGGGTGAACCGGGCTGGCGTTATCTCGGTCTCACACCGCCATCAGACAATCTGGCACCACGGTTCCTGTAGGGGCCGTCATCGGGGGAGAACAGCATGGCGGCACATCACTGTCAGTTCCGTATCTATTATGAGGATACAGATGCAGGGGGCATCGTTTATCATGCCCGGTATCTGGGTTTTGCCGAACGGGCCCGGGCCGAGGCCTTGCGCAGCCTTGGGCTTGGCGTCGGAGAGATGGCAGAACAGGATGGAATCGGTTTTGTCGTCAGGCAGCTGGGTATCCGGTATCATGCGCCCCTGCGGCTGGATGAACTGATGGATGTGGAGACGGTGCTGCTTCAGATGTCGGGAGCCCGGCTGAATCTGCGGCAGGTCATCACCAATCTTTCCCGTGAGGGGCAGAAGTCAGTGGTGATTGAGGTGGAACTGGCCTGCCTGAAGCTGGCTGGCATGAGCCCCTTGCGTCTTCCGGCATCCTACAGGGAAAAACTCTCAGGACTGACGGTGCCGGAAGAACGTTCCGCCTGACAAAAGATTTAAAGATAAAGATGTTTGCTCTTTCTGCGTCCTGTGCCATTGAAAAAGGAGCATCCTGCCGCAACATGGGGCAGTAGTCCTTTATCCAACAGAACCATAGAAAACAGGAGAAAGCGGAGTGGATCAGGCTGTGAATTCGAGTGCTCTGGGTGCTGCCGGGGCAGCGGGGCTTTCGCCCTTTCATCTGTTCCTGAATGCTTCGCTGGCTGTGCAGCTGGTCATGATCGGGCTGGTGCTGTGCAGCATTTTTGTGTGGGCGGTGATTGTGGAGAAGGTGCTTCTCCTCCGCCGGGTCAATCGCGAGGCCACGGGGTTTGAGGACAGATTCTGGTCCGGCGGGTCTCTGGATGATCTTTATGACAGCGAGGGTGCCCGGCCTGTCCATCCGATGGCTGCCGTTTTCGGGGCGGCGATGGGGGAGTGGCGTCGGTCCTCCCGTATTGCGGGCATTGACGTGATTCATGGGGGTACGTCCGAGCGCATCGACCGGGCCATCAGCATTACGGTCGCTCGTGAGACCGAACGTCTGAGCCGCTACCTCGTCATGCTGGCCACCATCGGCCCGGTAGCTCCGTTTGTCGGGCTGTTCGGGACGGTCTGGGGTATCATGCACGCATTCAGCTCCATCGCTTCCATGCACAATACGAACCTCTCCGTCGTGGCACCGGGCATTTCCGAGGCCCTGTTTGCGACGGCCATCGGTCTGCTCACGGCCATCCCGGCCTATGTGGCCTACAACCTCATCAGCCGTAGCGTGGACAATTTTGCTGAGCGGATGGAAGGCTTCGGGACCGAGTTTGCAGCCATCCTCTCCCGCCAGTCCGAAGAGCGCGGCAGCGGGAGGGGCTGAGCATCATGGAGGCTTCATCACGCAGTGGACGCAGGGGCAGGCGGCGGAGCCAGCCTGAGGCTGGCATCAATGTCACCCCACTGGTGGATGTCATGCTCGTGCTGCTCATCATCTTCATGGTGACGGCACCGATGCTGACCAGCGGTGTGAATGTCGATCTGCCGCAGACAAGCGCCAAGCCGGTCAACTCGGACGACAAACCCATTACGGTATCCATCAAGAGCGACGGCAGCCTGTATCTGGGGGATGACCCTGTCAGTGGGGATGACCTCGTGACACGGCTGAAGCAGATGGCAAGCGATGATCCTGGCCGTCGCATCTTTGTGCGGGCCGATGCCCATATCGACTATGGCAAGGTGATGAGCACGATGGGGCAGATCACATCTGGCGGCTTCACGCATGTTGCCCTGCTGGCACAGCAGCCGCAGGGCGGCCAGTAAGGAGAGACTGTGTGAGCCTCTCTGCGTCATCACCGTTTGACGAAACACCACCGCCCTATCAGCGGCGGGAAAGGAAGCAGTCCAGCCTGGTGACGGGCGGGGTGCTGGCTTCCCTGCTGCTGCATGGGGGAGTGCTGGGCTTTCTGCTCTGGCATCCACAGCCACCGCTGCCGGAACCTCAGCCGGACGAGCAGACGGTCACCATGGTGTATGAGACGACCGGCGGGGCCCGGCCAGCGGCCCGGTCTTCTCACAAGGCCGAGGTTCCGGCGCCGCAGGCACCTACGGAGACAAAGGCCCCACCGGCGCCACAGCCACCCAAGCCGAAGCCGGTTGAGCCACCTCCGCCCGCTCCGCCACCACCCCGGCCTGTACAGGCTGCGCCGGAACCTTCCCATGTGGCGGTGAAAACGCCGGTCCAGCAGCGTGCTCCCGTGCAGGAAAAGGGTGAGGTGAGTGAACAGGCAAAGCCGAAGCCGGAGCCCGTGCATAAGCAGGCACAGGTCAAGGCGCCGGATCACAAGGTGGAAAAGCCCCCTGCCAAGCCGCAGCTCTCCCATACCCAGCAGGAGCATGAGGCCAAAAAAACGCAGGAGGACAGCCGCTCCCTGCTGGCCACGCTGGATGAGTACCGGAGCCAGGAGAAGCAGGAGCGCCCGCCCAAGGCGATGCCCAATCAGGCGCAGGGTGGGTCACCCCGTGGTGGTGGCCGTCCTGATGGCGATACCGGGGCGCTGACAAGTGGTGAGCAGAATGCCATCGGGTCGTCCGTGCAGCGCTGCTACCAGGAGGATACGCTGGCCCGGAATTACCAGAATTTCTCTGCCCGCATGATGGTGACGGTGGATGCCTCCGGCGAGGCCCGCATGGTCACATTTCTGCCGGAGACCCGTGCCCGTATGGCAGCGGATCCGACCTATCGGGTCCAGGCCGAGCGGGCGAGGGATGCCGTGTTGAGCCCAACCTGTTCCCGCCTGCCCGTGCCGAAGCGCCTGCTGGGGCAGGTGCGGCAGTTCCGTTTTCTGTTCAAGCCCTGAGGCTGGATTTATCTGAGGTTGTTTCATGTCGTTTTTTTCTGATACCGAAGCCGGCATCCTCCAGCGGCATCTGTCCCGCCGCTCCCTTCTGGGCGGTGCTGCCGCCAGTGGTGTGCTTGTCACGCCGCTGGCTCTTCTGGGCGGGACGGCCCGGGCAGCAGGTGACAGCGCTCCGGCAGAGATCACGGTCGCTGGCGCCCATCAGGCCCCCATTCCCATCGTGATTCCTGATTTCGGGCCGGGGCTGGGGAACCAGATTTCTGGCGTCATTTCGGCCGACCTGTCCAGCACGGGGCTTTTCCAGGTCATGGGGGGAACGGTACCGGCTTCCGTTCAGCCGGATTTCTCGGCACTGAAGGGCCGTGGGGCCCGTGTGGCTGTGGCCGGCAGTGCCGCCGGGTCTGACAGCGTGCGGGTCGAGATGCGCCTTTGGGACGTTGTGGCGGGCCAGCAGATGGAAGGTCGGGCCTATACGGCCTCCCAGAGCAACTGGCGCCGCATTGCACACATCATTGCGGATGCCATCTACAAGCGCCTGCTGGGCGAGGATGGTTATTTCGATACCCGCATCGCCTATATTTCCCGTACAGGTCCCCGGCGGCATCAGTCCACCCGTCTGGCCATCATGGATCAGGATGGGGCCAATGCCCACATGCTGACCAATGGCAGCTGGCTGACGCTGGAACCCCGCTTCAGCCCGATCAGCGAGCAGCTGGCATTTCTGTCCTATGCCAACAATCGGCCCCGTGTGTATGTCTATGACCTCAATACGGGACAGCAGACCATTCTGGGCACGTTCGAGGGTATCTCTTTCGCTCCCCGCTTTTCTCCTGATGGGCGGAGCATCATCCTGTCCGCCACGACAAGGGATGGCGGGGCGGATCTGTATCTGATTGATCTGGCGACCCAGCATCGGCGTCGTCTGACATCGGCCCCGGGTGTGATTGATACCAGCCCGTGCTTCAGCCCGGATGGCCAGAACATCGTCTTCAACTCCGACCGTGGCGGTTCGCCACAACTTTACGTGATGAGCGTCAATGGTGGGGATGCCCGGCGCATTTCCTACGGCCATGGTCACTATGGCTCGCCCGTGTGGTCACCAAGAGGGGACCAGATCGCTTTTGTCCGCATTGGTTCAGGGGGGTTCACCCTTGGCGTGATGGGGCCGGATGGCGTTGGTGAGCGGTCTCTGACACAGGGCTTCACGGTGGAAAGCCCAAGCTTTGCTCCCAATGGCCGTGCGCTGGCATTCTGTCGCCAGAATGCGGCAGGGGCTGGGGGAGCGGGCTTCAGCTCTTCCATCGCCGTGATTGACGTGGCAGGCTTCAATGAGCATATCATTCCTACTACGACCGGGGCTTCTGACCCGGCCTGGTCGCCGCTGCGGCGCTGAGCGCAGGGAATGTTTTTCTGGCCATGGGAGACCTTGTGCTCCCATGGCATCGGTGGCCTTCGGGCTGCCAGCCGCCTTTCCCCATCTGCGTCTTGCAGGTGGGTGAAAAACTCCCCATCTACTGGGGTGCATCTTTTTGCAGGAGATTGTCATGAAGTTGAAGATGTTCGCCGTGCTGGGCATGGCCTGCGCTCTGACCGCCTGTAGTGGTAACCACAAGGACCACGACAACAATGGCGATGGGCAGAACATGCAGCAGATGAGCCAAGGTCCCGTTCCGGGCAGCCAGGCTGATCTGGTCGCCACTGCCGGGGACCGCGTCTATTTCGAGCTGAACAAGAACCAGCTCAACAGCGAAGGCCGTGCCACGCTGGACAAGCAGGCTGCCTGGCTTGCCCGTTACCCGCAGGTCAACATCCTGGTGGCTGGCAACTGTGACGACCGTGGCACCGAGGAGTATAACATTGCTCTGGGTCAGCGTCGTGCCAATGCCGCCCGTGAGTATCTGGAGGCCAAGGGTGTGGCGCCGTCCCGTATCATGACGATCTCTTATGGTAAGGACCGGCCGACGGCTGATGGTGATACGCCGGAAGCATGGGCACAGAACCGTAACGCCATTACGTCTGTCCGTTAAAGCAGGCCCGGTTCCGGGAAACCTGTAGGAAGGGGCAGATGATGCCCTTTCCGGGAAAGGTCGGGCCGGTTGAGGAAACCGGCCCGATTTTTTTTATGTGTGATGATTGCCTGTCCGTTGGGAGATGAGATCATGGGTCATTCTGCTCGGCCTGTTCTGGGGCCTGTTTCAGCCATTCTGAAAAGTGCGCTGGGGGCCATGCTGCTCTCCTGCACGGCAAGCGCAGCATTTGCTCCGGCATGGGCGGAGGATGGTCTCTCCCGCGAGGCCATCATGCGGCAGCATCAGGCACTGGCCCGTCAGCATGATGGTGGTGGCCTGGGTGATGGTGTGGGCAGTGTTGATGAGCAGGGTGAGGATCTTTCCGCTCCCCTTCCGACATCCAGCGGTGATGACAGCAACCGGTCTTCGGGTGTTTCATCAGGGCGTAGCGGAGGCGATCTTGTGGCCAATCTGCTGGAGCGTGTGAATTCTCTGGAGAGCCAGGTGCGGGAGATGCATGGCCAGATGGAGCAGATGAGCAATCAGCTTCATCAGGATGAGGCTGCGGTGGCGAAGCAGATGGGGGACATGCAGTTTGCCCTCGAGAATGGTCATCATGCTGCGCCCCGTCCGGCTCCCGAAGCCGGGGAAGCGGCGGCATCAGCCCCGGCGGCGGTCGTAGCGGCGCCGCCGGCAACGCCACAGGCAACCTCCGTGGCCGATACCCTCAAGGCAGGTCGTGCGGCCCTGAAGGCCCATCAGTATGAGGCTGCGGAGACACAGGCCCGGCAGGCCCTCAAGCAGAGCAAGACGGGCTGGAGCCGCACGGAGGCCCAGTATCTGCTGGCGCAGTCGCTGGCCGGGCAGAAATCCTACAAGAATGCCGCACTGACCTACTACGATGTGTACAGCCATTCGCCTGATTCCCCACGGGCACCAGAGGCCCTGCTGGGTGTTTCGGCGTCCATGCTGGCACTGGGCAACAGGACGGCATCCTGCGAGGCCCTGCAACGGCTGCACAAGGAATTCCCCAATGCTTCGGCCCGGGTGAAGTCGTCCGAGAAAATTTTCAGCGAGCGGGCAGGCTGTCATTAAGGAGCATGGTGGGGACGACGGAGCTGGATAAAGATGGGGTGAGGCCCGTCACGCCCGGTGAGTTTTCTGACATCATGTCCCGGATCGGTCCTGTGGGGCCGGATGAGGCGGCGCATCCACTCTGCATCGCCGTGTCTGGTGGGGGCGATTCCATGGCATTGGCCCTGCTGGCCCGGGGGTGGAGGCGCCATGTTCTGGCGCTGGTCGTGGATCATGCCCTGCGGCCTGAATCGGCCGGGGAAGCTGCTCTGACCTGCCAGCGTCTTGCGGAACTGGATATTCCGGCACGGCAGCTCACGTTGGCCCCTCTCAGGCCCGGCGGGATACAGAACCGGGCCAGAGAAGCCCGTTTCGGTGTTCTGGAAAGTGCCTGTATCGACGCTGGAGGTTCCGTTCTGCTGGTGGCGCATCATGAGGCAGACCAGGAGGAAACACTCTGGATGCGTCAGGAGCGGGGCAGTGGACCCCGGGGACTGTGTGGCATGGCGGCCCGGACTGTGCGGGGGCGGATCACTCTGCTGAGGCCGTTATTGGGGATTCGGCCGGAACGGCTGAAAATGACGCTGCGCACCGCTGGGGTGTCCTGGTGTGAGGACCCATCAAATCAGAACCGCCGTTTCCGCCGTGTGGAAGTCCGGCAGGATCTGACAGATGCCGGGCGGCGGGCGATGCATGTTCTCAGGCAGGATGCCTGTGCCAGACAGAAGAGGGTTGAGGATCGGCTGGCGGCTCTCATGGCCTGTGGGGTGGCCTGGCAGCCGGAAGGATGGCTGAAACTTGCACCGGAAATTCTTCAGCTGGGGGGCGGTGAGGATCATGACACGGAGCCGTTGCTGGAGGATGAATTGCTGGGGCGGCTGATCCGCCTTGTGGGGGGGCAGGATTATGTGCCTTCCCGTCAGGCTGTTGTGGCCCTGCGGCGGGCTGGAAAAGGCTCTCTGGGGCGGGTCTGCCTGCATCCTCTCCGGGGGCGGGAAACAGGCTGGATGCTGTACCGCGAGGCCAGGAATCTGACGGAAAAGCGTCCGGCCCGGCATGGGCAGTGCTGGGACGGGCGCTGGCGGTATCTGGGGCCTGATCATGCGGATGCGGTCGTGGCGGCTCTGGGGCCGTGGCAGCGGGCGGGCCGGGCCGTTCCGGCCTGTGTTCTGCCCGCTCTGCCTGCCCTGTGGGTTGGGGGTGAACCTGTTGCAGTTCCAGAGGGCATGAGAGGGCTGCGGCCCGACCTGCCCCGTGTGACTTTTGTCTGGGATGGGGGAACGCCCCTGACAGGGGAACGGGACTGGACGGGATGAAACAGGCCGTGCGAATGAGGCGGAATCAGGGTTTTTCATCCATTTTGGCCTGATGGGGGTGGGAACGCTGCCAGAAATACCTATCTTGAAGGCACTGAGTGTGACGCCGGCCCGGCCTGTGCGTCCCGATTTGTGAGGTTTTTGAAGAGATGAAAAACATTGGCCGTAATGTTGCGATCTGGGTGGTCATCGTCCTGGCGGTCATCGGCATGTTGGCGGCATTCCAGCCTGGGGGCAGCCGACAGGCCGTTCAGAAGATCGCCTATTCTGACTTCGTGCATGATGTGGAGCGTCATGAGGTCCGGTCCGTTACCATCCGGGAGCAGAACATTTCCGGCGTGCTGACCAATGGTACGTCGTTCGAGACCTATGCTCCGTCCGACCCCTCGATGGTGTCCCGGCTGACGGCGGCTGGAGTTGAGGTGACTGCCCACCCGCCCCAGAGTGATGACAATCCCGTTCTTCGTTACATTGCGGCTTATCTGCCGATCATCCTGATGCTGGGCCTGGGCTTCATGGTCTTTCGCCAGATGCAGAATGGCGGGGCCGGGCGGGGGGCGATGAGCTTCGGCAAGTCCCGTGCCAAGATGATGGTGGAGAAGAAGGGGCGTGTCACCTTTGCCGACGTGGCCGGGGTGGATGAAGCCAAGGAGGACCTTGTCGAGATTGTCGACTTCCTCAAGGACCCGCATAAATTCACCCGTCTGGGGGGACGCCTGCCCAAGGGTGTTCTGCTGGTTGGTCCTCCCGGTACAGGGAAGACCCTGCTGGCCCGTGCCGTGGCTGGCGAGGCCAATGTGCCGTTCTTCAGCGTTTCCGGATCCGATTTTGTCGAGATGTTCGTCGGTGTTGGTGCATCCCGTGTCCGTGACATGTTCGAACAGGGGAAGAAGAATGCGCCCTGCATCATCTTCATCGATGAGATCGATGCCGTAGGCCGCCAGCGTGGTGCTGGTCTGGGAGGTGGCAATGATGAACGTGAGCAGACACTGAACCAGATGCTTGTGGAGATGGATGGTTTCGACAGCAACGAGGGGGTCATCCTCATTGCAGCGACCAACCGTCCCGATGTGCTGGATCAGGCTCTGCTGCGTCCGGGCCGGTTCGACCGGCAGGTCGTCGTGCCCAACCCGGACATGCTGGGGCGTGAAAAGATTCTTCAGGTTCATCTGAAGAAGCTGCCCCTGTCTGCGGATGTCAACCCAAGGGTGATTGCACGGGGCACGCCGGGTTTTTCGGGTGCGGAACTGGCCAATCTTGTCAATGAGGCCGCCCTGTTTGCGGCACGGCAGAACAGGAAGGTCGTCTCCATGGCCCAGTTTGAGGAGGCCCGGGACAAGATATGGATGGGTGCCGAGCGCCGGTCTGCCGTCATTGAGGAGGAAGAAAAGCGCATGACAGCCTATCACGAGGCTGGCCATGCCATTGCTTCCGTGCTGACCCCGGGGACAACTCCCATCCACAAGGCTACGATCGTGCCTCGTGGGCGGACCCTTGGCATGGTGATGAGCCTGCCGGACAAGGACCCTGATGTCATATCCCGTCGGGAGGCCTATGCCCGCATCGTCGTGGCCGTGGCCGGGCGTGTGGCGGAGGAGATCATTTATGGTCATGATGCCGTGACCAGCGGTGCGGCCTCCGACATCAGCCAGGCGACCAGCACAGCCCGGTCCATGGTGGCACAGATCGGCATGAGCGAGCTTATCGGCATGGTGGACTGCACGGACAGGAGTCAGATTTCCGGCCAGACAGGTCGTGAGATCGACCAGGAAGTCCGCAAGCTGATCGATCAGGCATATGGCCAGTGCAAGCATACTCTTCTGACCCATATTGATGCCCTTCATGCCCTTGCTGCGGCGCTGGTGGAATATGAAACGCTGACGGGCGAGGAAGTGAAAAAGGTCATCCGGGGGGAACCGCTGGGCAAGGAAGAAGAGGAGGAATATTCCTTCAATGGGCGTCGTCCGTCGGTGCCATCTTCCGGTGCCATGTCGGGCGCTGCCAGTGGGGGAGAAGTGGCCTCCCAGCCGGCCTGATCGGGCTGAGGCTATTCTGGTCTGACTGACAGGGATGACGGGCGCATGGCAGCACTGGCCATGCGCCCGTTCTGTTTATGAAAGGCTTGCGTATCGGGGGAATGGCTGGCATTGCAGGGAGCATCTGGTGCAGGAAGGCAAGCCCTGTCAGCTGTTGGCAGAAGCCGCATATGGTATGGAAGACGGAGGGGAAGTCATGGCAGACGGGCGGAAGTTTTTCGGGACTGACGGGATCCGTGGCGAGGCCAATACGGCACCCATGACGGTGGAGATAGCCCAGAAGCTGGGGCAGGCGGCGGGTCTGTATTTCTGCCGGCAGACAGGGCGCCAGCATCGCCACACGGTTGTGCTGGGCAAAGATACGCGTCTTTCCGGTTACATGATCGAGTGTGCCCTAGTGTCCGGTTTTCTCTCGGCAGGTGTGGATGTCGTCCTGCTGGGGCCGCTGCCTACGCCTGCTGTTGCTTTTCTGACCCGCTCCCTGCGGGCTGATCTGGGTGTCATGATTTCGGCATCCCACAATCCTTTCACGGATAACGGGATCAAGCTGTTCGGTCCGGACGGGTTCAAGCTTTCCGATGCTGTTGAGGCAGAGATCGAAGCCCTGATGGGGGACGATCTGAGCGGACAGCTGGCATCGCCTGCGGCCATAGGGCGGGCCTCCCGCCTGAATGATGCGGCAGGCCGGTATATTGAGAGTGTCAAATCGTCCTTCCCGCGGGGACTGCGGCTGGATGGCCTGAAAATCGTGCTCGATTGTGCGCATGGTTCTGCCTACCGTGTGGCACCTGCAGCCCTTTGGGAGCTGGGGGCAGAGGTCATAACCATAGGGGCCTCACCGGATGGGTTGAACATCAATGATGGTGTCGGCTCTACCCATCCGCAGGCACTCTGTGAAGCTGTGCGGGCTCATGGGGCAGATTGCGGTATTGCGCTGGATGGGGATGCGGACCGTGTCCTGTTCACCAATGAGCGGGGCGAGCTGGTGGACGGGGACCAGATACTGGCTCTCATCGCTACACTCTGGAAGCGCATGGGGCGGCTGAATGGTTCCGAGATCGTGGCGACTGTCATGTCCAATATCGGGCTGGAGGATTATCTGGCAACGCAGGGGTTAAGCCTGTATCGAACGGCTGTCGGGGACCGTTATGTTGTGGAGCGCATGCGCCAGACGGGAGGCAATCTTGGCGGGGAGCAGTCCGGCCATATGGTGCTGTCCGATCACGCCACAACAGGGGATGGCCTGCTGGCGGCGCTTCAGGTTCTGGCAGCTCTGGTGGAATCCGGCCAGCCAGCCAGTGAGCTGTGTCATCTTTTTGAGCCTTATCCCCAGACCCTGAAAAATGTGGCCTACAAGGGTGATAATCCTATGAAGCATCCGGCCCTTGGGGAGATTGTCAGCTGGGCGGAAGAACGGCTGAAGGGGAAGGGGCGTCTTGTACTGCGGGCCAGCGGGACAGAACCGTTGATCCGCGTGATGGTGGAGGCCCGGGATAGGGCTCTGGTAGCCGAGGTCGTGGACCGGGTCAGTGCCCATATCCAGACGTTGGCCGGAGCCTGAAAAGCCTTTCCCTTTCAGTAAAGAAAAAGCCCCTGCACCATGGGGCAAGGGCCTTTTTCTTTACTTCACGGGAGATGGGAGGGCTGCTCCGTGCCTGGATTTCAGCCTGCCTGACGCAGGGGAGCCGACCCTTCGGTAAAGCCTTGCGAAGAAGCAGAGGTACCAGCCGCCGCGGCCGGATCCTGAAGGATGTAACCCCGACCCCAGACAGTGGTGATCATGTGTTCGGCACCGAAGCGCTGAAGCTTGCGCCGCAGCTTGCAGATGAAGACATCAATGATCTTCATTTCGGGTTCGTCAATGCCACCATAGAGATGGTTCAGGAACATGTCCTTGGTGAGGACTGCACCCTTGCGCAGGAGCAGCAGCTCCAGAATGGAATATTCCTTGCTGGTGAGGTGCAGGAAGTGACCATTGACGCTGACCATCCGGCTTTCAAGGTCCAGTTCCAGCGGGCCAACGCACAGGCGTGATTCAGCGATGCCGTAAGAACGGCGGGTCAGAGCCTGGATGCGCGCCTGGGTCTCGCTCATGTCGAAGGGTTTGGTAACGTAGTCATCAGCCCCAGCTGAGAAGGCGGCCACCTTGGTCGGGGAGTCTGTCCGGACGGACAGAACCATGATGGGCGTGGAGATCCGGGAGCGTCGGACCTGACGGATGAGCTCTTCTCCCGGCAGGTCGCTCAGTACCAGCTCGGTTATGAAGAGATCATATTCATAGTGCTTGAACATGTTGAGGGCTTCATCGGCGGTTTTGACGTGGTCGACCGCGTAAGAGGACTTCCCCAGTACCTTTACCAGATGGCTTACAGCGCCGCTGTCGCTATCAGCGATGAGAATACGCATAATTTCAACTCCCCTTGGAACGGTTGTATTATGGAAGAGATTTTTTATGAAATGCAACCTTTGATTGTTTTTTTAGCAATCCATACAACCAGAACTTTCGTCGTATATGTCGGAATCATAGGACTTTTTTGTGTCAAATAAGGGGTTTTTTGATGTTTTTCTTTACAGAAAAGAAGAATATGACGGGCTTCTGATAAGGTAATATGAAGTTATACTTACATTTAATTTATAATTTTTTTTCGCATACTGAAATTATTTTCATCAATTACCATAGTAAAAAAATGTATTTAAATATAAGTGAAAAATTAAGCAACAATATAGTTTTGTTAAATGGGCCTGTCGAACAAGGGTTATAGAACGTTCCTAATTTTTTTTATGGGAACGGGGCAGGTCATCAATTCTTTTAATGATAAAATAAAACTGTTTTAATCCTATTTCGAGGGTAAAACATTTGGAAATAGGATCTAGGAGGTCCGAATCGTTTCAGGCTTCACCGCTCTTCGTATCGGTAGAGGCCAGAAGCTGGGTGATCTGTTCTGGCGTGCCGATCAGGGCGCAGGCAACGGGATGGGTCCTGTCTGCAACCAGGACAATGCGTGTCTGCGTAGAGCTGGGGAAAAGGTCTGTTTCCACGGTAAAGACGGAGGCATCCTGCCTGTCCTGTGCCTTTGCCCCACGGGCCGCCTCGCTGAGGAGGCGGGCGCAGATGCGCTCCAGTGCGGGGAGCAGGCGGTTGGCTGTCTGCTCCTCCGTTTCAATTCCGTCGGTTGTGGAGCGACGGTGATGGGTGACCAGCTCGACCCAGCCTGACCGGGTCAGGAAACTGGGGATACCCGTATCGGGTGTCTCCCGCTCGGCACGGAGGATGAGGCCGGTCCGGGCGAGGGAGAGGATGTCCAGCTTTGGCAGGCGGGCGGGGTCAAGAGCAATGGTCACGGTTACTGTTTCCTTGGAGGGGTCAGGCCCATTCGCCAGAGCGCATGAGGGGTGTGCGCTGGCCATCCTTCAGGCCGTCAATGTTGATCCTGTCGGAACCGATCATCCAGTCGATATGGATGATGGAATGATTGGCTCCACGGGCGATCAGCTCTTCTTCACTCTGCCCTTCAGGGTTGGTCATGCATTTCGTGTAAGCCTGCCCAAGAGCGATGTGGCAGGCGGCATTCTCATCGAACAGGGTGTTCTGGTACAGGATGCCACTCCGGGAGATGGGGGAGGAGTGGGGTACGAGGGCAACCTCGCCAATGCGGCGTGCGCCTTCATCACTGTCCAGAATGCGTTTCAGCACATCTTCGCCTTTGCTGGCATGAGCCTCCACGATGCGCCCCTTTTCGAAGCGGACCCGGATTCCGTCAATCAGCGATCCCTGATGGAAGAGTGGCTTGGTGCTGGAGACGGTCCCTTCCACACGGGCACAGTGTGGGGTGGTGAAGACTTCCTCTGTCGGGATGTTCGGGTTGCAGACAATGCCATTCTTGGCTTCTTCGGCACCACCGGCCCAGAGGTGGCCATCCGCCAGCCCGACCGTCAGGTCTGTGCCCGGTCCGGTGAAGTGCAGGGCGTCGAAGCGGCGGTCATTCAGCATGGCAGCACGGGCATGGAGGGTCCGGTTATGGTCCGCCCAGGCCGCTACCGGGTCGGCCACATCCACGCGGGAGGCCTGGAAGATGCCATTCCACAGGGCGGTGAGGGCTTCCTCTGCTGGCAGATGTGGAAAAACCTGCTCGGCCCAGGCCGGTGTGGCGCAGGCAATGATGTTCCAGTTGATGTCAAAATTGGTGATGCGTTCCATGGCCGGACGATAGGCCGTGGAGCTGGCCCGGCTGACACGGGAGATGTGGTCCGGGTTCTGGTCCTTCAGCAGGGTCGGGTTCCCCCCCGTGATGGCCATGCGGGCGGCTCCTTTGCCAAAGGCTTCCGCCATGCCGTTGGCCAGCCAGCCCGCTGCCGTGTCAAAGCTGTCTTCATGACCGTGCTGGAAGCGGGCCAGCGTAGTCTCATCATCCTGATACAGGGTTGTGACCAGTGACGCTCCAGCCTTGTATGCATGGGCCGTGATGCGCCGGATGAGGGGTACGGCTTCCAGCCCTGCCGTGATGATGAGCTGCTGGCCAGGTGTGATGTTCAGCCCCGTACGGACGGAAACTTCGGCCAGACGGTCCAGAAGCTGGTCATGTGTGAAAGAGGATGTGGGCATGGGTCTGTCCTGTTAATCTGTAAAATGATGAGGGGGCTGATGCCTCAGCGGGGCAGCAGGTCATCCAGTGCGGCCAGCAGGGCGTCCATCTCCTCATCCGTGCCGATGGTGATGCGGAGCCAGTCGCTGATGCGGGGGCTGCCGCCCTGATGGCGGACGATGATGGCCCGCTCCCGCAGGCCGGTGAAAAGCGTGTCAGCTGGGCATGAGGGGTGATGGGCCAGAATGAAATTGGCCGTGGAGGGCAGGACCGTCATGCCACGCTCCCGCAGGGCTGCCACGGTGCGCTCCCGTGTGGCGATGATGCGGGTGGTGGTCTGTTCCAGCCACTCCGTGTCCCGGATGGAGGCTTCAGCCCCGGCCTGTGCCGGGCGGGACAGCGGATAGGAGTTGAAGCTGTCTTTTACCCGTGTCAGCCCTTCCACCAGCTCCGCCGAGCCGATGGCATAGCCCACGCGCAGCCCCGCCAGACCGGAGGATTTGGAGAAGGTACGGACGATGAGAAGGTTGGGATAACGCTGTGTCAGGGCCACGGCGCTGGTCCCGCCGAAATCGACATAGGCTTCATCGATGATGACCGTCTGGGCATTGAAGCGCTTCAGAAGTCCTTCAATGGCTGGCAGGGGCAGGCTGATGCCGGTGTTGGCATTGGGATTGGCGATTATGACACCACCAGCCGGACCGTCATAATCGTCTGGTGCGATGGTGAAATCATCCCGCAGGGGAATGGTGCGGTAATCCAGCCCGAACATCTGGCAGTAGATCGGGTAGAAGCCATAGGTCACATCGCTGAACAGGACCGGCGCATCGTCACGGAAGAGGGCCCGGAAGGCGTGGGCCAGGACCTCGTCAGAACCGTTGCCGGTGAAGACGCACTCGACCGGAACTCCTTCCTGTTCAGCAATGGCCGTGCGCAGGGCCAGGGCTGTCGGGTCTGGATAGAGGCGCAGGTCATCAGTTACGCTGGCCTTCATCGCTTCCAGCGCACGGGGGGACGGACCGTAGGGGGACTCATTGGTGTTCAGCTTGACCAGATTGGTCATGCGGGGCTGTTCACCGGGGATGTAGGGCTGGAGGTCGTGGACCTGCCGGTTCCAGAAACGGCTCATGGGGCGGTGGCCTCCGCAAAGAGGCTGCCAAGGCCCTGGCGGTGGGCAAGGTCTCTGGCGGAAAGGCCTTCCGTATCCCGGATGTCCGGGTTGGCGCCACGTTCCAGCAGCAGGCGGGCCATGCCCTGCCGTCCGAACATGATGGCAAACATGAGCGGCGTGCGCCCGGCATGGTTGGCCTGGTCGATATTGGCGCCACGCTCCAGCAGCAGGCGGGCAATGGCCTCATACCCCTTGAAGGCCACACCGGAGAGCGCCGTGGCCCCCTTGGCGTCCACGCCGTTCGGGTCGGCCCCGTTGTCCAGCAGCAGGCTGGCCGTATCGAGCTGGTCGTTGTAGGTGGCGACGATGAGGGGTGTATAGCCCCGGCTGTCGGCACAGTCTGCCGGCATGCCGGCCTCAAGAAACTGCCTGACCAGATCATTCTCACCATTGCGGGCCGCATCGATGAAGAGAGCGGTGATCTGCTCCGGGGTGAAGGACATTTCGGGCTGCGTCATGGATGGGCTGCCTTTGCGGTAAAAGAATGGGTCGTGTCAGAGGCCTCTGAATGTCCTGCCTGCCGGTGGTCAGGTCAAGGGGGAAAAGGCCTTTCTGGCGTGCAGGATATGTGGTTGCGGCAGGCCTGATGGAAGAGGGCAGGCTGACCGGAATCTGCCGCCGGGTCTGACAGGTCCAGCCTGTCTGTAAGGGATGGGTAGGAAAATTGATCTTATTTGCCGGTAGGGCATTGCGTTCTTTCGCAGGATAAGGCCACTTGTGAAATATCCGGACTGCATCGGGCCGTGTTAAGGGGCATGAGCCTGCTGTGGGTGATCGGATGATTGTTTGAATTGAGGACGTTAGATCAGTGAACAGTATGCTGTCGAAAATGAGCATAGACACGATCCGCACATTGGTGATGGATAGTGTGGAGCGTGCAAAATCCGGCCATCCGGGTACCGCAATGGCTCTGGCCCCGGCCATGTATGCTTACTGGCAGTTTACGATGTATTATAACCCGGCCGATCCCTTTTGGCCGGGGCGTGACCGATTTATCCTCTCGGGTGGGCATGCGTCCATCCTTCTCTATGCCACGGTGTTTCTGGCCGGGGTGAAGGATATTGAGAACGGGCAGGTGGTCGATCGCCCCGCCCTGACGCTGGAAGACCTGAAAAATTTCCGCCGTTTTGAATCCCGCACACCGGGCCATCCCGAATACGGGCTGACAGCCGGGGTGGAGATCACGACCGGCCCGCTGGGGCAGGGGTGCAGCAGTGCGGTGGGCATGGCCATGGCCGAGCGATGGCTTGCCACACATTACGGCCGCCCGGGGTTCGACCTCTTTGGCTATCACATTACCTCTTTCTGTGGTGATGGGGATATCATGGAGGGGGTTGCGGCCGAGGCCGCATCCTTGGCCGGACATCTGAAGCTGGGCAACCTGACATGGGTGTATGACAGCAACCGCATTTCCATTGAGGGCTCCACGGATGTGACCTTCACGGAGAATGTGGCCATGCGGTTTGAATCCTATGGCTGGCAGGTGCTGGAAGTTGCTGATGGCAACGACGTGCCTGCCATCTGTGAAGCCCTGAAACAGGGACGGGAGGAAACCTCCCGCCCGACCCTGATCATTCTCAGGACGATCATCGGTTATGGGGCACCGGGCAAGGCGGGAACGGCCTCTGCCCATGGTGAGCCGCTTGGCATGGAGGAGCTGGCAGGGGCCAAGAAGGCCTATGGCTGGCCCGAAGATGCGCCGCATTTTACTGTGCCGGATGGCGTGCAGGAGCATTTCGAGGCACTGGCCGGGCAGCGTGGGGCCAGAGCACAGGCGGAATGGGAGGCACGGTTTGCCGAGTACTGCGCCCGTTATCCGAAGGAAGGGGACGAGCTGCGGCACATTTTTGCCGGAACCCTGCCAGAAGGCTGGGAAACGGAGCTGCCTGTCTATCCGGCGGATGAGAAAGGGCTGGCCTCCCGCCAGAGTTCCGGGGAGGTGCTCAATGCCGTGGCATCCCAGTTCCCCTGGCTGGTTGGCGGGGCGGCGGACCTTGCGCCTTCTACCAAGACACTCATCAAGGGCGCCCGGTCGGTGCAGGCCCCTTCAAACATGGTGCAGGAAGGGGCTGGCTATGATGGCCGCAACATGCACTTCGGTGTGCGTGAACATGCGATGGCCGCCATCTGCAACGGCTTGGCCCTGAGTGGCCTGCGGCCTTTCTGTGCGGGCTTCCTGATCTTTTCTGATTACATGAAGCCCGCCATCCGTCTGGCAGCGCTGATGCACCTGCCGGTGATCTATGTGTTCACGCATGATTCCATCGGCGTGGGGGAGGATGGCCCGACCCATCAGCCCATCGAGCAGCTTGCTCAGTTCCGGTCCATGCCGGGGCTGACCATGCTGCGTCCGGCAGATGCCAATGAGGTGGTGGAAAGCTGGCGTGTGGCCATGCAGCATCGTGCTGGCCCCGTGGCCCTTGCCCTGACACGGCAGAACCTGCCAACGCTGGACCGTACCCGGTATGCCTCGGCCGAGGGTGTGGCCCGTGGTGGCTACGTTCTGGCGGACTGTGAGGGTGAGCCGGAGATTCTGTTGATGGCGTCCGGCTCCGAGGTTTCGCTCGTGGTCGGTGTCTATGAGCGGCTGAAGGCTGAAGGCGTGCGGGCCCGTGTGGTCTCCATGCCAAGCTTCGATCTGTTCGAGAGCCAGGACAGTGCCTATCGTGACACCGTCCTGCCACCTTCTGTCCGTAGGCGTGTCGGTGTAGAGATGGCTTCCGGCTTTGGGTGGGACCGCTATGTGGGGCTGGATGGTGTCGTCATTGCCATGAACAGCTTTGGGGAATCCGGCGCAGCAGCAGAGCTGATGGCGAAGTTCGGCTTTACGGTAGACTCTGTTTATGAACAGGCCCGCCAGTTGTTACAGAAGGCAGACTGACTGGATAAGGAGTGAGAGTGATGGAAAACACCCCGCCAGAGACACCTTTGACCCGTCTGGTCAGCCATGGGCAGTCCATCTGGCTGGATTTCATCCGGAGGGATTTCATCGAGGATGGCCGTCTGGCAGCCATGGTGAAGGAGGACGCCCTGAAAGGGGTGACCTCCAACCCGGCCATTTTCGAGCAGGCCATTGGCCATGGTGCGGAATATGAGGAAGCCGTGCAGGCCCTCCTGGCCAGCGGCAGCCTGACAGCCGGTGCGCTTTATGAGGCGCTGGCCGTGGAAGATATCCGTCAGGCCTGCGAGGTTCTGCGGCCCGTGTTTGACGAAACCGGCGGACGGGATGGCTATGTCAGTCTCGAGGTTTCTCCTTACCTAGCATATGATGCTGAAGGCACGCTGGCAGAAGCCCGCAGGCTCTGGCAGCGTGTTGGTCACGCCAATGTGATGATCAAGATTCCGGCGACGGAAGAGGCCATTCCAGCCATTGAGCAGGCTACTGCCGAGGGCATCAACGTCAATGTCACGCTCCTTTTTGCGCTGGGCATGTACGAGAAGGTGCTGGACGCCTATCTGCGGGGGCTGGAGGCCAGGGTGAAGGCCGGTCTGCCGGTGAATCACGTTGGTAGTGTGGCGTCTTTCTTTGTCAGCCGGATTGATGGGCGCATTGATGCCCGCATCGACCGCCGTCTGGCCGCCGGTGACCCGGAAGCCGAGGCGTTGAAGGCCCTGCGGGGGCAGGTGGCCATTGCCAATGCCCGCATGGCGTATCAGCATTATCTCAGGGTAACGGAAAGCCCGCGCTGGAAAGCTCTGGCAGGGAAAGGAGCGCAGACGCAGCGTCTTCTCTGGGCCAGTACGAGCACGAAGGACAAGGCCTATCGTGACGTGCTGTACGTGGAGGAGCTGATTGGCGCTGATACGGTCAATACATTGCCACCCCGTACGCTGGAAGCCTTCCGGGATCATGGCATCCCGGAGGAGCGCCTTGCGCAGGGTGGAGAGAGCGCCAGCCTGATTCTGGCAGAAGCAGGGCGATTGGGGCTTGATCTGGACAGTGTGACCACCACCTTGTTGGAAGAAGGTGTGACGGCTTTCGAGGTCGCTTTTGATGGATTGCTCGGTGCGGTGGCAGCCCGCCGGGAAGCTGTTTTGGGGGAACGTCTTATGCGAGTATCCTTGGCATTGTCGGGTGAGTTGGAAAATGCCGTGGTTGCGGCGGGCAAGAGCTGGAGCCAGGATGGCAAGGTGCGGCGCATCTGGGAGCGTGATGCGTCCGTCTGGACCGGTGGGCCGGAAAGCCGATGGCTCGGCTGGCTGGATGTGGTCAAGAATGGCCGTGCGGCTCTTGAGTCTTATGAGACCTTGGGCCGTGAGGTGAAGGAACGTGGCTACAGCGACGTGCTGCTGCTGGCCATGGGCGGTTCCAGCCTCGGACCGGAAGTGCTGGAGGAAACCTTTGGCCGAGCCCCCGGTGGCCCAAAGCTGCATGTTCTGGACAGTACGGACCCTCAGCAGGTTGCCAGCTTCGGCCGGGCCATCGACCCGGCCAACACGCTGTTCATCGTGTCCAGCAAGTCCGGCAGTACGCTGGAGCCGAACATCCTGTTCGCCTATTTCTGGGATCAGGCGGAGAAGGCCCTTGGCCGTCAGCCCGGTGAGCGTTTCGTCGCCGTGACGGACCCCGGCTCATCGCTGGAAACACTGGCCAGAGACCGTGGCTTTGCCCATATCTTCCACGGCAACCCGGAGATCGGCGGGCGGTATTCCGTTCTGTCCGCCTTTGGTCTCGCTCCGGCGGCGGCAGCAGGGTACGATGTCCGGGCCCTGCTGGACAGCACGCAGCTGATGATCGAGGCGTGCGATGCTTCCGTACCGCCTGTGACAAACCCTGGTGTCAGTCTGGGGCTGGCCCTTGGGGTGGCGGCCACCAGTTTCCGGCGGGACAAGGTCACGTTCGTGGCTTCGGAGAAGATCGCCTCCCTCGGTGCCTGGCTGGAGCAGCTTCTGGCTGAAAGCACCGGCAAGAACGGCACGGGGCTCATCCCTATTGATGGCGAGCCGCTGGGGGCGCCGGAGGTTTATGGTGATGACCGCATGTTCGTGGAACTGCGGCTGGGGCATGAGCCCGTCAGCCCGGGGATCAAGGCCCTGCGGGAGGCGGGACATCCTGTCGTGACCCTGCATCTCGAGGATGTCGGGCAGATCGTGCAGGCGTTCTTCGTGTTTGAATTTGCCACGGCGGTGGCTGGCTCCGTGCTGGGAATCAATCCTTTTGACCAGCCTGATGTGGAATTCAGCAAGGTTGAGACCCGCAAGCTGACCAAAGCCTATGCCGAGACGGGCCATCTGCCGGAAGAGACGCCGTTCGCCCAGGATGGAAACCTCGCTTTTTACGCTGATGAGCGCAACCGGGAGGCGCTGGGCAGCGGTAGTGCAGAAACCATTCTGAAAGCTCATTTTGACCGTGTGGGCAAGAACGACTATATTGGCCTCCTCGCTTACATTGAGCGGAACAAAGCCCATATCGCCTGGGAGCAGACGGTGAGAACAGAGTTGAGGGATCGGCTTCATGTCGCCACGGCGGCGCAGTTTGGTCCACGGTTCCTCCACTCGACAGGTCAGGCTTACAAGGGGGGCCCCAACAGCGGTGTCTTCCTGCAGGTGACGGCGGATGATGCTGCGGACCTGCCCATACCGGGACACGCTTACAGCTTTGGTGTCGTCAAGGCCGCTCAGGCCCGGGGGGATTTCGACGTTCTGGCCGCTCGTGGCCGTCGTGCGCTGCGTGTGCATGTTGTCGGTCCCCTGCATGAAGGACTGGACCGTCTCGCTCAGCTGGTGACAGATATTCTAAAAGGAGCTTGAGGATGCGTATCGGAATTATCGGACTTGGCCGCATGGGTGGCAATATTGCCGTCCGCCTGACCCGCAAGGGGCATGATGTTGTCGTGTTCGACCGGACTCCCGCTGTCACCGAGAAGATTGTCGAGCGGTCAGAGAAGGGGCGTGCCCAGGGGGCCGAGACCTTCGAGAAAATGGCCGAACTCCTTTCCAGTGAGGAGCGTCGTGTCATCTGGGTCATGCTGCCAGCTGGCAAGGTGACGGAAGACTGCATACAGAAGCTCGCCCCGCTGTTGGGCAAAGGTGACATCATCATCGATGGTGGCAACACCTATTACAAGGAAGATATCCGCCGGGCGAAAGAGCTGGGCGAGCGTGGCATCGATTATATCGATGTCGGGACCTCTGGTGGTGTCTGGGGGCTGGAGCGTGGCTACTGCATGATGTATGGCGGCGAGAAGCACGCTGCGGATTATGTGGACCCCATTCTGGATGCGCTGGCTCCGGGCATGGGTGATGTGCCCCGCACGCCGGACCGTGAGGATGATGGCCGCCACGACCCGCGGGCCGAGAGGGGGTATCTTTACTGTGGTCCGGCCGGGGCTGGTCATTTCGTGAAGATGATCCATAACGGCATCGAATACGGCATGATGCAGGCCATCGCTGAGGGTTTTGATGTGCTGGCCAGCAAGAACTCCGAAAAGCTGCCGGAAGATGAGCGTTATGACCTGCATCTGGCTGATATTGCCGAGGTGTGGCGCCGTGGCAGTGTCGTGTCCTCCTGGCTGCTGGACCTGACAGCCGAGGCGCTGGCCCGTTCTGGTGATCTGAGCGAGTTCAGTGGCGAGGTGCAGGATTCCGGTGAAGGCCGCTGGACGATCGAAGCCGCCATTGAGGAGGCCGTGCCTGCCCCGGTAATGACCGCAGCCCTTTATACCCGTTTCCGGTCCCGTACCGGCAACAATTTCGCCGAGAAGGCTCTTTCGGCCATGCGGTATGGATTTGGTGGCCATACCGAGCGCAAGAAATAAACTGTTCTGGAGAATGGGGGATGCGGTAGGGGGCCGCACCCCTTCTTCCCCCGTGAGGGAGGAAGATACTCATGACAGAAACATCCCCCAGGATCAGGCTGGTGCTGTCCGATATGGATGGCACCATTCTTGGTTCTGACAGAACCATTTCTCCCACAACAGGCACGGCCGTCCAGCATCTGGCAGAGCGGGGTGTGGCTCTGGCGCTCGTCAGTGCCCGCATCCCGGCGGCTGTGCTGCCTTATGTCCGGCAGCTCGGGCTGAAAGGGCCCTGTGCCGGATTTAATGGGGGCGTCTTTTTCATGCCGGATGGCACCATTCTGAAGAGCCACCATTTTTCTGTCGGGGATCTTGCGGCCATTCTCGAAGCTCTGTCTCCTTTCCCTGTGGAGGTCTGGTTTCAGACAGAACAGGAATGGCTGGTGCGTGACAGTCGGACGCTGCTGGCAAAGCGGGAGCAGGAGTTGACGGGCATCGCGCCCCGGGCAGTATCTTCATGGCCCGTCACGCCGAAGACCGTGAACCGCCTTATGGTCTGTTCTGACGATACAGCCCTGATTGCCCGGCTGGAAGCCGAGCTGGCAGCTCCTTTTGCCGGGCGGGCGAGCCTGCTGCGTTCGGCCCCACACAAGTTGAACATCACACCTGCCCTGGCCACGAAGGGCGAGGCGGTGGCAGAGCTGGCCAGACTGTATGGCGTAACACCGCAGGAAGTGGCTGCTCTTGGCGATGCCCCCAATGACATCCCGATGCTGCAGGCGGCTTGCATGGGCATCGCCATGGGGCAGGCGCCGGATTCCGTGAAGAAAGAAGCCACCCATGTGACCGGAAAACCTGATGAAGGTGGCTGGGCATATGCTGCCGAGACGTTCATTATGCCGCTAGCCCCCTGCCAGCAGGGGAGATGACGTGATTCGGAGGGTACGGGTATGACGACAGACATGCGCCATGCGGTCGTAGAGGTTCTGAAGGATTCAGAAGCCGTGGCTATGGAAATGGCCAGACTGCTGATCAGGACGGTGAAAGAAAAGCAACAGGGCAGGGTGCGCATTGCTCTCTCTGGTGGATCCACGCCCAAGCAGCTTTTTGCGATTCTTGCCCAGCCCGACATGGCCCGGCAGGTGGACTGGTCCCGTGTCGAAATTTTCTATGGGGATGAACGTCACGTGCCCGAGGGCCATGCGGACAGCAACCATGCCAGCGCCCGGGAGCTGCTGCTCTCCAGGGTCTCCATCCCGGCGGCTCAGGTCCATCCGATGCCGACAGCCGCTACGGTTGCGGAAGATGCTGCCAGCTACCAGAGCGTTCTGGAACAGGCCTATGGTGCCACGAAGCTGGAAGCAGGCCGCCCGCTGTTTGATATCGTCATGCTTGGCCTGGGTACGGATGGGCATACGGCATCCCTGTTCCCGGGGGAGCCTGTCCTTGAGGAAAAGAAGGCCTGGGTTGGCGTCGCAGCGCCCCGTACGGCCCCGCATGAGCGCCTTACGCTGACCTACCCGGCCATTGCCTCCAGTGCACTGGTCGTTTTCCTTGTCACCGGGGAAAATAAAGTACCAATGCTGGCCCGTTTGCGTCAGGGGGATGGCAGCATCCCATCAGGGCGTATTGTTTCCGAGGGGAAAATCCTCATACTGGCCGATGAAGCCGCTGCTGGAGAGCTTTCATGAA
Organism: Parasaccharibacter apium; assembly: GCF_002917995.1. Lineage (NCBI taxonomy): Bacteria > Pseudomonadati > Pseudomonadota > Alphaproteobacteria > Acetobacterales > Acetobacteraceae > Parasaccharibacter > Parasaccharibacter apium. Next base: position 31,767 of record NZ_LMYH01000007.1, read on the forward strand.
TGTAGATGACTGTAAACGTGCTGCTGCCCATCTTGCTGCAAGCCTCGTCAAACCGGGGATGGTCGTCGGGCTGGGGACAGGCAGTACCGCAGCATTCATGATTGAAAGGCTCGGTGAGCGTGTTGCCGGGGAAGGGCTGGATATTCATGCCATCCCGACCTCCGAGGAATCGACAAGACTTGCCCGTGCAGCGGGGATTCCGATCACGACGTTTGCAGAACATTCCGTAGTCGACATCACCATTGATGGCGCAGATGAGGTGGAGCGCAAGACGCTGAATCTCATCAAGGGGCTGGGGGCTGCTCTGCTGCGTGAGAAAATCGTTGCCCAGGCGTCACGGCGTTTTGTCGTGATCGTGGATGTAACCAAACCGGTTGACCAGCTTGGCCAGCGGGTGCCTGTACCAGTGGAGGTTGTTCCATTTGGCTACGAGGCAACGGCAGCCCGTCTGGAGGCTCTGGGGGCAAAGGTCATCCGTCCCCGTCGGCATCTGACAGGCGAGCTGCTTATTACCGATAACGGGAACAGGATACTTGATTGCGCTTTCGGTCCGATCAGTGACGTGCAGGCTCTCGCCACGCGGCTGGATGGTACGGTAGGCGTGGTGGAGCATGGTTTGTTCCCCAATATGGCAACCGATGTGCTGGTTGCCACCGAACGGGAGGTTGAACAATGGACGCCATGACAGAAAAAGAAGCCGCCAAGGCTGCATCGGGTATTGCTCCGCATTACATTGTGGTGATGGGGGTTTCCGGCAACGGCAAGACCACTGTGGCTGAGCTGCTTTCCAAGAGCCTTGGCTGGCCGTTTCAGGAAGGTGATGACCTGCATCCCAAAGCCAATGTGGAAAAGATGCGCAGTGGCCACCCGTTGACGGATGAAGATCGTGCCCCCTGGCTGGAGCTGTGCCACGACTGGCTGGCCAAGTGCGCCGAGAAGGGGACCGGTGCCGTGCTGACCTGTTCCGCCCTGAAGAAGAAATATCGTGATGCGTTGGCCAAGCATATTCCGGTCCAGTTCGTCTACCTGAAGGTGGACCCGAAGATCATAGAGGACCGGCTGAAGCACCGTGTCGGGCATTATATGCCGCCGACCCTTCTGCCGAGCCAGCTGGCCACTCTGGAGGAGCCGACAGATGACGAGCCGGTGATCCGTGTTCCTGGTGATGCAACGCCGGAAGAGCTGCGGGACCGTGTGATTGAGCGTCTGCGTGTTGTCCCCCCGCCGAAGGTGGTGGACTGATACAGGGTCGGTTATTACCGGTTCAGTGATGGCCCTTTCTTTGGGCATCAGGAAATGGCGGGGCCTCTGGCTCCGCCATTTTTCGTGGGGAAAGGAGACCCTTGCCCGGGCGGCTCCTTCCCATGGGGGCTGTTCAGGGGGTTCAGGCCGGGGAGGCTGTCTGCCAGCCCGGGCCAATAATGGCGATCCGACGGTGGCGGCCCGTGCCCTGAAGGATGATGGCCTCGCATTTCTCAAGATAAGTAAGCTGCCGCCGTGCCCGCCCTAGAGAATGGGTGCCATAGGCCCGGGCCAGAGCGGCATCATCCGGGCAGGGTTTGCCTTCCATGGCTGCATGGGCGAGCAGGAAATAGACAGGCTGCATGTCGTCTGGCAGGCGGCTGGCCCGTTGCTGGATGTCCTGCCAGGCCTCGGTCTCGGCCTGTTCACGGGTGATACCGCAGCGGATGGTGCTCAGCATGGTCTGGAACTGCGGCATGGGCAGGATGTTGCGGGAGAACCCGGCCAGCCGTGCCCTCATCTGGAAGTCCTGATACAGGGTGGCGAGTGGCCGGTAGGCGGCATCCTCATCCTGTCCGGCTTCGGCGACGAGAGTCCAGAGAGTTTCCGGGTCTGGTGCAGCCATCTGCTGGCTCTGCTGCTGCTCTCTGGCGTCACGGGAGGAGCTGTAGGCATCAAGCTGCGCCAGCAGGTCCGGTTTGGGGGCAGCCGGTTCCTTGCGGGGGCGGGAAGCGGGTTCCGGCGGGGCCTCGAGGATGAGATCCCGCAGCTCATCCACAGGAATGTTGGGCTGTTCAAGCGGCATGAGGGCAGGGCCACCTGCATGGCTGGCTGTCTCGACCGGACCGATGGTGACACGTTGGGGGCGACGGGCGAGGGCGGGTCCCAGCGCCATGAACTGCCCACGGGCAAGGTCCCTGAAGCCTTCGGCAGCACGGCGCTCCATGCCCAGAAGGTCGGCGGCACGAGCCATGTCGATATCCAGAAAGGTCCGTCCCATCAGGAAGTTGGAAGCCTCGGCGGCGACATTCTTGGCCAGCTTGGCCAGACGCTGGGTGGCAATGATGCCTGCCATGCCCCTTTTGCGTCCCCGGCACATGAGGTTGGTCATCGCATTGAGGGAGAGGCGGCGTGCCTCGTCAGAGGTATCACCCCCGGCAATGGGGGCGAAGAGCTGGGCTTCGTCCACCACGATGAGGACAGGATACCAGTAGGCCCTTGGCGCTTCGAACATGCCGGTCAGGAAGGCACCGACAGAACGGAGCTGCCCTTCCGGCTCGCTCTGCTCAAGATTCAGCACGACAGAGGCCCGGTGCATCCGGACCCGTTCCCCCGCACTTCGCAGGCTGGCTTCGGACTGTGTGTCCGTCTCGATGACGAGATGGTCGTATTTTTCTGCCAGCGTGACGAAATCCCCTTCCGGGTCGATGATGACCTGTTGGACGAGAGTTGCGCTCTGCTCCAGCAGACGCCGGAGGAGGTGGGATTTCCCAGAGCCGGAATTGCCCTGCACGAGCAGGCGGGTAGCCAGCAGTTCAGGCAGGTCGATGTGGGCATCCTCACCACGGGCTGTGGTGCCAAGAAGAAGGGGGCCAAAATGTGATGAACTCATGGCGCCACTTTACCGGGCAATGGACGGGAGAGCCAGTGATGAACAGCCTCTGCACAGAAGCAGGCGGTGGAAAAACAGCCCTGGAGCAGATAGCCCCCTGTAGGAGCATCCCAGTCCAGCATTTCACCACAGGCGAACAGGCCGGGCTGGTGGCGCAGCATGAAGCCTTCATCCAGCGCTGCCTGTTTCAGCCCTCCGGCGGTGGAAATGGCCCTGTCCAGCGCAGCAGGAGCCACAAGGTGCAGGGGGGCCTGCGTGATGGCGTCTGTCAGCTCACCGGGTGTGCGGGCGTCCGGGCAGAGCTGGGTGAGCAGCTCCCGCATGGTACGGTCCAGCCCCAGAGCCTTGCGCAGCCTGTTGCTCCGGCTTTCACGGAGACGCTGGCGGGCGAGGCGTTCCAGTATGCGTTCCTGCGTCAGAGTCGGGCGGAGATTCAGGTGGACGGTTACGGTGTCTCCGCCTGATTTTGCCAGAGCCTGTCGCAGTGGAGCTGAAAGGGCGTAAAGTGGTGCTCCCTCCAGCCCCCGTTTCGTGATGATGAGATCGCCACGATGTGTCTGGCCGGCGAAGTTGAGCGTGACTCCCCGCAGGGTCTCGCCTTCGTGGCGGAGCAGGAATTCGGCAGGCCAGTCCGGCATGAAGCCGCAGTTGGAGGGGGCAAAAGGCGTGCAGTGCTGTTCCAGCAGCGATGCCCATTGCCCGTTACTGCCCAGTCGTGCCCAGCTGCTGCCCCCCAGGGCGAGGATGACGGCACGTCCTGTCTGCTGGACCGGGCCTTCCGGTGTCTGGAAGGTGAGAGACAGGCCCTGCATATCTGTCAGCCTGTGGCGGGGAAAGAATTGCACGCCCTGTTCCTGAAGGCGGACCAGCCAGCGGCGCAGCAGGGGAGAGGCCTTGAGGGATTTCAGAAAGACCCGGCCAGAACTGCCGGTGAAGCAGGGTTCGCCCAGTCCTTCCGCCCAGAGGCGGAGAGCCTCGGGCGGGAAGTGGCGGATGGCAGGTTCCAGCCAGTCCCGTGCTGTCCCGTAGCGTTGCAGGAATGGTTCCAGCGGTTCACTGTGGGTGAGGTTCAGGCCGCTGCGGCCTGCCATGAGGAATTTCCGTCCCGGCCTGGCCATGTGGTCGAACAGATGGACCTCATGGCCCTTCCGGCTCAGACATTCAGCGGCAAACAGCCCTGCCGGGCCAGCCCCGATGATGGCAATGGGGAGTGTACGGGCCGTACTGGTGTCGGGCATGGGCAGTCCGTTCTGGCTGGGTGTGGCGGCGGTGAGGTGTTGTTAGCCTGTTCCGGCCTGTCGGGGAAGACAGACAGGAGGCAGACAGGGTATGGAAAGGCGTAGCCTGCGAGGGCAATCATCCGGGAAAGGGACGACATGAAACTCTGCACGACGGTTCAGGAGATGCGGCAGGAGCGGGCGCAGCTTGGCAGGGTCGGCTTTGTACCGACGATGGGCTTCCTGCATGAGGGGCATCTTTCGCTTGTTCGCCGTGCCCGGGAGGAGACTGATGCTGTTGTCGTCAGTCTCTTTGTCAATCCCATACAGTTCGGGTCGGCGGATGATCTTGCCAATTATCCCCGGGCGCTGGAACGGGATATTGCCCTGCTGCGCAGGGAGGGCGTGGCCTGTGTTTTTACGCCGGAAGCGGCAGAATTCTACCCTGAAGGGTTCGCCACGCAGGTGGATGTTGGTGGTGTGGCGCTGGAGCTTGAGGGGCCGTCCCGTCCCGGCCATTTTGCAGGTGTGGCGACGGTGCTGGCGAAATTCTTCAACATCATCCAGCCGCAGCGGGCCTATTTTGGGCAGAAAGATGCCCAGCAATGTGCTGTTGTCCAGCGGTTCGTGCGGGACCTGAATATTCCGGTAGATATTGTGACCCTGCCAACATGGCGGGAGGCGGACGGTCTTGCCGGGTCGAGCCGCAACAGTCGTCTGACGGAGGCGGAACGCCACAGGGCCCCGGTGCTGCATCAGGCTCTCTGCCGGGGCCGGACCCTGGTGCAGGCTGGTGAACGCCGCCGTGCCGTGCTGGAGGGGGCCATGCGGGATGTGCTGGTGCAGGCCGGGCTTGTGGATATTGACTATGTCACCATCGTGAATCCGGATACGTTCCAGGCTGAAGAGGAGGTCCGGGAGGGGGCTCTGGCCTTGCTGGCCGTGCAGCTGGGGGCCGTGCGGCTGATCGACAATATGCCGCTGTTCTGAAAAGTGGTCCTGACCCTTTGTTGAGAACAGGATGCAATAATTCTCATATTGGTAATTGCGTTTGCCGGATATTCATCCCTCAATAAAGAGGGTTGTATTTGTCCTGTTATTTGCCAGCCATGAGGTGAGATCAGAGAGGAGGCGGGACACGCCTGTCACCTATGCATGGCAATACATGCTGGCATGTTGTGAAAGCCAGTAATGTCTTCTGGTCAAGTGGCGGGCGAAGGGGTAGCGTGGCGGGGTAACAAGGCATTTACATATGCTTGAAGGAGATATCGAGCATGGTTGAGAAAACCCCGCGCACCGTTTCAGCCCCCAAGAAATTCATCATCGGTACGGGTCTGCTGGCCCAGCTGCATGACTATGTAAAAGATTTTGGCGACAACGCTTTCATCATCAGCGATGAATTCTTTGTGGAGCGTGTCCAGAAGGAATCCGTGGCTGGGCTGGAGAAAGCCGGGCTGAAAGGCACAGCCGAGAGGTTCGGCTGTGAATGTACGGATGCCGAGATCAAGCGTCTGGGCGAGCTGGCCAAGACACGTGGTGCCAATGTCATTGTCGGTATTGGTGGTGGCAAGACGCTGGATACCAGCAAGGCCGTTGCCCATTATTACAAGCTGCCACTCATCCTCTATCCGACCATTGCCTCCACCGATGCACCCTGCATTGCGCTGGCTGTGATCTATACGGAGAAGGGCGAGTTCGACCGGTACCTCTTCCTGCCGCAGAATCCCGATGTCGTTGTGGCTGATACGGGTGTGATTGCCGGTGCCCCGGTGCGCTTCTTTGCTGCTGGTATCGGTGATGCCCTTTCCACATACTTTGAGGCCCGTGCCTGCTACCGGTCTGATGGGGTGAACCTTTCCTGCAAGCGTCCGTCCCGTACGGGACTCGGTCTGGCCCGCATGTGCTATGACCTGGTCTGCAAGAATGTTGATCTCGCCATGGATGCTGTGCGCAACAAGGTGCCGACCCGGGCTCTGGAAGAAATGGTCGAGGCAACCATTTATCTCAGCGGGACCGGTGCCGAGACGGGTGGTCTTGCCGCTGCTCATGCCGTGCATAATGGCATGACCGCTATCGAGGATCTCCATCATGCCCAGCATGGTGAGAAGGTGGTCTTTGGTCTGATGACCCAGCTGGTGCTGGAGAATGCACCGAAGGAAGAGATTGAAGAGGTGCTGCGTGTCGTGCGGGCAGCTGGCCTGCCGATGACCCTCAAGGAGCTGGGTGTCAAGGAGTTTGTGGAGGCTGACTGGCGCAAGGTGGCCGAGATCGCCTGCGACAAGGACGACACGATGGGCAATCTGCCCTTCAAGGTCACGCCGGATGATGTCTATCATGCCATGGTGGCTGCGAACGCCCTTGGTGAGCGCTATCGTGCCGCCCATCAGGCCTGAAAAGGTCCGACAGGGTGAGGTCATGGCAACATGACCCATTAGGGAAAAGGTCCGGGGTGCCAGGCTCCGGATCTTTTTTCATGGGAGATGGACCTCATCAGTGATCTGTTTTCCAGCGGAGCCGTCTTCCGCTGTCTGGCCAGTGCGGCTTCAGGTCGGGTGGGTGGTCAGAGAAGGGCGTTTGTTGTCCTGTCTGTCCTGTACTGCTCCATGGTGCAGTATGCCGACCGGCTGGAGGGGCACGGAGGCCCCCCGTATCATTTCTGTCCCCGGAGAACGAACCCATCCAGCAGCTGCCGTAGCTGGCGTGTCCGCTGGGCCATGTTGGAGGTGGCCGCAGAGGTTTCTTCCACCATGGCGGCGTTTTCCCGGGTGCCCTGGTCGATGGTGACGACGGCACCATTCACGTCCCGCAGGGCCGATGCCTGCTCAGATGTGGCCTTTGAGATCTCTCTGAGATGTGTGCCGATATTGGCCACGCTGGAGATGATGGTGTCGATGGCGCTGCTGGCATCCTTCATGATGGCTGAACCGGAATCAACATGGGTCTGGGAGGTATTGATGAGGTCCTTCACCTCTTCGGAAGCATCGCCCACCCGGTTGGCCAGTTTGCGGATCTCCTGCGCCAGGACACGGAACCCGCTGCCGGCTTCGCCCGCATGGGCGGCTTCAACACCGGTGTTCAGTGCCAGAAGGTTGGTCTGCGTGGCAATGTTGGAGATGACGTTGGTGATCTTGTTCACGGCTTCGGCAGAACGTTCAATCTCTTCCATGGCCGTGCTGGCACGGCGGATCATGGTGCCGAAACGTTCCGTGATGGCCTGGCACTCCTCAACGAACTGGGTCGCCTCGCTGACACGGGATTCGGTGGAAGATACCGTAGCGGTGATCTGCTCCACGGCAGCGGCCGTTTTTTCGACAGAGGCAGCCTGTCGTTCCGTGCGCTGGGCGAGGTCCTGTGCCGCGCTGTTGATCTCATCAGCGGTATTGTCGATGCTCTCCGTTGCCTCGCTGATGGTATGAAGCGTCTGGCAGAGGGACGAGATGGCGTGATTGAGGTTGTCCCGCATGGGGAGGTAGGTATTGGGGAAGTTCCCATCCACCGTGTGGGAGAGGTTCTTGTTGGCAAGGGCGTCGATGATGTGGCCAAAGCGCTCGGTCACAAACCGGCGTTCTTCTTCAATGGCCTCATCCAGTTTGCTCATTTCTTCCTTGTTGAGCTTTCTGGCTTCATCAATGTAGATGGAAATGGTGAGGTCCATGTCCAGGAAGACGGCCTTGCTGAGGCTGGCGAGGGAGTCCGTCAGCTTGGAGAAGGACATCTTTGGGGGCAACAGCGGTGCCGGAGGGGCCAGCTGGTTTGAGACATCTGCGATGATGCTGGCAAGCAGCAGGGCGTAGCCGCCGATGTACCAGCGTGGTTCCAGCCCGATTTCGGCGTGGGTTCGGCCGATGCGGCGCACCGTATTGGCATATTGCAGGCCGAAATTGGCAGCTGCGATGTTCTTCCAGTAAGTCAGCTGCGCCTTTTTGGCTTTCTGTATCTGTGCTTCTGAGGAAAAAAAGCTTCTGGTCTGGGGGGTCCGGCGGACCGTGTCATAGAAGGCATCCAATGCCTTGGGCAGGCATCTGATGACGTATTTTTCAATACGGCGGATGGCCAGGCAGTCCTGTTCACCCAGTTGGAGGAAATGCAGCCGCTCTCTCAGGTCGTCAGTATCCTCAAGGCTTTCATTCGGGTTATGCATGATAGCTGAAAATTTTGACATGATTCCCTCGTGAAGTAACAGATATTACCATGGATAAGACTTAAAAAAGCCTTTTTAAAGCCTTATGGTGGATGGAAGCTTTCTGAAGTATTAAAAGAAATCTTATTTTAATATATTTGGTGTTCGTGTAGCCTGATGTTACCTTCTTCAGCATGTTGCGTTAACCATCTCATGACGTTCCCTCTCTGAGGGCCAATCCCATCGGCTGTGTGGCTGTTGGCGAGGGCGAGGGGCATGAGGCTGGCCCATCAGCAACCATGTTACGTTTTTGTAACGCAGGTGTGTTTTATGGCGTTCATGCCATGAATTGCCAGTATTCATCAGGGAAAAAGCCAGATTCCAGCATGAGGATGAGGTTGTGCGTGGGGCGTGACTGACCCCTGAGGGGGTGTGCGAGGCCCCCTGTTTTGGTAGAATGGGCCCCGGCAATTTTTTTATCCAGGAGGGGGCCATGGCCACAACCGCCAAAATCAGTGTTACTCTTGATCGTTCCAAGATGCTGAATTTCAATTCATCCATGTATGGGCCTGAGTTCCTTGAGCGTATTCTGGAGGCTGTGAAGGCGATTGCGCCCGAGCCTTATCAGGTTCAGGCCAATTTCGGGTCCGACATTGCTACGGTGGATGTCACCACGACAGAGGATGTTGAAGAATTTCCCGATACGGCAGCAATCTATGCGGCCATCCGGAAGACCTACGAAGAATGGAACCATGCCGTCCGTCAGATCGACGAAGAAAAGCTGGCTGACCTGCCGTTCGCCAAGGACCAGAAGCTGGTGAAGACGGAAGAGCATCGTGGTGAAGGCGATGCGTCCGACCGCTTCCTTGTCATCGATGTACATTATGATGATGAGGGTTTCATCGTGTACGAGATTGAAAAACTGGACCACGAGGGCAAGCCCATTCCCGATACCCGGGAGGCTGTCTCCTTGGAATATCTCGAGGAAATTTTTACAGCAGCTGAGTAAAAACGGGTCGCAGAAAAGCCACCATGGGCCGTGATACGTGTGTGGCTTTTCATTGAGTGTTTGGGAGAAAGGTCCCGAAATGTTCCAGTTTCTGTCTCACGGTCTGTCGTCGCTTTTTGCGCAGAGTCCGGAGCTGGCTTTTTTTCTTTCCATCGGTCTTGGTTTTTGGATAGGTCAGATAAAGATCGGTACGTTCCAGCTCGGCGGTATTGCCGGGTCACTGGTGATGGCGGTCCTCATCAGCCAGTTTGGCGTCAAGATGGATTCTGACCTCAAGATCGTTCTTTTCGTTCTTTTCATCTATGCGGTGGGGTATAGCAGCGGGCCCGATTTTTTCCGCTCTCTGGGGCGGCAGTCCCTGCGAGAGATCATGCTGTCTGTCATTCTGGCTGTCAGCGGGTTTGCAACGGTTGTCGGGGTAGGGCGTCTGTTCCACCTGGACAAGGGCATGGCGGCCGGTCTGGCGGCAGGAGGGCTGACCCAGTCTGCCATCATCGGTACGGCCAGTTCGGCCCTTGCGGAGCTGGGATTGTCCGCTGCACAGTTGCAGCAGATGCAGGCCCATGTGGCCGCAGGTTATGCCGTGACCTATATTTTCGGTTCCATCGGTACCATCATTTTCTGCGTGGATATCCTGCCCTTCTTCATGCGGCGTGACATGAAGGCCGATGCCCTGGCGGCAGAGGCAGGGGGACTGCCGGAGGATGTGGGGGGTGAGACCGAGCAGCGTGGCGTTGTTCCAGCGGCGACCGATCTCGTCTACAACATGCTCGGCGTGGCTGTCGGGCTGGTCATTGGCCTTGTGGTCATCCGTGTGTGGGGTATGTCCCTGACGCTCGGTTGTGGGGGCGGGGCACTGATGTCCGGCCTGCTGTTCGGCTGGTGGCACAGGCGGCACGCCGGTTATGGGGAGATGCCGTCGTCTGTCTGTTCCTTCTGGGGCAATTTCGGTCTGGCTGGCTTCGTGGTGGTGACGGGGTTGCAGACAGGCCGGGAGGCTGTGGAAGTCATTGTCCATCAGGGGGTGCTCCTCCTGCTGCTCGGTATGGTGGTGACGATCCTGCCGCTGGTCATTACGGCGCTTATTGGCCGTTTCTTCATGGGGTACCGGAATGTCGCCCTGTTTGCCGGGGCCCTGTCGGGGGCACGTAGTGCCAACCCGGCCTTCAGTGAGGTCCTGGCCAAGGCAGGCAACAACACACCGGCCATCCCTTTTGTCATTACCTATGCCGTGGCCAATGTGCTGCTGACTCTTCTGGGGCCGTTCATTGTGGCTTTCGGGTAGGCTGTTCGCTGGCATCCATCCCGTCTGGATGGAACGTCCCATAATCGGTAAGTAATGTTCTGTAGAGAAAGCCTGGTTGGGAAACCGCCAGGCTTTCTCCATGACTGTTTGGAGAAAAGGTCACGGCATGTTCCAGCGTCTGTTTCACGGGTTGTCTCATCTTTTTGGAGAGAATCCAGAGCTGGCTTTTTTCCTGTCCGTCGGTTTTGGCTTTCTGATCGGGCGCATAAGGATAGGCGTGTTTCAGCTTGGGGGCGTGGCAGGGTCATTGTTGATGGCCGTGCTGATCAGCCAGTTTGGTGTGCATGTGGGGTCCAGCCTCAGGACAGTACTGTTCATCCTGTTCATCTACGCTGTGGGATATCGCAGTGGCCCAAACTTTTTCCGCTCTCTGGGGCGGCAGTCCCTGCGGGAGGTGGCACTGGCGGTCATCATGGCCATCAGTGCGTTCGGGACCGTTATCGGGGTTGCGCGGCTGTTCCATCTGGACAAAGGCATAGCCGCCGGTCTGGCGGCAGGGGGGCTGACGCAGTCTGCCATCATTGGCACTGCCAGTTCCGCTCTGGAGAAGCTTGGCCTCCCTCTGGCGCAGGTGCAGCAGATGCAGGCGGATGTTGCTGTCGGCTATGCCGTGACCTATATCTTCGGGTCCATCGGCACCATCATTTTCTGCGCCACCATTCTGCCACTCTGCATGCGTCGCAATTTGCGGGATGATGCGCTGAAGGCAGAATCCCTGCCAGAAGATGCGACGGAGGATACGCTGCCTGCTGTCCAGAATGGGACGGTCCAGCGGACTGCCGTGCCGGTTACGACGGACCTTGTCTACAACATGCTGGGCATGGCGCTGGGGCTGCTGTTCGGGCTTGTGGTCGTCCATCTGGGCGGGGTGCCCATCACGCTGGGCAGTGGTGGTGGGGCCCTGCTGTCCGGCCTGCTTTTTGGCTGGTGGCATGGGCGACATCCGGGCTACGGCGCCATGCCGTCTTCTGTCTGCCTGCTCTGGGGCAGTTTCGGTCTGGCAGGTTTCGTCGCAGTGACAGGCCTTCAGACAGGTGGACAGGTCGTGGCGATCATTACCCGCCAGGGGGGAACGATTCTGCTGCTGGGCATGATCGTCACCATCGTGCCATTGGTGATCACGGCTCTTGTCGGGCGTTTTCTGCTGGGGTATCGGAATGTTGCCCTCTTTGCAGGGGCTCTTGCGGGGACACGCAGCTCCAATCCGGCTTTTGGTGAGGTTCTGGCCAAGGCTGGCCATGGCAGCCCTACTGTTCCCTTTGCCATTACCTATGCCGTGGCCAATGTGCTGCTGACCCTGCTTGGTCCGCTCATCGTGGCTTTCGTGTAAGAAAGGGCCGTCCATCATGACCATCCGACACACGCTGAACAGTCTGAAACCCCATAAGGGGGCCCGGCGCTGCCTGAAGCTGGCTTTTTCCGCTCTCAGGGTTCTTCCGCTTGGTACCGGGCTGGTGGCCGCCACCCCGGCTTCGGCGCAGGCAGGGCAGGGCATGGGGCGGTTGCCCCGTGTGCTCGTTCTGGCCACGGGGGGGACCATAGCGGGAAAGGCGGACCCACGTTCTGCCATCGGTTATGATGCAGGCTCGACAACGGGGCAGCAGCTTGTGGCCGCTGTGCCGGGTGTGGACAGGCTGGCCCAGCTTCAGGTGGAGCAGATCGCCAACATTCCTTCGCAGGACATGAATCACAAGGTCTGGTTCCGGTTGATGGAGCGTATCAATCAGGCTTTTGCCCGGCATGAGGCCGATGCCGTAGTCATCACCCACGGGACGGATACGATGGAGGAGACAGCCTTCTTTCTGGATACCGTCCTGCATCATGACCAGCCTGTGGTGATGACAGGGGCCATGCGTCCGGGCTCGGCCATCAGTGCGGATGGTCCGGCCAACATTTATGAGGCAGTCAAGGTGGCAGCCCATCCGCAGGCGAAGGGGCGGGGGGTGCTGGTCGTGCTGAATGATACCATCCATGCGGCCCATTGGGTCAGCAAGGCGGACAGCACGGTCCTGCAGACCTTCGTGTCCCGACAGACAGGGCCTGTGGGTATTGTGGACCCTGCCGCCGTACGCTTTTACGGGCCGCCGCGGCCCCGTCTGTTCCTGTCCCTGCCGGATGGCGCAACGCTGCCTGCTGTGGATGTGGTGTATGCGCATGCGGATATGGATGGTCGCCAGATTGATGATGCCATCCGTGCCGGTGTGAAGGGGATCGTCATTGCCGGAATGGGGGATGGCAATGTGTCGGCCCAGGCCATGCAGGCGTTGGACAGGGCCGTCCGGGCGGGGATTGTAGTCGTACGTTCCAGCCGTGTCGGTGACGGGTTTGTCAACCGTGATGTGGAAGTGGATGATGAGGCCCATCACTTCGTGGCGTCATATGACCTCAACCCGCAGAAGGCCCGTCTGTTGCTACAGCTGCTCCTGGCCGGTGGGGTGCAGGATGTCCAGGCCGTGCAGCGTGCTTTTGCCTTCGGGTATTGATTGCGTCGTGCTGAGTTCTACCTTGGTGTGAGTGCTGGATGTCGGCATGAAACGGGCCGGGGGAGGATGTGAATATGGATGAACCGATGCGGGATGGAAAAGCAGGGGCTGGTGGTTCTGCCGGCCGTCTGACACGCCGCGGTCTGCTGGCGGGTCTTGCAGGGGTAGCGGCGTCTCCCGTGGCGGGACATGCTCTTGGGTCCATCGTGTCGGGCCCGAGTGTGATTTCCTCCCCGCCCCGGACATGGGGTGCGGAGGAGACACCGGTCAATCTGCCCGACCCTGACGTGCTGGCGCTTGATCCATCTTTCGGGCTTGTGAATTACGGCAATGCTCCCTTGCGGAAGCTCTGGCAGGGGGCTGGCTGGCTGGAAGGCCCGGCCTGGTGTACGGTCGGGCGTTTTCTGCTGCTGAGCGATACGATCACGGGGTGCCAGTATCGCTACGACCCGGAGGATGGGCCGCAGGGTCATGTGAGCCTGTACCGGCGGGAAAGTTTTAATGCCAATGGCAACACGTTTGATGCTGAAGGGCGGCTGGTGACCTGTGAGCATGGGATGCGCCGGGTCATACGCTGGGAGCATGATGGCAGTGTCACCGTGCTGGCGGACCGGTACAGGGGCAGGACGCTCAACTCTCCCAATGATGTCGTGGCAGCACCCGATGGCAGCATCTGGTTCACAGACCCGGCCTACGGGGACGGAGTGGTGGAAGGCCACGCCGATGTGGATGGTCCTGCCAATCCCCAGCGTCATCTCAATCCTTATCTGGATGCTGAGCTGACAAGCCAGTATGGCGGGTTGCGCCGGCAAGAGGATCATACCTTCCGGGTGGATGCAAAAACCGGGAAGGTGGAGGCCGTGCTGGGGCAGAAGGATGTGGCAGGGCCCAATGGTCTCTGTTTTTCCCCTGATGGTAGCCGGCTCTATGTGGCGTCCTCTGGTGTGGGCCCTGGTGCGCAGCCGCCTTTGCCGGACCATGCCATCCATGTGTTCGACCTGAAACAGGGGCGGCCGACCAACGGGCGTCTCTTCACGGATTTTACGCTGGCTGGCCGGGCCATGCGCCCTGATGGCCTGCGCACCGATGTGGAGGGCAACCTCTGGTGCGGTGCCTGGGGGCCGCTGGGGCTTTGCGGTGTGTTCATCTATAATCCACATGGCCAGATGATTGGCCGTATCCGCCTGCCTGTCGGCTGTTCGAACCTCACTTTTGGGGGGCCGAAGCGCAATATCCTCTATATGTGCTGCGGGACGGCCCTGTTCAGCCTCATCACCGCCACGCAGGGTGCGGGGCACAGCTGAAGTCCTTTGTAGAGTTTACCCACAGTTTCCGCGGATGGAATGGTGGATGATCTGGGGATGAGCGTGTGAATAGCGGGTATGGAAAGGCGGGCAGGGCTGTCTGTCATGTCGGGGGAAGAAGATAGCCGATGCGGTGTACTGCTCCAGCCTTGTCAATTTCATAGACAAGTGGCGTGCCTGTCGGGATTTCCAGCGTCTGTGTTTCCTCGGGGGACAGGCCGTCCAGATGGCCGATGAGGGCCCGCATGACAGTCCCATGCGTGATGACAAGCAGGGACTGGCCCTGCCGCAGGGCTGGCAGCAGCATATCCTGCCAGTAGGGCAGCACCCGCTTCATGGTCATGGCCAGACTTTCGGCGCAGGGAAGATCGCATCTAGGGATGGAGGCATAGCGGGGGTCGTTCCCCGGATGGTGCGGGCTGTCCGGCTTTACAGCTGGCGGTGTGACGTCAAAACTCCGGCGCCATTGCTGCACCTGTTCCCGGCCGTAGCGTGCGATGGTGTCGTCCTTGTTCAGCCCCTGCAGGGCACCATAATGGCGTTCATTCAGCCGCCAGCTCCTGTATTCCGGCAGCCATGACTGGTCCAGCTCGTCCAGACAGTGATGCAGTGTGTGGATGGTTCTTTTCAGCATGGAGCTGTGGGCTGCATCGAAGAGGAAGCCGTGGTGCCGCATCAGGCGGCCTGCCCTGCGGGCTTCCTCATGGCCGTTGGCGGAGAGGTCCAGATCATTCCAGCCCGTGAACAGGTTGGCCTCATTGCCCAGGCTCTGCCCGTGGCGCATCAGCACCAGCTTTGCCCCCGTCATCATGAGGGTCCTCCTTTCTGCTCCATGCCGTACTGTCATGCATGTGCGCATGGCAGGCCAAGATGGCAGGATATGTCAGGCTGGAAAAGATGGCAGGCATCATTATTACGCATGGCTTCTGATACTTGTCAGAAATGTGAATATACGTCATCCTTTTCAGGGAAGATTATGGAGGGATAAGGCTCATGACTGATAATCAGCAGAAAAATCTGGTAAAGCAGGAAGGTAATTGTGGAATCGTCATGGGGGCCCTGATCGTCCTCACGGGTGTGCTTGTGGCCATGACACCCGTGCTGAGCATCATCTCTCTTACGGCCCTCATTGCGGTCGGGCTTCTGTTCGTCGGGGTTTTCACGCTGGTGGATGTGTTCCGCCGGACAGGCATGGAACGCCGGATGCTGGATGGTCTCCTGGGTATTTTCTTCATCATCCTAGCCATCCTGATCTTCTTCAATCCCGTAGGGTCGGCCATCGGGCTGACGATCTGGGTTGCTGCATGGTTTATCGTGCGTGGCGTGATGGAGCTGGCCGGAATGGGGGCTTCGCCTTATGGCCGCAGCTTCATGGCGCTGGATGCCATCGTCAATATTGTTCTGGGCGTGACACTGTTCTGCATCAACCCGATCACGGCACAGGCGGCGCTGGGCTATTATGTGGCTATCAGCCTGATGTTCTGGGGCTTTTCGGTCATCCATCGCAGCATCCTGCTCAAGCATCTGGTCTGAGCCCTGCTTTCAGGCCTGGATGAGGTCAGAACCCGGCCAGAAAAGGCCGGGTTTTTTTCATGTTCCGGTTCAGGGTTTCTCCAGGGCGTTTATGACGGCTCTGGTGAACTGGTCTGTTGTGGCCGTGCCACCGACGTCGCCCGTGCGTGTGCCGTTCTGGAGTGTCTGGATGATGGCGGTTCTCAAGCGGGTGGCCAGGGCTGCATGGTTTGTGTGGTCCAGCATGAGGGCGCCTGCGAGCAGGAGAGCCGTGGGGTTCGCCCTGTTCTGTCCGGCAATGTCGGGAGCGGAGCCATGCACGGCCTCGAAGATGGCCATGTCTTTTCCAATATTGGCCCCCGGAGCCAGTCCCAGCCCACCTGTCAGACCGGATATCTGGTCGGAAAGGATGTCACCGAACAGATTGGTGGTGACAATCACATCAAACTGGGAGGGGTCGAGGCAGAGCTGCATGGCGCAGGCATCCACGATCCGTTCATCACAGGCGATGCGCCCTTCATAACGGGCGGCAACCTTGCGTCCTGTTTCCAGGAAAAGGCCGCTCATCAGCTTGAGGATGTTGGCCTTGTGGACCAGCGTTACCTTTCTGCGACCATGGGCCAGTGCATAGTCAAAGGCATGGGTCACGATGCGTTCGCATTCGGCCCGTGTTGTATAACCAGCTGAAAGAGCCATGCCCTGCGGGTCATCGCCCTGGGGAAGATAATAGTCACGGGCGGCGTAATAACCCTCGATATTTTCCCGGATGAGCACGATGTCCAGCCCGTCATAGCGGCGCAGGTCATCCCGTGGGAGAAGAGTACGGGCAGGGCGTATGTTGGCGTAAAGGTCGAATTTCTGGCGCAGTGTGACATTGACGGAGCGGAATCCCGTGCCGCTGGGCGTGGCCAGCGGTGCCTTGAGGGCAAGGCGGGTGCGTTCCAGGCTGCGGAGGGTGGCGTCCGGCAAAGGGGTTCCTTCGTCTTCCAGAGCATGGACTCCGGCTTTCTGCTCGTCCCAGAGGAAGGGGGCGCCAAGGGCCGCCAGAACCTCTTTTGTGGCCCGTGTGATTTCCGGGCCGATTCCATCACCGGGAATCAGTGTTACGGGTATGGGTTGTCCTGCTGTGGAGGATGTGTGGGCTGACATGGGGGAATTCTCCCTGAAAATGGGGCTGTGTGCCCTCTTCATGCCCGTGGTGGGTGAGCCTTTCTGTCTGGCCGGTGGCATGATCCAGCCAGAGAGCACCAGCTCATCATGCTTCATGGGAATGTGACAAGAGCTGGAAGATAAAGATTTTTTTGTAGAGCATGATGCTTGCGGGGGCAGGAACTATGTGCGTTACTCAAATATAACGATACCGAAATTAAATGGACTGTTCCGGTGTTGTTTCGCAGGGAGGTCACATCATGGGGATCCGTGAAGTAATGGCAGCACAGCAGGATGCCGGGCAGTGGGTGCTTCGCAGGGTGGAGGGAACCGCGCAGGAGGTGCCGCTGGGCAGCATGAAGGGGCAGCTGGGGCCGGATGTGGTGGACATGCGGACCCTCTACCGGCGGGCGGGTGTGTTTTCCTATGACCCCGGTTTTGCCAATACGGCATCCTGCATGAGTGCCATCACCTATATTGATGGTGAGGCCGGGATATTGCTGCATCGTGGCTACCCGATTGAGCAGCTTTGCCAGAAAGCGAGTTTCCCGGAAGTCGCCTGGCTGCTGTCACACGGAGAGCTGCCTGATGCACGGCAGAAGGCCCGTTTCGAACATGGGTTGATGGCTGAGGCACATCTGCATGAGCAGATACGCAACTTCTTCAACGGGTTCCGGCGGGATTCCCACCCCATGGCCATGCTCTGCGGGACGTTGGCTGGCCTCTCCAGCTTCTATGGTAATCAGGGAGCGGACCAGCGGCACCGTATCACATCAGAGGAGCGGGAGATGTCTACCCTGCGGCTTGTGGCCAAGATGCCGACTCTGGCAGCTTGGGTCTACCGCTACAGCCGGGGGTTGCCGCTGATCTACCCCCGTCCGGGACTGAGCTATGCGGAGAACTGTCTGCACATGCTCTTCTCCATGCCGGAAGCAGCCTGGGAGGTGAATCCGGTTCTGGCACGGGCCTTCGAGAGGATTCTGATCCTTCATGCCGACCATGGGCAGAATGTTTCTACATCCACCGTGCGGACGGTGGGGGCCACGGGGGTCAATCCTTTTGCGTGTGTCGCTGCTGGTGTGGCGGCGCTCTGGGGGCCAGCACATGGCGGTGCGAACGAGGCCGTGCTGGATATGCTGGATGAGATCGGTACGGTGGACGGCATTCCGGATTTTATGAACCGTGTCAGGAATCAGGAGGATGGTACGCGGCTGATGGGCTTTGGCCACCGTGTCTACAGGAATCTGGACCCACGGGCCGGGCTGATGCGGAACATCTGCCATGAAGTGCTGGCAGAGCTCGGGATGGATCATGATCCCCGTCTCGAGCTGGCCATGAAGCTGGAAGAGACAGCCCTGAATGATGAGTATTTCATCTCCCGGCGGCTTTATCCCAATGTGGATTTCTATTCCGGAATCATCCTCCGGGCGATGGGGATTCCGTCCTCCATGTTCACGGTGTTTTTTGCTGTGGCCCGTACAGCGGGATGGGTTGCCCAGTGGAAGGAAATGCTGGAGAGCCGCGCAGGCATCAGCCGTCCCCGTGCCCTTTATGTCGGGCCGGACAGGCGGGATGTGCCGGCGTCCTGAGGAGCAGCCGGCTGAAGAAACACGGCACGAGACTGGCAAGCGGGAGGGCATGATGACTGGAACAGACAGGACAGCCGGGCAGGGGGGCATTCCATGGCAGAGGCTGGAGCATGAGGGGCAGAGTTATCGATATGTATCGCTCCCCCAGGCTCTGGCCGGAGCGGGGGAGAAGGCGCAACGCCTGCCTTATGTGTTGAAGATCGTTCTGGAGAACGTGTTGCGGCAGGGGCAGCATGATGCGGGGGCGCTGGTGACGGGTTGGGCTGAGACCTGCCATGCCGAAGGTGAGATTCCGTTCCGTCCGGCCCGTATCCTGATGCAGGATTTTACAGGTGTTCCCGCTGTGGTCGATCTTGCCGCCATGCGTGACGGCATGAAACGGCTGGGTGGTGATCCGGAGGAGGTCAATCCGTTCATCCCTGTAGATCTTGTGATCGATCATTCCGTGACAGTGGATGTGGCGGGGCAGAAAGATGCTCTGGAGCAGAATGTGGCCCACGAGTTCAGCCGCAACCGGGAGAGGTACAGCTTTCTGCGCTGGGGGCAGCAGGCATTCGACAATTTCCGGGTCATTCCGCCAGAGGCCGGCATCTGCCATCAGGTGAATCTGGAATATCTGGCTCCGCTGGTCATGCGGAAGGAGGAAGAGGGCGTGACAACCCTTTTCCCGGATACGGTCTTCGGAACAGACAGCCATACGACCATGATCAACGGCCTTGGTGTTCTGGGCTGGGGTGTTGGTGGCATCGAGGCCGAAGCCGCCGCTTTGGGAGAGGCCATTGCCATGCGTCTGCCCGATGTGGTGGGGGTGTATCTGGAGGGACGGTCCGCTCCCGGCGTGACAGCGACGGACATCGTGCTGACCCTGACAGAACAACTCCGGGCGGAAGGGGTTGTCGGCAAGTTTGTGGAGTTTTTCGGTCCGGCGCTGGATCACCTGCCGGTGGCGGATCGGGCCACCATTGCCAACATGGCACCTGAATATGGAGCGACCTGCGGCTATTTTCCACCCGATGCACTGGCCATGGACTATCTGACCCTGACAGGCCGTTCGCCGGATCATGTCCGGCTCGTGGAAGCGTACCTGCGGCAGCAGGGACTGTTCCGGGAGGGTAATGAAACACCGCTTTTCACCACTGTGCTGCGTCTGGACCTGGGGACTGTGAAGCCTTCTGTTGCAGGGCCGAAAACACCCTCCCAGCGTCATGACCTTCCTGCCGTGGCAGAGACCAGCCGGGCCGCCTTGGCGGCCGAAGGACAGGGGGATGTCCGTTTCCCCATCTGCACGAAGGATGCCGCCCTTGCGGGGGAAAGCCTTGGTGCCGGGGATGTCGTGCTGGCAGCCATTACATCCTGCACCAATACATCCAACCCTGCGGCCATGCTGACAGCAGGGCTTCTGGCCCGGAAGGCCCGTCAGCGGGGCCTGAAGGTGGCACGGCGCATCAAGACCTCTCTGGCCCCGGGCAGCCAGGCCGTAACCCGGTATCTGGAACGGGCCGGTCTGCTGGAGGATTTCAGTGCGTTAGGGTTTGAGATCGTTGGTTATGGCTGCACGACCTGCATCGGCAATAGCGGCCCCTTGCAGGCTGACATTGCCCGGACGATCACGGAGCATGATCTGACGGTTGCCGCAGTGCTGTCCGGGAACCGTAATTTCGAGGGGCGTGTTTCCCCTCATACGAAGCTGAATTACATCACCAGCCCACCGCTCGTGATGGCCTATGCCTTGGCCGGGACCGTGACACGGAATCTTGCGGTGGAACCTCTTGGCCATGATGAGGCCGGTCAGCCTGTCATGCTGGCCGATATCTGGCCCGGCGGGGATGAGGTGGCGAATCTCATGGCGCAGTCCGTCGTGGCGGAGGCCTTTGCCCGTGGCTATGCGACTGTGGAGCAGGGGCCTGCCCAGTGGCAGGCACTGGGAGACGGCAAGGCCGGTGCAACGTTTGCGTGGGATGGGTCTTCAACCTACATCCAGTCACCGCCGTGGCTGGAGGAGGCTGCCGGCGTGACGGGGCCAATCCGCAAGGCCAGGATTCTGGCCCTGTTCGGGGACAACATCACGACGGATCATATTTCTCCGGCCGGAACGATTGCCATCGGTTCGCCTGCTGCCCGGTATCTTGAGGAGCATGGCGTCTCACCGGCGCAGTTCAACTCTTATGGCAGCCGCCGTGGGAATGATCGTGTCATGGCACGGGGGACATTTGCCAATATCCGTATCCGTAATGAGATGATCCCCGGGAGTGAGGGTGGCGTGACCCGGCACTGGCCAGATGGGGAGGAAGGAGCCATTTTCGATGCTGCTGCCCGGTATCAGCAGGAGCAGGTACCGCTGGTGGTGGTAGCGGGGCGGAATTACGGCATGGGGTCATCACGGGACTGGGCAGCGAAAGGCCCCCGTCTCCTGGGGGTAAAGGCTGTCATTGCCGAGGATTTCGAACGGATTCACCGGGCCAATCTGGCAGGGATGGGGGTTCTGCCCCTTACCTTTCCCAAGGGGGTGACCCGTCAGACGCTCGGCCTGACGGGGCAGGAAGAAGTGAGCATCGACCTTCCGGCCCGGCTTGAGCCCCGGCAGCCTGTCCGTGTGTGTTTTACGGCACCGGATGGCATGGAGCAGGTCGTGCAGGCCACCCTCCAGCTGGAGACGGAGGCTGAGCTGGCCTATGTCGCCCAGGGGGGTATCCTGCCTTATGTGTTGCAGCGCATTGCGGATGGCGGGAGCGTGCGGTGACGGCATGGTCCATGTTTTCCTGATGATGTGTGTGCCGGTTGGTGTTACGGTGGCGGCATGACCGTAGAAGGAGAAAGAAAGATGTTCAGACGCCCTCATGCCGTCATGGTGATGACACTTGGTCTGCTGTCTGCCGTGCCAGCTTCTGCGGCTGGGCCGAAGGATGGTCGGGTCGCAGCTGTGGAAGCCGTGACGGAAAAAGGGGGAGGTCTGCCGGAAATCATGGCGGCTGAACATCCGGGAGTAACGGCCCGGTCCGCTTTTGCCGGGCCATGGCGCTATGGTTGTGCCTATCCGGCCAAGGGCAGCCGACAGGGGACGCAGTTCTGCACCATCCAGCTGGAACGCATGACGGGGACGACGATGGATAGCGGATTTTTCCTGCTGGCTCATGCCACGCCAGACCTCATCAGGAAGCCGCTGGCCCAACAGCCCTGGCAGATCAGCCTGAACCTGCCGACACGCTTGCCGTTCGACATGAAGGCCACTCTTCAGCTGAGCGTGGATAACGGGCAGGCCGTGCCTTTGCCCCTGCAATCCTGTGACGAGACAGGCTGCATGGCCCAGCAGGAGCTTCCGGTCAGTGCCGTGCAGGCTCTGTCATCGGGGAAGACGGCACAGCTGACGGCGAAGACGAAAACGGGCGAGACATGGGCCTATGAGTTCCCGCTCTCCGACATCCAGACGGGGATGCAGCAGATTGCAGGCTGGCTGGAGCGGGGCGAGCTGAACCCGTAAGAAGCGGACCGGCCTTCAGCCCTTCCTGCCATCACGGATGAGCAGCAGGAAGACGAGGCTGAACAGCGAGGCCACGCAGATGATCGTGGCCATGGGGCGGGGTGTGGCATCCGCCAGCAGCCCCACCAGCCCGGACCCGATGATGCCGCTGCCATAATGGACGGCTCCCGTCATGGCGGAGACGGTGCCCGCATGGGCGGGGTCATCATGCAGGGCACCGGAGAGGGAATTGGCCACGATGAATCCGGCCATGGCGACATAGAGGAAGAGCGGCAGGAACAGCCCCCACAGCCCGCCATAATCAGTCCAGACATCAGCGACCAGCCAGAGCGAGACCAGAACGCTGATGATGACCCCCATGACAAGCAGCCTGTCGCTGCCCCATGCGTGGACCAGCCGGGCATTGATCATGTTGGCCGTCATGATGCCCACGATGCCCATTCCGAAGAGCAGCGCATAGAGCAGGGAGGAGGCGTGGTGGTAGCTGATATAGGCAAAGGGGGAGCCGGAAATGTAGGCGAACGTCCCCGCATAGTAGCAGCCGCCGGCACAGGCATAGCCCAGCAGGCGGGGGCGGCGGATGAGGTGGGCATAGTGTGAGAAGGCATGGAGAACGGAGTGGGGGCGTTCATCCCGCTTCGGCAAAGTCTCCGGCAGGAAGAACAGGCTGCCAAGCATGATGAGGCCCACACAGACCAGACTGACGAAGATGGCCCGCCAGCCCCAGAAGGCCAGAATCTGTCCGCCAACCAGCGGGGCCAGCAGAGGCGTGATGGCCGTGACGGTCATCAGTGTGGAGAGCATCTGGGCGGCACGGTGGCCGTGATAGAGGTCCCGCACCATGGCCCGGGCGATCACGACATTGGCGCAGGCCCCGATGGCCTGAAGGAGGCGGAAGGCGATGAGTGTCGTGATGGAACCGGCAGCGGCACAGCCTGCCGACCCGAGAGTGAACAGGACCAGCCCGATGGCAATGGGCAGCCGTCGGCCATAATGGTCACTGACCGGCCCCCAGATGAGCTGGCTGAAACTGAACCCCACCAGATAGCCGGAGATCGTCCAGGCCATTTCACCTCCCGGCGCCTGCAGGGCCTGCGCCATGGTGGGCATGGCTGGCAGGTAGAAATCGGTGGAGATGGCCGCAAACCCCATCAGGACGCTGAGAATCCCCAGCAGGCGGAGGGAGTGGACGGTTGGTGGCTGTGTGGCGGTGGAGGACATGCCTCAAGAGATGCGGGGCCGTTGTCGGCCTGTCAAGCAGGGGCGGTACATGGGCATGGCGGGTTTCTGCCGGAGTGACCTTGCCATGCCGGTCCAGATCGGCACGATGGGGCTGGTGATGGATGGTGCGGATCATCCGGCAGCGGGAGGCCGGGCCGGTGGAAATGGAGGAGAAAGACCCATGCCGACAGGAACGCAGACGGACGCTCACGTCCCGCCCATGCATGTGCTGGCACGGCGTGCCCGTGAGGCAGCCGGGATTCTGGCCGTATGTCCGGCAGGGCAGCGGACGGCGGCACTGCGCCATGTGGCCGCAGGCTTGCGGGACGGAACGGAAACCCTGCTGGCTGCCAATCGCCGGGACCTTGAGCAGGCCAGTCTCAGCCCGTTCTTTCAGGAGAGGCTGATCCTGACGGCGGAACGGCTTGAGGGCGTGGCCCGCAGCGTGGACGCCCTTGCGGGCATGGAAGACCCGGTCGGACAGGTTCTGGCCGCATGGCAGCAGCCGAATGGCCTGAAGCTGCGCCGTGTGGCCACGCCACTTGGCGTGCTGGGGATGATCCATGAGGGGCGGCCCACCGTCGGGGTGGATGCGGCCACTCTGGCCATCCGGTCCGGCAATGCCCTGCTGCTGCGGGGCGGGCCGGAGAGTTTTCACAGCACACAGGCCCTGCATCATGTGATCCAGCAGGGGCTGGCCCGTGCTGGCCTACCGGAGGATGCCGTGCTCATGGTGCCGGATGCCGGGCCGGAGCATGTGGGGGACATGCTCCGTGCAGCAGGGCTGATTGACGTGACCGTGGTCCGTGGCGGGCGCGCGCTGGTGGAGCGTGTGCAGGCCGAGGCACGGATGCCGGTTCTGGCCCATGCGGCGGGGCTGTGCCACAGCTACGTCCATGCGGCGGCGGATCATGAGCTGGCCCGGAGGGTCGTGCGCAATGCCAGGCTGCGCCGTCCCGGCATCTGTGGGGCCACGGAAACGCTCCTGATCGACGCTGCCATTGCTCCGGGTCTCCTGCCGCAGCTTGTGGCCGATCTGGCAGCGGAGGGCTGCACCTTCCGGGCTGACGAGGCCGCCCGCAGCATCCTGCCGGAACTGCCCGCTGCCACGGAGGAAGATTTTGCCACGGAATGGCTGGACAAGGTTCTGAACATTTCCGTCGTGGAAGGGGTGGATGCGGCACTGGCGCATATTGTCCGCTTCTCGTCCCGTCATACGGAGGCGATCCTGACGGAAGATGAGGCCGTGGCGCAGTATTTCATGCAACGTGTCCCCAGTGCCATCGTGATGTGGAACACCTCGACGCAGTTCAGTGATGGTGGTGAATTCGGACTGGGTGGGGAAATCGGCATCATGTCAGGCCGCCTGCCGCCCCGTGGCCCGGTTGGTCCGGCCCAGCTCATGACATGGCGTTATGAGGTGCACGGAACAGGGCAGCTGCGCCCGTGACGGACCGGGATGACCCTTCCAGACCATTCCTGAACCGGAACGGGCCGTGCATGGTCATGTAAACGGATCGTGACGTGAAACCGTTTGATGCGCTCCGGGAGGGCGGTTGACGTGCGGGGCGGGGCAGAAGGTGGTCTTCATCAGGAAGAGCTGTTGAACTGAAACAGCTTGACGTGATGGCCGATATTCGCAGAAGGTCGTCTTCATCAGGAAGAGCTGTTGAACAGGAGATGCCCCATGTTCCGAGATGAGATGGATACGACCCGGCCAGGTGAGGCTGCTGCCAGCCATGAAGGCGAGGGCGTGTCATCCGTGGGCAGGTGGGCGTTTTTCTCCGGTGTGGCGGCTTTTGTCATTGGTTTGCTTCTCGCCGCTCCTGTAGTTGCCGAAGCTGCTCCCCTCTCCATTCCTGCCACCATTACCGTGACCATGCCCAAGGGTAGCGAGACAGTCATGGTCTGTACGTCCAAGCTGAATCTTTCGGACGTACAGGTTGCTTGTCGTCCTACTGAGAAGGTCGTCAAGAAGTTCCTGATAATGGCAGGGATTTTCGAAGTGGTTGGCATCGTCCTTCTTGTTCTTCTGATTGAGGGCATTGCCTTCTTTCTTCGGAAGCTGTGGTCACGGAGGAAGTCATGACGTTCTTGTGTGAACAGGAGACACCCTATTACCGTCCTGGACAGCCGGTGGAGATTGCGCCGGTCTATGTCACCCTGGCCTCTCAGGAGAGCAGCTACGTGACCGGGCAGGTCTGGGGCATCACCGGCGGTGACGGCGTACCGGGCTGAGGGAAGGCGGGCTGCCTGTGGAGAACATGAGGCGCAGGCTCTTTCGAAATATTTTTCCGAGATCGTAACATTCTCTGGGCTGCATTCTCTGGATTATATGGCAGACATGAGGTAATAAGCCGCCAGAACAGCCTGAGAATAAGGATGGTCATGGCGGCAAGGGTGCGGAAACTGCTTTGTACAGCTGCAATGTCGGCTGGTGTTTTTACCGCTTCTGAAGCATCTGCGGACGTGACCCTGTTGTCCCGCAAGGATATCACCCTGAATGCCGCTCTCGATATTGGGGGTGATGCCTTTTATTTCCCCAATGCCAATTTTGGCACGGGCTCTTATGCACCGCACAAGGCGGGTTATTACACACGCACGAAAAATGTTGGTCTTGGTGAGCTGTATGGCCAGCCCATGCTTTCAGGCACATGGCAGACCCCGTGGGGTTTTTCGGTGTTCGGGCTGGTTTCGGCCATCGGGTCCACGACGTTGGGTGACGGCGATGCAGAGAGCGTGAGCCAGACCTCCGGCACGCCCCGGCAGGTGAATCTTGAGGATGCCAATCTGGGCGTGAAGATTCCGCTGAATGGGAAAAGACGTCTGATCATCGAGGGGGGACGGCAGAAATTCCAGATTGATGACGGTTTTCTCATGGGGAAGGGAGCCTACAGCTCTGGTGAGCGTGGGGCCTGGTGGTATGCGCCCCGGTTTGCTTTCTCCGGGCCGGGGGTCATCAAGTATGAGGGGACATCCATCCGGTCCGATGTGTTCATGCTGGAGAACAACAGCAACAACCGGCAGACCTACGGCAATGACAAGCCGGAAACGAAGTTTGTCGGTTTTGACGTGACGCTCTTTCGCAGCCGTCCGGATGGAGATGGCGGCTCGTCCTACGGAGACCGGGCGGCCTATGTCACGCTGACCTATTTTTATGTCCGCCATGCCGACAAGGGAGCGGCCTACGATTACTCCAACAGGGCGGACCGTCAGGGCATGAGCGTGACGGCCCTGAGCTGGGGGGGAACGCCCTTTGCGATGAAGAGCCGCCCCTTCACGAAGAACATCACCTTCTATGGCAATTTTGTTTCCGAGCAGAACAGCCACGCAGGCAATGGGTACAAGGGGGTCAGTGCCTATGCCGTCTATGTGGAACCGGGCTATACGTTTTCCCGGGTTCCGTGGCGGCCTCATGTTTTCTACCGTTACACCCGCTTCAGCGGGGGGCGGGATCCCCACAGCCGGACGAAGCACAATTACGATACGTTTTTTCTTTATGATGGTGCCCGTTACACGTACGGCGGTTACTGGCCGGGGGAGATTGTGGGGAACAACATGTCCCCACTCTCCAACATGGAGGTTCATCAGTTTGACATTACCGGTGTGCCGCCCGTCCATCTGCTGAAGAAGGATGATGAGCTGAAGCTTGGCCTGCATTTTTACGATCTTGCCTATCTGTATCCCACGGGCGCAGGCCTGCCTGCGGGTACGAAGCGACATATGTCGGATGAAGTCAACGTTTCAGCAGAATATGCTTTTGATGCGAATACATCCGGTGCGATTGCAGCGGGTGCTGCCTTTTCTGGTCCAGCAGGGCGGGCACTGGCCAAGGCTGGCGTGCCGGATGGACAGACCATGCCGAAGATCCATGGAGCTTCCGGTGTAATGGAAATTTATTTTTATAAACATTTTTAATATTAGCGCCCATCATTCCGTTTCTGTTCTTCTGTCCGGTTTGATACGGAACAGGGCGTGGAAGGGTTAATAAACTGCCATTTAGAGCGTGTTTTCGTGAGGCAGTATCGTCATGATGAAGAAAAAGAATAAATTTTATATTGTCTCCATTTCATAGACTGTACTGATAAACAAGTCAGACGGTCGATAGACAAGGAACGGTTCTTCTGTAATAAAATTGTGAGGAAAATTTCCAAAAGGTTCCTCATATGTCATCAAAACTGCGGAAACTCTTCGTTTCGTTGGCCGTTTTGGGCAACGTTTATGTGATTTCTGACGCTTATGCTGACCAGACACTTGTTGCTACCAGAAACATTTCTCTCAAGGCCTCTCTGGATATTGGGGGTGATGCGTTCTTTCTGCCCAATACCAACTTCGGGACAGGGTCGTACCGTGAAAAGCGGACGGGCGGCTATGCCCTCATCAAGGATACGACGTATGCCGAGCTGTACGGCAAACCCATTCTTGCAGGGCAGTGGAAAACGCCCTGGGGGTTCAGCGTATTCGGGCAGGCATCGGCCATTGGCTCCACGACATTGGGGGATGGCGATGCCGAGAGCATTTCCCAGACGACACGGACCCCTCGTGCGGTCACGCTGGAGGAGGCCAATCTGGGCATAGACCTGCCCTTCAACAAGGAGCGGAAGCTGATCATTGAGGGAGGACGGCAGAAGTTCCAGATTGATGATGGCTTTCTGATGGGGAAGGGTGCTTACAGCTCCGGGGATCGTGGCGCCTGGTGGTATGCGCCCCGGTTTGCCTTTTCCGGCCCTGGTGTCATCAAATATCAGGGGAAGGCGCTGCGGGCGGATGTCTTCATGCTGGAGAACAACACCAACAACAAGCAGACCCGCAATAATGACAGGCCGGAGACCAAGTTTGAGGGGTTTGACATCACATGGTTTCGCAGCAGGCCAGGAGGGGATGGCGGGTCCGTCTACGAGGACAGGGCGGCTTATCTGACCCTGACCTATTTTCATGTGCGGAAGGCGAATATCGGTTCAGCCTACGACTACGCCAATCGTGGGGACAGGCAGGGGATGAATGTCAGTCAGCTGAGCTGGGGTGGTACGTTCGTGCCCATCCGGGCGCTGGGCATCTCAAAGCACTTCACGCTCTATGGCACATTCGTTTCCGAGCAGAACAGCCATGCGGGCAATGGTTACAAGGGGGTCAGTGCCTATTCGACATATATCGAGCCAGGCTATACGTTCACCAGCCTGCCATGGAAGCCGCACGTCTTTTACCGTTACACCCGTTTCAGCGGGGGGAAAAACCCACATAGCCGGACAAAGCACAATTATGATACGTACTTTCTGTACGATGGGCGCCGGTATACCTATGGTGGCTACTGGCCGGGGGAAATCACGGGCATGTATCTGTCTCCCCTGTCCAATATGGAGATCCATCAGGTGGATCTGACAGGTGTCCCACCTGTCCATCTGTTGCGCAAGGCGGACGAGCTGAAGCTCGGCCTGCATTTCTACGACCTGTCTTTTCTCTACCCCACAGGGTCGGGTTTGTCTCGCAATGTGGGGCGCCACATGTCGGATGAGCTTGATTTCTCCGCAGAATACACGTTTGATGGCAACACATCAGGAGCGATCGCTGGCGGTGTTGCTTTTGCGGGGCCAGCGGGAAAGGCACTGGCAAAGGCCGGTGTTCCGGGAGGTATGCCTATGCCGCCCATACATGGGACATCAGGTGTGCTGGAGCTTTATTTTTACCGTCACTTCTGAGAAGGAACGGAGTTTTAATCTGTTCCGGCTTCCATTTTGACAGTAGATGTTACAAAATGGGAATGACTTAGCGGAGAACCCGTCATCTACTGGATGGGCGATTTGCACAGCCAACTATTCATAAGGACCTTTTCATGAAGGAACCCACCACTGACCAGGCTCAGGCCGAAGATAAGGGGCTCTCGAGTCGTCATATTGCGATGATTGCCCTCGGCGGCGTGATCGGCGCCGGGCTTTTTGTTGGTAGCAGTGCCGCCATTGCCAAAGCGGGACCAGGCATTGCGCTTGTGTTCGTTGTCGTCGGATTCCTGATCATGGGGATCATGCGGATGCTTGGCGAGATCGTTGTCAGCGACCCGGGGCGTGGCTCCTTCGTGGAGTATATCCGCCTTGCGCATGGTGACCGGATCGGCTTTGCCTCCGGCTGGCTCTACTGGTTCTTCTGGGTGGTCGTGATCGGCTCGGAAGCCATCGCTGGTGCCATGATGCTGCGGGACTGGATCGACCTGCCTGTCTGGCTGCTGTCGATCATCCTCATCCTCAGCATGAAGTTTGTGAATTTCTTTGCCCCGAAGATTTTTGGTGAGTGCGAGTTCTGGCTTTCCAGCATCAAGGTTTTCACCATCGTGGCCTTCATCCTGCTGGCGCTGCTGTATGTCCTGCATGTTTTTGGTCCGGGTGTGCCGGTCCATCACAACCTGTTTGGTCGTCGTGGGCTCTTCCCCAACGGGATCGTGCCGCTGCTGGCGCTGGTGCCGACCGTGCTGTTCACCATGATGGGCTCCGAGATCTCCACCGTGGCGGCGTCCGAGACGTCTGATCCGGGGCAGAATGTCTCCCGTGTGACGCGGACACTCGGCCTGCGCATCATGATGTTCTACGTTTCCTCCATCTGCCTGATCACGATGATCGTGCCGTGGTGGAGCCTGTATCCGGGCAAGTCCCCGTTCGTGGCCGTGCTTCAGACCATGGGTGTGCCGGGTGCTGCGCTGATCATGCAGATCGCCATCCTCAGCGCCGTGCTGTCCTGTCTGAACTCCAGCATGTACATCACGTCCCGTATTCTGACAGAGCTGGCCATCCAGGGTGATGCCCCGGCGTTTCTGGTGCGTACGTCGCCGGACAAGGCGCCCCGCATGGCCATTACCATCAGCTCCGTGGCTGGTCTTCTGGTCGCCTTCTCCTCGATTTTTGCACCGAGCGAGATTTTCGGCTTCCTGCTGAACTGTAGTGGTGGTCTGATCCTGCTGACTTATGCGCTGATTTCCACGACGTACATCGTGCTGCGCCGCCGGAGCAAACGCTCTGGGACGAGCAAGCACTTCACCCTGCCGCTTTTCCCGTATCTCAGCCTCCTGTGCTTGGGTGCCATCATTCTGGTATTCGTGGCCATGCTGATCAATCCGGGTGAGCGCAACACGGCTTTTGCTTCTCTCGGTACGGCGGTCGTCTGCTACCTGATGGCCTGCAACTTTGCCAGCCGTCTGGCTCCCGTAACGACGGAAGAGCCGGCTGCGGTTGAAGAAGAAACCGGTAAAGAAGGCGAGTAAGCTGGAGGAAGAGGGAAGGCCTGCCTCCCTCTTC
Source organism: Parasaccharibacter apium (assembly GCF_002917995.1). Classification (NCBI taxonomy): domain Bacteria; kingdom Pseudomonadati; phylum Pseudomonadota; class Alphaproteobacteria; order Acetobacterales; family Acetobacteraceae; genus Parasaccharibacter; species Parasaccharibacter apium. Next base: position 62,289 of record NZ_LMYH01000007.1, read on the forward strand.
TGACAGAAGAGTCTTTTCTGAAGAAAACGGACCTGCCCTCTGGGTGGGTCCGTTTTTTTGTGGCGACTGATAACGGGGAGAAAGGTCTACCCCAGGGAGACCAGAATGGCTCCCAGCCCGATGAACAGGACTCCCAGCCAGCCCTTGAGGGAGAGTTGCTCCCCGAGGACGGTGACACTGAGTATGGCCACGAAAACAACGCTCAGTTTGTCAAGGGGGGCAACACGGGCAGCATCGCCCAGCTTTAGGGCACGGAAATAGCAGAGCCATGAGGCCCCCGTCGCCAGACCGGATAATAGCAGGAACAGGCAGCCCCGCATGTTGAAGCCTCTGGTCTCGTGAAATTTGCCTGTAATCAGCAAGATCATCCCCAGTACGCCGAGTATGACCAGCGTGCGGATGAAGGTGGCCAGGTCGGAATCAATGTTGTTGACGCCAATCTTGGCGCACAGAGCTGTCAGTGCAGCAAAAACTGCTGAAAGCAGAGCCCAGAAGACCCATGAGGTGGAAAGCATGATGATGTGTCCTCCTGATATTGTGGCAGAGACGTTCTGAAAGATGATCGGATGGGCCTGCGGGTTGTCTTCGTGTTTCAATCATGGTGGGGAGTAGACATCATGGCAATTCTGCTTCTTTGACGGGAATGGGCTGTTCAGAGTGCTGGTAACGTCTTTCAATTGCGAATGAGAATCAATTTTTAATTGAATCGAAAAATTTTTCCGATATCAATAATAAGAATCATTAACAGTTATCGGAGCCGCCATGCCCACCCTTACTTTCAGAAGGCTGTTCACCCGGTCCCGTTGTTGTGCTGTGCAGGTTGTAGTGATTGGCCTGCTCTCGTTTTTTATGGGAACTACAGCTCAGGCCCGTGCCCCCGTGGTCAATCTGGGCAATGCCGCAGCGGCAGGGGATGAGAGTGCAGACGGCCTCTTCGGGTTTCTGTCAAACTGGAAACGGGATTCCAACCTGCTCGGCAGCATGTGGGGCCTGCGGACAGCCATGGGGAAGGCGGGGCTGGTTTTTGCCCTTCAGGAGACGTCGGAGATTTTCGGCAATGTCACGGGCGGAACACGGCGGGGAGCTGCCTATGACGGCCTGACTGTTGCGGTGCTGCAACTGAATACGCAGCGGGCCTTTGGCTGGTACGGCGGTACCTTTCAGGTCAGCATGGAACAGATACATGGGCGCAGTCTCAGTGATGACAATCTTCAGGTGGCCCAGACCATCAGCGGGATCGAGGCAGACCGTTCCACCCGCCTGTGGGAAATGTGGTTTGACCAGAAATTTCTGGACCAGCAGGCTCTGGACATAAAGATTGGCCAGCAGAGCCTGGACCAGGAATGGATGGTGAGCAGCAATGCGCTCGTGTTTGCCAACACCATGTTCGGCTGGCCCATGGTGCCTTCGGCGGACATGCCCGGTGGCGGACCGGCCTATCCGCTCTCCTCACTGGGGGTGAGGGCGAAATACTGGATGGCCACACCATTATATGTGCAGGCTGGCGTGTTCAGTGGCAGTCCTGCTCATAATGTCAGTGTGGATGCTCAGAAGAGCAATCCATCCGGGACGAGTTTCGTGTTGAACCGGGGTGTGCTGGCTCTGGTGGAGTTCCAGTATGTCTATCCCGCCTTGGGGGCCATGGTCTCGCCAGATCAGGCCGATGCGCTCTCACGGGTCTATCGCATCGGGGCCTGGTATGATTCCGAGCCTTTTGCGGACCAGTACTGGGACAACATGCACGTGCCGCTTGCGTCTCCGGCAAGCAGTGGCGTGGCCCGCCGTCACCGTGGCCTTTTCAGCCTGTATGCGGTGGTGGACCAGATGCTGTGGCACAGCCATTACGATCCCAACCGGACATTCAATGTCTTTGGCCGGGCGATGGGGACGCCGCAGTCCGACCGTGCGCCCAACGATTTCAGCCTGAATTTCGGCTTCACGTTCAAGGACCCGCTGCCATACCGGCAGGATGACACGCTGGGGCTTGCCATGGGCTACACGCATTTCAGCAAGGCGCTGGCCAAATTTGACAGGGCGACCCGGTTCTACAACGGGAGCTACATGCCGTCCCAGAGCGGGGAAACCTACATGGAGCTGATGTATCAGTGCCAGATGACAGGCTGGCTCCAGCTCCAGCCGGACTTCCAGTACATTTTCAATCCGTCAGGTGGGGTGCCGAATACTCTTCACCCTGACAGGCGCGTGAAGGACATTGCCGTCCTTGGTCTGCGTGCGATCATTGCCCTGTAGGAGGTGCTTCATGAAACAGTTTCTACGCAGAGTTCTGCCCGGCCTGGCCTGCTTCGCTTTCGCTGCCGTGTTTGCTCCACAGGGAGGGGAGGCTGCTCCGAAGGGGTTTCTGGAGACCATCCGCCGCCATGCCATGCTGGCTTCCACAAGTCCGGGCAATGGTGATCTCAATCCCTATGCGATCTATCTGGTGCCGCAGGACATGGGCAGCCTGAAGAAGGATGAAGTGCTCATCACCAACTTCAACAATGTGAACAATCTTCAGGGAACCGGCACGACCATCGTGGCCTATTCGCCCGTGACAAAAAACATACGCCTGTTTGCCAGTGCCCCTGCCAATCTGGCGGCCTGCCCGGGGGGGATCGGCTTCACGACGGCCCTGACGGTGCTCAAGGCGGGCTGGGTCATTGTTGGCAGCACGCCAAGCAAGGACGGGACAACAGGCACGAAGGGGGATGGCTGCCTTCTGGTTTTTGATGCCAACGGAAAATTTGCCACGGCGTGGAAAGGACCGGACATTACGGGGCCGTGGGGGAATATTGCCAGCATTGATAACGGAGACACGGCCACGCTTTTCATCTCCATGGCGGCGGCAGGACTGCCAAGTCCTTATGTTCTGGACCCGGCAACGCATTATCCACCCATCCTGCACAATGCGACGGTCATGCGTTTCAATCTGCATGTTCCGCCGGGTAAGCCCCCTGTGCTGGACAGACAGTCAATCATAGCGACCGGGTTTGCCGGTCGTGCCGATCGTGACAATTTCCTTTTTGGGCCAACCGGACTGGCTCTGGACAGTGACGGCACGCTGTATGTCACGGATGGCTATGATGAGGAGGTCACGGCCATTGATGATGCCGTGAACCGCACGACCCCCGTGACACGTCAGAATGATGCCGTGGGGCGCATCATCACCAGAGGGCAGCTGCTCAACTGGCCACTGGCGATGATCTGGGTGCCGGGGCATCACCTGCTGGTGGCCAACGGGCGCAACGGGCAGGTTGTCGAGATAGACCCCGTGGCGAAGAAACAGCTCTATGCCCAGTGGGTGGACAATGACCAGGCCCAGCAGCCCCCGGGCAATGGCGACCTGTTCGGTCTGGCGATGACCCCTGACAACAGGGGATTCTATTATGTCGAAGATGACATGAACACGCTCAATGTTGCCCTTCCGTGAAAGTAGAACCATGACATTTTCTCTTTCCCGCCGCACTCTTCTGGGGGGGGCGCTGGGGCTGGCAGGGCTGGAGCTGATGCGCCCCGCTACCAGCCTTGCGATGGCCTCTTCCCTGCGTCATCAGCCCGGCATCATGCTGCCGCAGCTGCCGTTCCTGTATTTCATCACGTTTGATCTCACGGCGGAGAAGAAGGCCGATGTGGCCGACATGATGAGGGCATGGACGGAGGCCGCCGAGGCCCTGATGGCGCACCGGCCCGCCCCGCATCTTGTTGATTCCGGTGATGTGGATGGTCTGGAGCAGGCGAGCCTGACCCTGACCTTCGGCTTCGGGCCGGGACTGTTCACGAAGGAGGGGAAGGACCGGTATGGTCTTGCGGACCGGCGTCCGGCTCCGCTGGCCGACCTGCCCCGTTTTACGGGGGAACAGCTCGTTCCGGCCCATACGGGGGGTGATGTCTGCATCCAGAGCTGTGCGACGGATCCGCAGACGGCCTTTCATGCCATCCGCATCCTGGCCCGTCTGGCCGACGGCAGGGCAACCCCACGCTGGGCACAGACCGGTTTTTCACCGGAGTTTGGCCGGCATCAGACACCCCGCAATCTGATGGGCTTCAAGGATGGCACCATACAGCCCGATATAGCCAATCCCGCCGTGGCGAAGCGGGTCCTCTGGGCAGCCCCGACGGACGAAGCGTGGATGCAGGGGGGAACCTATCTTGTGGCCCGCATCATCCGCATTGCCCTGGAGCATTGGGACCGTACGAGGACGGGCTTTCAGGAGGAGACGATGGGGCGTCAGAAGCAGAGCGGTGCCCCCATTGGTGGCCATCATGAGAATGAGCCGCTGACTCTCAGCCAGACCGACAAAGACGGGAATCCTGTCACGTCTGAAAATGCACACGCCCGCCTTGCCGCCCCGCAGGAGAATGGCGGTGCGGAGCTGCTGAGGCGTTCCTATTCCTATGATAACGGTTTGAGCTACATTGCCGAACGCTGGCCCCCGTGGCGGCAGGGCAACGAGTTTGACGCCGGGCTGATGTTCCTTGCCTATCAGCAGGACCCCCGCACGGCCTTCACCAGGATATTCGAGCGTATGTCGAAATTCGACATGATGAACCAGTACACGACCCACATAGGCAGCGGCCTGTTCGCCTGCCCGGGGCGTCTTGATGGCCATTACATAGGTCAGGAGCTGCTGGGGTGAGGGGCTGGTTCCCCCTTTGTGTGGGGAGGCTCCAAGACTGAGGCACAATCTGGAGGGTAAAGTTTCCATGGCGGGTTGAGTGTGGGGGGGGTGTAGAGTGTTCTCTGGGATGTGAGATGGGAGGGGTTATTTTGTATTGGCTGACGATGTATACGTCTCTTAAAGTGAGAATTATTCTGGCGTGGAGGTAGATTTCTAGTGTCAAGAAAGTGATTTTGTCAAAATTTTTAATGGATTTTACAAGTGTATCCCCAGCTTAACTTATACTATTTTTGTACTTTCATTAAAGTTTCGATTTTTAATTTATTCGATGATGAATTATATTTTATTTATGCATGGGCATCTTCATTTCGGAATCAATAAACGTATCGGCACTATAAATGCTCCCAATGTCTGTTTTTTCTTGTTCTTTTGGAGGGTGATGCGTGTGGAGCCGGACATGAGAAATGTGTTAGGTCATGTTGCTGAAAATGGAGCTTTGAGACCACAGTGACGACTGTGAGTCTATGGCTGGAGAGTAAAAAATATGATTGATGAAAATTGTTGTGATTTTGATGTTTCTTTGGTTTCGCTGAAACCTGCCTACATAGAAGAGGAACATGGCACATATGTAAAAGCACTTGAGGAAGCTCTCAAGAATAAGGAAAATCTTAATATAGCTTTATCCGGTCCTTATGGAACGGGGAAAAGCAGTATTCTAAAGAAATTTACAGCAGGTAAGAATGGTGTAATTGAGTTGTCCTTATCCACTCTATCTTTATCTGGGAAAAGTACATATGAGAAAATAAAAGAAGGTAATATTCCAGATAATGAGGAGCAAGCTACTTTGCCTCCACAAGCAATGACGCTAACAAACCAGATTCAGAAAGAGATTGTCAAGCAGCTTTTATATAGAGAAAGTCCTAAAAAGGCTCCTGCATCACGTTTCAGGCGAATTGAGCGTTTTCAATGGATGAGATGTATATTCATATCTTTTTGGGCAAGCGTGATATTAACCGTTATTTTTTTTCTTGCGGGGTGGCTGGAGAAAATTCTAAAGGAGTTTCCTTTATTATATGCATATAAACCTTTGTCATATGCGGTATTTCCATTTATCTTTTTTGTTTCTATATTTTGTCTGTTTAAGATTTTTGATGGACGAATTAGAGTAAAGCAGTTATCAGCAGGATCAGCTACTGTTTCATTGGATGAAAATTCTGCGTCGTATTTTGATCAATATCTTGATGAGATTGTCTATTTTTTTGATACCTCTAACAAGGATATAGTAATTTTTGAGGATATCGATCGTTTTGATGACTGTCATATTTTTGATACTTTACGTTCATTGAATACATTGTTAAATAATTCTCCTCAAATAAAAAAGAATATTAGATTTATTTATGCTGTAAAGGATAGTATCTTTGAAAGGAGAGAAGGTGAGATGGATTTGGACGGATTTGTTCATAAGGAAGCGGTCAACTCTAATAGAACAAAATTTTTTGATATAATCATTCCTATTGTCCCTTTCGTGACATATTTGACATCCAAGAGTCTTGCAAAAGATATAATTGATGAGAAAATTAAAGATCATAAGATTGATAATAAGTTGATCAATATAGCCATGTCAGCCATCCCGGATATGAGGTTACTAAAGAATATATTGAATGAATTTATTGTATTCAGAAAAATGATTTTCTCAGGAGGTGGTGAAGCTCTTAAATTGAAGGATAATGAGCTTTTTGCGATGGTTGTGTATAAAAATACTCATTTAGAAGATTTTGAAAACATACGCTTTAGAAAAAGCAGGATAGATGATTTGTATAGGATGAGCCGTGAATTTATTAATAGACGCATAAATTTGAATGCTACTAAGATAAAAGAGATGAGAGATAATTTGGATAAAATTGAAAATTTAGAAGGGAATAGTGTGCGGCTACATGATATAATAAAAAAATACATAGAAAATGTGGGGCGGGATATGGGTGTTCTGTGAATGTTAAGAATTTTACTGTTGGTAGTGTTCATCATTCTATGGATGAGATGAAATCTTCTAAATTCTGGATGGATATTGAACAGGGGGCTTATAATCTTGTCTGGGAATGTAATGAACGTATAAGTAGGTCAGCTTATCTAAGTCAGTTTGAAGAATTAAAAATAAATCTATCGAGAGATCGTATCTGTGATTTGGTAGGGCGTGAGGTGGATTTTCTAAAGTTGATGGAGTTGGATAGAGAGGATCTGGAAAAGGAGATAGAGAAATTAGATAAAGAAAATAGATATTTGAATGTATGTGACTTTCATGAATTGATAACTTATTCAAGTTCTATGGAGGTCTCCAATGCGGAGGAAGGTGACAAAGATTTTATAACAGAAGTTCGTACACTATTGCAGAGCAAGCTGGCTTATCAACTTGTCGAGCACGGCTATGTTGGACGCAATTTTTCTTTATATACGACCCGTTACCATGATTCCTATTTTAGTTCCAATGCAATGAATTTTATCATCCATCATATAGAGTGTGACGTTATGGATGAATATTTTCACCTGGATCATTGTGATGTTGAGAATATCATTAATGATTATAGGGATGAAATTTCCTCAAAATATTCTTTTTATAATATTGATATTCTAAAATATCTTCTAGATAAGGAAGAGAATGCTTTAGATATTATTTCTAGAAAATTGAGTCTTCTAGGAAAACATGAAAAAAAGTTTCTTAATTCTTATTATAAGTCAGATTCGGTGACGAATGAGGACAAGATAAAACTTGCTCAAAAACTGGCTAAATTCTCGTCTGAGATTATTTTTCACTTCATAGGTGGAGAGGACTTTGACAATAACATTCGGATAATTTTAATAAATGGGATATTGTCCGACATATCTTGTCTCAAAGAGCAAAGCATAGATGAATCTGTGGCAGATTATTTGTTGGAAAATTATGATAAATTTTCTGTTCTGTCTGCTAGAATGTCTCATGAGAATGCTGAGAGTATTTCTCAACTCTATAGGAGAGCTAAGGTATGTGTGCCTGCATTGCGGTATCTTGGTGAGGAACTTCAGAAGGCTTTCGTAAGGAAAAATATTTATAAGCTTACATGTGAAAATATTTCTTTAGCCGCAGACCTTTCAAAGGATAGTATTTCACTTAATAGAATTAGAAGAAATAATAAGGAAGTATATGATTATGTATTGTCCAAAATTTCCGAGTATATTGAAGTTATCAAGGGGAAAGTTTTTTCTATAGACAATAATGAGTCTTTTGTTGAAGTAATTAGAGAGCTTTTTTCTTATAATGTTTCTTGCCTTAAAGATGTATTAATTAATGTTCATGATAGTTGTGTGGTGGAAAAAATAGAGTCTCTTCCTGATGATGTCTGGCCCCTTTTGGCGGAAACTGGAAGATTTCAACCGACACTTCATAATATCTGTTTATATGTTGGAGAAAATGGAGAAGTGGATGAAAATCTTGCTTCTTTACTTAAGGCCAAAGAGGGTATATCGGAAGTTGAAGTGATAGATGAGAATAATTCTGACGAAGGGGAAACGAGGCGTGAAAATATAGCATATCGTATTCTTAATTGTCCTGATAATTTCTTTTCATCCGACTTGCGGACGAAATTGGTCTCTGATTTGAAGTTAGGAAAGTATCTACAAGTTGATAAAATTGTCTCACGAGACAACAAGCTCTTTGGATGGCTGATTGAGAGGGATATTATTGCTGATGATGAAAAATCTTATGAACGACTCTCTCAAATGGAATGGTCAGCACGTTCTGATTTCATAAGTAAGTCCAAGAATTTTCGGTCGTATATGACTCCTGATCTCGTTGCAGGAGATCTAACTCAACTCTTTAAAGATAAGAAAATTCCATCGGATATTAAAAAGTATATTGTCCAGAACACAGAAAACTTCATAGAAGTTTTTGATGGATCTTCCTGGGAGGAAGTAATAAAATATGCTCATGAAAAAAATATTCCTATTGTTGGAGCAGTATTGGAAAGGGCTGTACATAGCCTTGAGAGGATTGATAGTAAAATTTTTGTAGGACTCTTGGTAAGAGTGATTGATCAGGTTGGAAAAGATGTTTTCTTGCGTATTCTGTGTGGTTTAGGGGGTGTTTATCTTCAGCTTTCTGATGAAAGTACCAGTAGGCTTCGTATTGAGGACAGTAAGGAGAACATTAAAATATTAGAGCGTCTTCGGAATGAAAATATTGTAAGTTCTTGGAAAAAAGCGGAGAAAGACAGCATAAAGGTGTATAAGAAACGAATGAGAAATTCATGATAGGTAAATATCAAGATCAAGAGATGGGGTTTATATCCATAACATATGATTATACCCTCTAACTCTTATCAGATGGTGGGATTGTTCCTTTAAAAGGAGCATAAATTTTACTTTATATGGGACTTGCTGATCAGCCGCTGTAAGGAATGTCGTTTGGATTGACTTAAATAATAAGTTTATTCTTCAGTGCTGTTTTGCTTGTTCTCGTTAGAGGATTCCTTTGTAGGAATGAACGATCGAGGCTATTTTTCTTCAGAATCATTTTCGATCTGATCAAAAAATACCATGGCTTAGTTCAAATCGGATCAGTTCCTTGTGGAGTGATGCCGGACTCGACGGTAAAATGCCAGAAAATTGGGAAAATCCATGGTGGACCCGGCGCGATTCGAACGCGCGACCTTTGCCTTCGGAGGGCAACGCTCTATCCAGCTGAGCTACGGGTCCCCGTTGGCGGTACTTTTAACGGCAAGTGGCGTGCTTGCCTAGCCCTTGCGGCACTCTTTTTTCATCCATGTCAGCGTGTCTGTTCCAGCCAGAGCCACATGGTGGCGGCACTGTCCCCGCCAGAGGGCAGAAAGCGGTCAGGCCGCTCGATCCATGAGATGATGTCCTTGGCCGGACGGTCCTGCGGTTCACGGGTGATGAGGTGATACCCACGGGGCAGCTCATCCAGCCGGAAGAGGGACGGTGGGGCCTGCCGTATCAGCCGACGTGTGGCAGAGGCGGGGACGAACTGGTCCCTGTCTCCCCAGACGAGCAGGGTCGGTATCTGTACGGAGGGTGCCTGCTCCAGCGCATGGGCCATCAGATGCGTCAGCCCTCTCAGGGCGTGAACGTTCGTGCCGTGGCGGGTCAGCGGGTCGAAGAACATGCGGCGTATGGCCCTGAGATTGGCCGTGGCGACATGATGCCCCGGCATATGCGCACCCGTCAGCCGTGCCTGTGGCGTGATGAGGTTCCAGCCTTCCAGAAGGGTCTGCCACGGCTCACCAATCGTCATGATGGCCGGGGCCAGAAGGATCAGCCCGTCAGGGCGGGGAGCCGTCAGGGCCGTGCTGGTCAGGAGGGCAAGGGCACCCCCCATGCTTTCCCCCATCAGATGGAGGGGCTGGCCGGGCCAGTGCTGCTGGCACCAGCGGGCTTCCTCCACGGCATCGGCAACCATCCTGTCGGTCGTGCTCCATCCTCCCTTGGCGGGGAATTCGCCAAAGCCCCGCACGTCCGGTGCGACAATGAGAAAGCCCGCCCTGTTGAGGGCCGGGGCCATGACCTCCCAGGCGTCTCGGCTGTCTCCAAAGCCATGAAAGGCCAGAATGACACCACGTTGGGGAGCAGTTGCCGGGTAGAGCCGTACCGGTGCCCTGCGGCCATCGGAGAGGGCAATTGTCGCACTGGCTGGGATGTAAGCCGCCTCGGCCGGGCGGTGGGGCAGGCTCCGGGGGGCTGGGGGTGTCTGGCATCCTCCAAGCAGGCCCATGAGCAGAAATGCGGACATGACGGACAGGGAGCCGTTTTTAAAACGGCGGAAATCGGCTAGAGAAGAAAGCATCTGCAAGACTGATCTGCCAGCACGGGCAGGGGAGAAAGACGGCGTGACGTCAGAAAACACACATCTGGTTCTGGTGGATGGTTCGGGGTTCATTTTCCGTGCCTTCTTTGCCATTCCCCCCATGAGCAGTCCGGAGGGTGTGCCCGTCAATGCCGTCTATGGCTTCACCAACATGCTCTCCCGGCTCATCAAGGAGCATGAAGGCCAGCCGATGGCTGTGATCTTCGATGCAGGCCGCAAGACCTTCCGTAACGACATTTACCCTGATTATAAAGCCCATCGCCCCGAACCGCCGGAAGACCTGCGCCCCCAGTTCGACCTTATTCGTCAGGCGACCGACCAGTTCGGGATTCCGGCCATCGAGCTGCCGGGCTGGGAGGCGGATGACCTGCTGGCGACCTATGCCCGCCAGGTCGTGGAGCAGGGCGGCAGCTGCACCATCATCTCGTCAGACAAGGACCTGATGCAGCTTGTCCGCCCCGGTGTCTCCCTGAAAGACCCGATGAAGCAGAAGCCCATCGGTCTGGCCGAGGTTGAAGCCAAGTTTGGCGTCACGCCGGACAAGGTGGTGGATGTGCAGGCCCTCATGGGGGATTCCACCGACAACGTGCCGGGCGTGCCGGGCATCGGCCCCAAGGGAGCGGCGCAGCTGATCAATGAATATGGATCGCTGGAGGCCGTTCTGGCAGCAGCCCCCGGGATGAAGCCTTCCAAGCGGCGGCAGAATCTGATCGATCACGCCGAAGGTGCCCGCATTTCCCGGCAGCTTGTCCTGCTGGCGGATGATGTGGCCGTGCCGACACCTGTCGATGAGCTGCGTCCCCGTGAGCCGGACGCCGAAACGTTGCGGAGCTGGCTGGAGAGCATGGGGTTCTCTTCCATTCTCCAGCGCATGGGTTTTGGCGGCAAGGCCCGTCACCCGACACAGCGCAGGCCCGAGGCCAGCCCGGCCTCAGCTGCGGCAGAGGGGCAGGATGCCGGGGAGATACCCCGTAGTGAGGCTCCTTTCGGTCCCTATGAGACCGTCACGGACAGGGACACGCTGGCCCGGTGGATCGACGCCGCCCGTGCCGCAGGACGTGTGGCCGTGGATACGGAAACAACCGGCCTGAACGCCCGCACGGCCGAAATTGTTGGCCTGTCTCTGGCCGTGGCTCCGGGCAGGGCCTGTTATGTGCCGTTCCGTCATGAAGGCACGCTGGAAGCTCCCGTGGGCGACCAGCTGGACGTGAAGGCAACGCTGGATCAGCTGGCCCCGCTGATGGCCGATGAGGCCGTCCTGAAGATTTTCCAGAATGCAAAATATGACCTCACCATCCTGCGGCAGGCCGGTCTGGAGGTCATTGCCCCGCTGGATGATACAATGCTGCTGTCCTACGCCCAGTCCGCCGGGGCGCACGGGCAGGGCATGGATGAACTCTCCCGCCTGCATCTGGATCATACCCCCATTCCCTATGATGACGTGACGGGCAAGGGGCGCAACCGGGTGCCTTTCACGCAGGTGCCGCTGGATAAAGCGACTGCCTATGCAGCGGAAGACGCCGACGTGACGCTGCGCCTCTGGGAGGTGCTGCGTGTGACGCTGCCCCGCCAGAAGGCGGCGGCCCTGTATGAGGAAATGGAACGCCCGCTCATCACCGTTCTGGAGCGCATGGAGGAAGCTGGCGTGCGGGTGGACGCCGATGAGCTGCGCCGCCTGTCGGAGGATTTCGCCACCCGCATGGCGGAGATGGAACAGGGGATTCATGACCGTGCGGGGCGGCCCTTCAACATCGGATCGCCCAAGCAGCTGGGGGAAATCCTGTTTGATGAGATGGGCCTTCCCGGTGGCAAGCGCACCAAAACGGGCTCGTGGGGAACGGATTCCCGTGTGCTGGAAGAGCTGGCCGAGCAGGGCCATGACCTGCCGACGGCAATCCTGAACTGGCGGCGTCTGGCCAAGCTGAAATCCACCTATGCGGATGCGCTGCTCAAGCTGATGGACCCGAAGACCCAGCGTGTGCATACGACCTTCCAGATGACGACCACGACCACGGGGCGTCTCTCCTCCAACGAGCCGAACCTCCAGAACATTCCCATCCGCACGGAGGAGGGGGCACGCATCCGTCAGGCATTCGTGGCGGCTCCGGGATACAGGCTTCTGTCTGCCGATTACAGCCAGATCGAGCTGCGCCTTCTGGCCCATGTGGCGCAGATTGAGCCGCTGCTGGATGCGTTCCGTCACGGGCAGGACATCCATGCCCGCACGGCGTCCGAAGTGTTCGGCATCCCGTTGGAAGAGATGGACCCGCTGACAAGGCGACGGGCCAAGGCCATCAATTTCGGCATCATTTACGGCATTTCAGCCTTCGGGCTGGCCCGGCAGCTTCAGGTGCCGCAGGGTGAGGCCAAACGCTATATTGAGGCCTATTTTGACCGCTATCCCGGTATCCGGGATTATATGGAAAAGATGAAGGAAGAGGCCCGGGAGAAGGGTTATGTGCTGACCCCCTTCGGTCGCCGCTGCTATGTGCCGGGAATCACGGCAAAGCAGGCAGCGCAGCGGTCCTATGCCGAGCGTCAGGCCATCAATGCTCCCCTGCAGGGTGGGGCGGCGGACATCATCAAGAAGGCCATGGTCACCCTGCCGGACCGTCTGGCCGAGGCCGGGCTGAAGGCCCGGATGCTGCTTCAGGTACATGATGAGCTGCTTTTTGAAGTCCCGGAAGCCGAGTCTGAGGAGACGGCGGCCCTCGTGAGGGAGGTCATGGAATCCGTGGCCAGGCTGGATGTCGCTCTTTCCGTGGAAACGGGGCTTGGCCAGAACTGGGCTGAGGCGCACTGATGCAGCCGGACAGGAATGAGGAGACAGGAACAGACATGACGGACCGTTCGAAGACCGGGGCAGGCCCGGAAACTGACCCGAAGAAAACAGTCGTCCGTCGGGCCGGGCTGGTCGTTCTGGGGCTGATCCTGCTGGCAGGGCTGCTGGGCTATGGTGGTTACTGGCTCTCCACAGGGGCGGATGAAGGGGCACGGGTTCACGCACAGGGCAATGTGGTGGGCGGCTCCTTCCGGGTCTTTTCCCTTGGTGGTGGCATGGTGACGGAAGGTGATTTCCGGGGCTCATGGACGGTCGTCTGGTTTGTGGACCCACGCTGCCCGCCGGAACGCTGCCAGCCTCCGCTCAAGGCTCTGGACCAGACCCTCGTGACGATGAAGCAGAAAGGCCAGCCTGTCCTGCCTCTGGTCGTCTCGCTGGATGCCCGGGCGGAAGACCCGGACACGCTGAAGGACTATGTGATGGGCGTAGCCCCGCACATCTTCCCGGTCTTTGCGACCCCGAACATGACACAGGCCATGACACGCCTCTACCATGCGCCCTATGCGCTGGAGCCGGGGCAGAGTTACTATCAGTCGGCTCCATCTTTTGTGGTCATGACACCGGAAGGTCATTACGCTGACACGCTGCCCGTGACGGATGATGCAGCTGGTCTGACGGCGGGTCTGGAACAGATCATGGCCCGTTCAGGACAGAATTGAGAGCAAGGAAGAGCCCACATGCTACGTTACCCCATTCTTCTGCTGGATTATGACGGCACTTTGGCCGAGACCCGCCCTGCCATCCTGCGGAGTCTGGAGGAGGCCTTCACGGATATCGGCCGGACGCCACCGCCCCGTTCCTACCTGAAGGAGCGGCTGGGCAAGGGGGATGCGCTACAGGGGTTCTATCAGAGCATTGTGGATGAAGGGGCCTCCATGGATGAGGCCCAGCGTTATGTGGCTGCCTACCGCCAGCGTTATGCCCAGGCGGATGAGGAAGAAACCTATCTGTATGACGGAGCCCATGAGGTGCTCCAGATTCTCCAGGGGCGGGGCTACAGGATGATTGCCGTAAGCAACAAGCACGGCCCGACCCTGCGGCACAGCCTTGCCCGGTTTCAGCTGGAGCCGTTTTTTGAGGCGTCCATCGGTGCTGAAGAGGGGCTGCCCCGCAAGCCGGAGAAGGAGGTTTTCACGCAGCGTCTGGCCCATATGCTGCCGGGCTGGGGGGCGGAGCAGTGCCTCATGGTGGGTGATACGACAGCGGATATCGGGTTTGCCCAGACCCTTGGCATGGATGTCTGCTGGGCCAGTTACGGTCACGGTGTGGCAGAGGTTTGCAGGGAGATGAAACCTACCTATCAGTTTGACAGCTTGTGGGAACTGCCGAATCTGCTGTCAGAAACGGAAAGCTGACAGAACCCGGCGGACAGGTTCATACGGAACAGGCCCGGCTCATTTTCATGGGCCGGGCCTGTTTTGCAGGTGCGGAAAATCTTACAGCCCGATGTCGCTGCGGAGCATCTTGTCATCCCACTGGATGGTCGCAGCAGCTTCATAGGCCCGGGAGCGTGCCTTGGCTGCCGTGGGACCCGTGGCGCAGATGGTCAGGACACGCCCGCCATTGGCCAGCAGCCTGTCACCATCCTGTTTCGTCCCCGCATGGAAGACGGATACACCGGGCAGCTGTTCCGTCCGGTCCAGCCCGGAAATGACACCGCCCTTGACGGGCGCATCCGGGTATCCCTTGGCGGCCAGCACCAGAGAAATGGACGGCTTGTCCGAGAAGCGGATGCTGTCCTCGGAGAGCGTGCCTTCCGCCAGAGCCTTGAGGGCAGGGAGAAGGTCGCTTTCCAGACGGATGAGCAGGGCCTGTGCTTCCGGGTCACCAAAGCGCACGTTGTATTCGATCAGCTTCGGCCCTTCTTCCGTCAGCATCAGGCCAGCAAAGATGACGCCACGGAACGGCGTGCCCCGGCGGACCATCTCGGCCAGCATCGGGCGGACCGTGAGGTCCAGTGCGGCTTCCTGCGCGGCCCGGTCGAAATCCGGTGGCGGGCAGATGGCTCCCATGCCGCCGGTGTTTGGCCCGGTATCGCCATCACCGACCCGCTTGTGGTCCCGTGCAGCCCCGATCAGGCTGGCTTTGTCATCCGCACAGAAGGCGAAGAGGGACACTTCCCGTCCGACAAGACATTCCTCGATCACCAGCGGCAGGCCGAGGCGGTCGATGGCTTCCAGAGCCTCATCCACGCTCTGGGCCACGACCACGCCTTTGCCGGCGGCCAGACCATCCGCCTTGATGACGATGGGAGCACCCTGTTCACGGACGTAGGCTTTGGCGGCCTCCTTGCTGCTGCTGGCGTCGAAACGCTGCCAGCGGGCGGTGGGGATACCGGCAGTATCGGCCACTTCCTTGGTGAAGGCCTTGCTGCCTTCCAGAGCGGCGGCAGCCTGGGAGGGGCCAGCGCAGGCGATGCCTGCTTTCTGGCAGGCATCGGTCAGCCCTGCCACGAGGGAGACTTCTGGCCCCGGTACGACGAGGTCGATCTTTTCCTTCCGGGCGAACTCGACAAGACCGGCAATGTCATCAGCCGCAATGGGAACACAGCGTGCGCAGGCTGCCATGCCGGGGTTGCCGGGGGCGGCAAAGAGTGTGTCCAGCAGAGGGGACCGGGCAATGGCTGTGGCAAGGGCATGTTCCCGCCCACCTGAACCCACCAGAAGTACGCGCATCCTGTTTCCTTTTATATCTCGTGTGATGCAGATAGCCGCTTTCACGTCATCTGCCATTTAGCATAGAATGGCCGCATGATGGAACGAGAGAGCCTTCTTTCTCCCGCCGGACCGCAGGGCGGTACGGGGCCGGAGAGCAGCAACATACCGGAATATTCCGTAGGAGCCATTTCCTCGGCGATCAAACGTGTGCTGGAAGGCACCTTCGGGCGGGTACGTGTCCGTGGCGAGATCACGGAGATGAAGAGATATGCTTCCGGTCATGTCTATCTCTCCCTCAAGGATGATGGCGGGAAGATATCGGGTGTCATCTGGCGGGGGAACGTTTCCCGGCTGGGGATGGTGCCGGAGAATGGAACGGAGGTCATCGCCACCGGGAAGATTTCGTCCTATGGCGAACGCTCAAACTATCAGCTCATCATCGACAGCATGGAGTTTGCAGGGGAAGGTGCCCTTCTGGCCCGGATCGAAGCCCTGCGTGTCCGCCTGCGGGATGAGGGGCTGTTCGATCAGGGGCGCAAGAAGCCCATTCCGTTCCTGCCCCGTTGCGTGGGGCTGGTAACGTCCCGGTCCGGGGCGGTGCTGCACGACATCTGCACGACCATATCCCGCCGTTTCCCGCGGGATGTCCTGCTCTGGCCCGTGGCAGTGCAGGGGGAAGGGGCAGCCCGTCAGATCACCCATGCCGTGCAGGCCATGGGGAACCTTCCCAATCCGCCTGATGTGCTGATCGTGGCCCGTGGTGGTGGCTCATTGGAGGACCTGATGGCCTTCAATGATGAAGCCGTGGTACGGGCCGTGGCGGCCTGCCCCCTGCCGGTGATTTCTGCCGTGGGGCATGAGACGGATACGACCCTCGTTGATTACGCTGCCGACCGTCGGGCCCCCACACCGACTGCCGCCGCTGAAATGGCGGTGCCCCTGCGGTCCGAGCTGATGGCGGACCTCGCCCATCGGGCGGCGCGGCTTTCTGGTGGTCTGGCGGGGATATTGCAGCGGCAGGGGCTGCGGCTCCAGGCCGTGGCGGCCCGGATGCCGGACCTTCCGGGGCTTCTGGACACAGCCCGGATGCGGCTGGATGATCGTGCCCAGAGGCTGGAGCTGGCCCTGCCGGGATTTGTGATGCGTGCCCGTGCCCGGCTGGGGCAGGCTGCCTATCATTTGCCCGCCGTGGAGACCGTCATGGGGCAGCGGCGTGGCCTCGTGGAGGCACAGGCCGGGCGGTTGCAGTCTGGTTGGGAGCGGTATCTGGATGGCTGCCAGATGCGTCTGCTGCGGGCGCCGTTGCGGCTGGAGACGGTGCAGTCCCGGCTTGCCCTCCAGCGGACGAGGCTGGAAGGGGTGGCCCGGCATCTGAAGGCCGTCTCACCCCTCGCCATTCTGGAACGGGGCTATGTTCTGGTGCAGGATGAGGCAGGTCATGCCGTGACATCATCCGCTGCCCTGCCAGTGGGGAGCCATGTGCAGCTTTCCTTTGCGGATGGTGTCCGGCAGGCCCGGCTGGACCCGGATGAAGGCCGCAGATAGTCTGCACAGGAGATTTCGGAGCCCCGGGAGCCATCATGGCGTCCCGAGGAAGGACAGGACATCCATGAGGATGTGGAGGAGGGATATGGTGCGTAACATTGCGAGGGGCCGCCACAGATGTGGCTTGCAGAGACTGGGCTGTGGCCTGCTTCTTGTGGCAGGGAGTGTCTTGGCAGGCTGTAGCAGCCAGCCAACAGCCCGGCAGGTCGAGGCAGCGCAACATCCGGCCATCCAGAGCTTTGCCGGGGCGCCGTCTGGTGGGGGGAGCGGGGACAGTTCGTCCTCACCACAGATGAAGACGAACCTGCCATCTGCTCCCGTCAATACACCGCTTTGTGGTACGGCCCTGCGTGAGCAGGCCAGTACGGGGAGCGAAATCTATGGTCGCAGTCTGGCCACAGGCAACAGCTGTACCCGTAATGCCTGCTTCCAGCCATTGACGGGGACGTTCATTGCGGAGGATGGCAACAATAGCGTCTGTCGCTAACATCATATTTTTTGTGTGGATGTGAAAAGGGCGGCCAGAAAGTGATCTGGCCGCCCTTTTTCATGGGCTCCGATGGGAGGGGGAGGAGGCGCCTTTAGCGCTTCCACCAGCCGACACGCCGCTTTTTGGGCTTTGCCTCATCGATATTGACAGGCTGCGGTGCTGCTACATTCTCGACCGGGGCTGTGTCCTCAGCCTTGGGGGCGGCTGCTACAGGGGCCTCTTCTGCCGTGTCCGCCTTTTTGCGGCGAGCTGGGCGCCGCCGACGGGCTGGTTTTGCCTCTGTCTCGGTTGGTGTCTCATTGTCCACACCGGTTTCAGCGACAGAAACAGGCGCCTCTTCCGCAGCCGGGGCAGCGTCCGCTTCTGCCGTTTCGTTCCGTGCCGGGCGGCGGCGGGGACGGGGGCGGCGCGCCTGACGACGAGCGGCTTCCTCTTCAGCCTCGGCAGGATCGACTGGACGGGCCGGTATCTTCACGACACGATTGTCGTCCTCTTCTTGCTCTTCGTCCACCACGATGCGGCTGCGTGTAGCCGGGCGGCGACGGGTACGGGTGCGACGGGCCGGTTTTTCATCATCCCCTTCTGCAGGGCTTCCCGTTTCCACGGGCTGCCTGTGGGGGCGGGAAGAAACGGCAGGTTCTTCTTCTGTGGCAGGAGGGGCTTCAGCACGTCCGCTCAGGCGGGCCTCCTGCTGTTCCATCATGTCGAAGATGTCGATGCCAGCCCCCTGGAAGGGATTGGCCGGTGTTGGTCCCTGATAGCCAGAAGATGCCTGACTGGGGGCCGGTTCATCCTGATGGCGTGCCGGGCGGCGCCGGGATGCCGGGCGTTCACGGCGGCGGCTGGGCTGCTCGGTCTCTTCCTCACGGTGGCTTGGAGCAGACGGAGCGGCGGTCGTGACACGCCGTGTCCTTGTCCGGCGACGACCGGGCATGAGAGCCTGGTCATCATTGGTATCTGCCGTGCTGTCAGCCTCTGGCGCCGCGGGGCTCGCCTCCTGCAGGCTGGTCTCTGCCGTTTCGTCCCGGGTCTCCTGCTCGTTGCGGCGACGTCCACCACGGCGGCGGCGGCGGCGACGGGAGATGCTTTCACTGCCCGTTTCCTGTTCGTCCCGGGTATCTTCGGCCTCGGCTGGCAGGCTGGCTTCCATTGCAGGGGCAGCCCCTTCCGTGATGTCGATCGTACGGACCGTGTTGACAGGGCTGTCCTCACGGGAGGGTTTCTGGCGTGCGGCCAGCCGTTCGATGCGGAGCTCGCCTTCCGGCAGGCTGTCGTCATTTTCGAAACGGATGGTCATGTCATGCCGTTGTTCAAGCTGGCTGATGGCAGCCCGTTTGCTGTTGAGCATGTAAAGAACGATGCTGGGGCTGACATGGACGATAATGTCCGAAGAGCGACGGCGGCTGGCTTCATCCTCCACGCTGCGGAGGACCTGGAGGGCCATGCTTTCCACACCCCGGATGAAGCCGGTACCCTGACAGTGCGGGCAGGGGCTGAGCATGCTCTCGGCAATGGAGGGGCGCAGACGCTGCCGGGACATTTCCAGCAGGCCGAAATGGGAGATGCGGCCCAGCTGGATGCGGGCACGGTCCACCCGGAGGGCATCCTTGAGGCGCTTTTCCACCTGGCTGTTGTGGCGGCGGCTTTCCATGTCGATGAAGTCGATCACGATTAGCCCGGCCAGATCACGCAGGCGCAGCTGGCGGGCGACCTCCTCGGCCGCTTCCAGATTGGTGCGGAGGGCGGTTTCCTCGATATTGCGCTGGGAGGTGGACTTGCCGGAGTTGACGTCAATGGCCACCAGAGCTTCAGTCTGGTTGATGACGAGATATCCGCCGGATTCCAGCTTTACCGTCGGTGAGAACATGGCCTCCAGGTGGCTCTCCACCTGATAATGGGCGAAGAGATTCTGCCCCCTGTTCTGCCACATGCGGATGCGGCTGGCATTGTGGGGCATCAGCAGGCGGGCAAATTCCTTCGTGTTTTTCCATGCCTCTTCCCCATCCACCAGTACGGTCTCGATATCACGGGTGAACAGGTCCCGGATGGCCCGCTTGATCAGGCTTGCTTCCTCATAGATCAGCGCCGGGGCGATGGAGGAGAGGGCGTGGTTGCGGATGTTGTCCCATAGCTGGAGAAGGTAGTCGCAGTCTTTGGTGATTTCCGCTTCCGGGCGGCCTGCACCGGCCGTGCGGATGATCATGGCCATCGTCCGGGGCAGGTCCAGCTTGCCGACAATGTCCCGCAGGCGACGACGGTCCGTTTCGGAGGTGATCTTGCGGGAGACCCCACCGCCACGCAGGGCGTTGGGCATCAGCACGCCATATCGTCCGGCAAGGGAGAGGTAGGTCGTCAGGGCGGCGCCCTTGTTGCCACGTTCTTCCTTGACAACCTGGACAAGGATCACCTGCCGACGGCGGATGACTTCCTGAATGCGGTAATTGCGGAGGAACCGGGCCATGCGGCGGCTGGCGCTCTGCTCCTCACCGGTATCATGTTCCCCGCTGACGATCTCCGGGCCGGGCTCGTCATCCTCGGGAAGGCTGTCTTCGTCATCATCAGCCTCTGGATCGCTGTCCCGGCCCCGCTGCTCGGCAGCGTATTCTTCTTCCTGCAGGGCAAGGAGCTTTTCCCTGTCCGCAACGGGGATCTGGAAATAGTCGGGGTGGATCTCGCTGAAGGCCAGAAAGCCGTGGCGGTTGCCGCCGTAATCCACGAAGGCCGCCTGGAGGCTGGGCTCTACACGGATGACCTTGGCGAGGTAGATGTTGCCTTTGAGCTGACGGCGCGCTGATGTCTCGACATCATAATCTTCGATGCGCTTGCCGTTCATGACCACAACGCGGGTTTCTTCGGCGTGTGTGGCGTCTATGAGCATCTGCTTTGTCATGAAGGACTGGACTCCGTGGCGCACGGGGCATGGCCCTGTCTGCGCCGATTGTCTTGGTCAGCAGAGGGCAGGTGGTCCGGTCTCTTGCGGGCAGATACCCTGAGGGGGTCGCCAGATTGGATAACACAGAACAGCATTGCAGCCTCTGGTAAACACGCTGATGGCAGGTCCTGCCATCGGGAATTGACGCAGCCCGCCGGGGGATGGTGTGGCCATCCGGGTAGGCTGCCTGTGGTTCGGATGCAGTGTCTCCGCCAGGGTGTGAGCACACCGGGAACAACCGTCCCGGGCTATCTGCACCAAACGGCGCGAAAGGTACTGCATGTGCGGGCCCTGTCTGATGCTGTCCTGCCTGCCCGTTGTCAGGGGCGGGGATGCATGGGAGATCCGGGCTTCTGCAAAGCGACAATGGCCTAAATCGGCCTTCATGGCAAGTGGGTAGTTGGGGGGTGGTGAAAGGGGCAGAATAAAGCCATTTTTTCCTGTCTGTATCAGGCTGTTAACCAAAGAAAGCAGGAAGATTGTTCCCGTGGCAGGAATGATCGCCTAATGGGGTGTGACAGGCAGGACCTGGACCGGAGAGGGAGGAGGATCACCATGGCAAAGCTGACACGTCGTCATCTTCTTGGTGCGGCTGCCAGCGGGCTGCTGGCGGGCGGAGCGGGAAAGGCTGCGGCAGCACGGCATGGATTGCGGAAGGCCCCCGCCGTGTTGCGTGGAGCATCACCGCCCAGACCCGTCATCATGCTGGACCCTGGCCATGGCGGA
The DNA here is from genome assembly GCF_002917995.1 of Parasaccharibacter apium. Taxonomy (NCBI): domain Bacteria; kingdom Pseudomonadati; phylum Pseudomonadota; class Alphaproteobacteria; order Acetobacterales; family Acetobacteraceae; genus Parasaccharibacter; species Parasaccharibacter apium. Next base: position 83,948 of record NZ_LMYH01000007.1, read on the forward strand.
AAAGACCCCGGGGCCATCGGTGTCTCAGGAACGTATGAGAAGCATATTGCTGTGGCTGCAGCAACGGAGCTGCGTGCGCTTCTCATGGCGTCTGGCCGGTATGATGTGGTGCTGAGCCGGACGGATGACCGTTTCATCCCCCTTGCCGGGCGGGTGGAGCTGGCCCATCGGCACAAGGCGGATCTTTTCATCTCCATGCATGCCGATGCGCTGCATCAGTCTGATGTGCGTGGGGCCAGTGTCTATACGCTGTCCGGCAACGCTTCGGACAGGCAGACCGCCCTGCTGGCAGAGACGGAAAACAGTGCCGACCGTTTTGCCGGGCCGGGCATGGCCGACGTGCCGCCGGATGTGGAGGAAATACTCAACAGTCTTGTTCGTGAAGAGACGCGCCGGGGGTCTGCGCATATGGCGGCCAGTGTGATCCGGTCATTCCAGAACCGCATCCAGCTCCTGCATCATCCATCCCGCCATGCGGCCTTCCGGGTTCTGAAGTCTGGAGACATTCCGTCTGTTCTGGTGGAAATGGGGTTCATGTCCAACCATCTGGATGAACAGGCGCTGCGTCGTGCTGCCCACCGTACGCAGATCACCCAGGCCATGAAACAGGCCATTGATGGCTATTTCCTGCGGCAGCGGAAAGGGATGCTGTAAAAAACAGAGAGTTCCGCTTGCATTCCCTGTCATTGCTCGCTAGCGTGGAGGGGTAATGACATTTTTTCACGCCCTCCTTCTACGACTTATGAACCCCTGAACGCCATACAGGCGAGCAGGTTGCTTTGCTGCGTTCAGGGGTATTTTTTCCCATTTCGGGTTTTCGTAGATATCTGGAGTTAGAGCGTAGTTATGTCTTTTCAGCATCCTTCCTTTGGTCATGTTGCCGATAACCGTGTCATCATTTTTGACACGACCCTGCGTGATGGTGAGCAGTCCCCTGGTTTCTCCATGAATCTGGGCGAGAAACTGCGGATGGCCCATGCGCTGGCAGCTCTGGGCGTTGACGTCATAGAGGCAGGCTTCCCGGCTGCATCGGAAGGAGACTTCGAGAGCGTGAAGCAGATTGCCGATAATGTGGATGGCCCCGTAATCTGTGGTCTGGCCCGCAGCGCCGCCAAAGACATCGAGGCTGCCGGAAGGGCCATCAAGGGCGCACGGCGTGGGCGTATCCACAACTTCATCTCCACGTCTCCACTGCACATGAAGTACAAGCTGCGGATGGAGCCGGAGCGGGTGTTGGAGCTGATCGCTTTCGGCAACAAGGAATCCCGCCGTTACACGGATGACGTGGAATGGTCTGCTGAGGATGGATCCCGCACGGACCCGGATTTTCTGTGCCGCTGTGTGGAAACGGCCATTGCCAACGGGGCAACGACCATCAACATTCCCGATACGGTCGGGTTTGCAACCCCCGATGAGATGGAGCGCATCTTCAATATGCTGAGGGAGCGTGTGCCGGGGGCGGATCAGGTCATTTTCTCCACGCACAACCACAATGATCTGGGACTGGCTGTTGGCAACACGCTGGCAGCGGTTGAAGGTGGTGCCCGACAGATTGAATGTACGATCAACGGCATTGGCGAGCGTGCTGGTAATGCCGCTCTGGAAGAAGTCGTGATGGCCCTGCGGACCCGTCATGACCGTTATGGCATGGAAACCGGCATTGAAACGCCCCGCCTGCTGGGCATGTCCCGTCTGTTGGCGACCATCACGGGCTTCGATGTCCAGCCGAACAAGGCCATCGTGGGGCGGAATGCCTTCGCCCATGAGAGTGGCATCCATCAGGATGGCATCCTGAAGCATGCCGGGACTTATGAGATCATGACGCCGGAAAGCGTGGGCTGGACGAGCACCTCGCTGGTGCTGGGCAAACATTCCGGCCGTGCGGCCTTCCGGGACAAGCTGAAGGCTCTGGGTTATGATGACCTGACTGAAGAGACGGTCAATGCGGCCTTCCAGCGTTTCAAGACCCTGGCAGACCACAAGAAGATCGTTTTTGATGAGGATGTGCGGGCACTGGTGGATGATGAGAGCCGTGACCATGAGCGTGTCCGTCTGACCTCGCTGGAGCTGAAGGGCGGTACGCAGCATGCTGCCCAGGTCGTTCTGGATATCGAGGTGGATGGTGAGGCCCGTCATGTCTCTGCCACGGGCAATGGGCCTGTGGATGCCGTGTTCCGGGCCATCGGTGAGGCCTTCCCGCATCAGGCGACGCTGGCGCTGTTCTCCGTGGCCAATGTGACAGAAGGTACGGATGCGCAGGCCCGTACGACCGTGCGTCTCCAGGAAGGGGGGCGCCTGGTGGACGGGCAGGGGAGTGACCCGGATACGGTCGTTTCGGCAGCCCGGGCCTATATCCATGCCCTGAACAAGCTGCTGGTGAAACGTCTGCGGGGTGAACCGGAAGAAATGTCTGCCTGAAGATGAGAGAAGGGGACCGGTAGCCGATACTGCCATGCCTGCATGTCGGCTGCTGTTTTCCTTCTGTCATGGTGGGGATGAAACGTTACCGCATGTTAATTGAAGCGGAGTTTTCTGCGAAAAATATTGTCTCTGGCAGGAATATGGCCTTGCTGAACTGTTGCGGGGCTCTATAATTTGTGGCGAATGCTGTGGGTGGTGTTCTGCTTATTTTCATTCCCCGTGCGTGCGGGGTTATCCGGCCAGGAGTTTTGAATGTTCTCTCGTCTGTTGGGGCTCATTTCCGCTGATATGGCGATCGATCTCGGCACTGCCAATACCCTCGTTTATGTCAAGGGGCGTGGCGTGGTGCTGAGTGAGCCTTCCGTCGTCGCTGTAACGGAAGTGCGCGGGCGCAGACAGGTCCTGGCCGTGGGAAATGAAGCCAAACTGATGGTTGGCCGTACGCCGGGGAACATTCAGGCCATCCGCCCTCTCCGTGACGGTGTCATCGCCGACTTCGAGAGTGCGGAGGAGATGATCAAGCATTTCATCCGCAAGGTTCACAACCGCCGTTCCTTCTTCAGTTCCCAGATCGTCATCTGCGTGCCGTCCGGTTCCACTGCCGTGGAGCGCCGTGCCATCCAGGAGAGTGCAGAGAGTGCTGGTGCCCGCAAGGTCTATCTGATTGAGGAGCCGATGGCCGCAGCCATTGGGGCCGGTCTGGCCGTGACGGAGCCTTCTGGCAGCATGATCGTGGATATCGGTGGGGGAACGACCGAGGTTGCCGTGATCTCCCTTGGCGGGATTGTCTATGCCCGGTCTGTCCGGGTTGGTGGCGACCAGATGGATGAGGCCATCATGGCTTATATCCGTCGCAACTATAACCTCATGATCGGGGAAAGCTCCGCCGAGCGGATCAAGATTGATCTCGGCGCTGCGTCTTTTGACGCCAACATACAGACGGAAGAGCGGACCATGCCGCTCAAGGGGCGTGACCTGCTGAATGGCGTCCCCCGGGAGATCACCGTCAGTGAGGCCCAGATTGCCGAAGCCCTCCAGGAGCCTGTCGGGCATATCATTGATGCCGTAGCCACCGTGCTGGAGCATACACCGCCGGAGCTGGCCGCTGACATCGTGGAGAAGGGCATTGTCCTGTCCGGCGGGGGAGCACTGCTGCGGCGTCTGGATGATGTCCTGCGTCAGGCTACCGGCCTGCCGGTTTTCGTGGCAGAGAATGCGCTTTCATGCGTGGCTGTGGGGACTGGCCGCACGCTGGAGCACATGCAGCAGCTCCGCAGTGTCCTGAGCAGCATGTATTGATCCCTGGTCTCCGGCGGGGGATGGTATCCTCCGTGACCGGGGGCTGAGCGGAGGGAAAAGGCGGGCCATGGTCTCCATTCACACACGTCAGCTTCTGTCCGGGCTTGTTCTGCCGGTCATGGTTTTTCTGGCTGTGGGGACTGTTCTGGCCGGGCAGATATGGCCGGGCAGGGCCATACAGATTCGCATGGCGGCGGCGCAGAAGGCCGGGGCCATCTATCAGGTTCTGTTGTTCCCTCAGCGGCAGTTTCATGAATGGCAGATCACCCTGCAGGGGGTGGGGGACCTGCTGGCCGCCAATGCGCAGCTTCGGCAGGAAAACCAGAAACTTGCTTACTGGCATGGTGAGGCCCAGACTCTTCGGCAGGAAAATGCCCGCCTGAAGGCTGTGCTGCACTGGGGAGCGGAAGATACCCGGGATTATGTCAGCGGATGGGTCGTTCGGGATGAGAGTGGCCCTTACCTGCGGGCGGTTCTGTTGCAGGTGGGGGAACACCGGGTGCAGCAGGGAAGTCTGGCCGTTGATTCTTTCGGGCTTGTCGGGCGTGTCAGTGAGGTGGGACCGCATGTGGTGCGAGTGCTGCTGATTGAGGATGCTGCCAGCCGGATTCCTGTCACGTTACAGAGCAGCGGGGGGGATGCCATGATGATTGGCGACAATACGCCTTATCCCCGTCTCATGTATTACAATCAGAGCCTCATGCCGGAAGAAGGCGAGCATATCGTCACACGGGGGCAGACAGGCCTGACAGGCGGTGTTGCTGTTGGTCGTGTGCATTATCTGGCGCCAGGGCAGCCGGTTGTCATCCCTGATGCCGCTCTGGGAAAACTGGAGCTGGTTCGTATTTTTGATGGTGGCTTTACCCTGGAGGCCCCACCCAGTGCGGGAAGGGTCCGGGAGAAGCCTCCGCTCCTGCCGGATCATCGGGATGGGGAAGCCCCTTCGAATTGGCAGAATCTGCGCCGCTTTCTGCCATTTTCGTCTCTCAGGAACGGCTGAGGGTACTTTCTGGACGGTCGGCGTTCCTGATATACGGTCTCAAATTAAACCGTTTGTTATCATCAATGCCTTATAAGGCGGTCAGGTGGCATTTGTGGCACGATTCGGGTAATGGCATGAAACCTGCCCCGAAGGCGTGATCTGCCCTCCAGGGAGGTTTGCTTTCTGTAGAAGAGAGCACTATTTCCGGGAAGGCACGGGGGCGGTGGAGCAGCAACGGGTACGGGGCTATGGCATTACGGTTGGAGCAGGGGCGTCTGGATCATGAGGCGCTGGAGGGAACACGGCAGCGCAAGCTGATGGTTCGTGTGCGGCGCAAGCTGTCCCCCTGTGTCATCATGGTGGTTCTGGCTTTTGTGTTGTCCGCCCCGTTTGGCATACTCGGGCAGACCGAACTCCAGACAGCCCTGACACTGGGGACGGTCTGGTTCTGGGCGCTTTACCGTCCTGCTTTCATGCCCCTGTTCGGGCTGTTCTGTAGTGGGGTGGTGATCGAGTTCTTCAGTGCCAATCCGCCCGGCGTGCTCCTGTTCTGGATGCTGGTAGCCTATGGCGTGGCTCATGGCTGCCGTGTTGGTCTGTCCCGTCGTGGATTCCTGCTTTCCTGGAGCTTGTACGGGTTGATCGTGCTGGGAGAGGCCCTGACAGACTGGGTGTTGATGGTCATCCGGGTCCGGGGGGCGCTATCGGTCTATCCCATTGTTTTTCAGGAGGCTCTCGCTGTAGGGAGTTATCCCTTTCTGCATGTTCTGTATTTATGGGGGCTTTCTGTTATGGAAAAGCATGACAGACTGTAATAGACTATGGCCATCTGAAGTGTGGAAGACTTGAGTTTTCCTTCCTTAATCTTTTTTTAAGCGTATATTGCAGATGTTCTTCCGGCGTGATGAAACTCGTCCGCCATTTCGGAAACGAAGTGGGCCAGCGGCTGACCTGTCTTTTTCAGAAGAACAGGCTGTCGGTGGGGGTATGTTCACACGCCGTGCCCTGCTGCTTCTGGCAGCGCAGACAGGGGTCATGGGGACGCTTGCCCATCATCTCTATCAGATGCAGGTCGTTCATGGCGATGAGCTGAAGGAGCAGGCACGCCGCAACCGGACCAGCCGCCGCCAGATTGCACCAGCCCGTGGTGAGATCTACGACCGCTGCGGTGTGCTGCTTGCCGGCAACCGTCCCAACTGGCGTGCGCTGATCATGACGGAGGAAACGACGGACCTCCAGGCCGTGGTGGACCGCTTTGCTACGATCGTGCCGCTGGATGACCGTGACCGGGCCCGTATCGAGCATGATCGCAAACATATCCATCGTTACGTCCCGCTGACCCTCAAGGAATTCCTCTCCTGGGATGATGTCGCCCGGCTGGGGCTGAATGCTCCGACCCTGCCCGGTGTTCTGATCGATGTGGGAACAACACGGGAATATCCGTTCAAGGACCTGTTGTCCCATATCATCGGGTATGTGGCCCCTCCCAATGAGACGGATGTCCAGCGGGATGGCATCATGGCCCTGCCGGGGATGAAGGTGGGGCGTGCCGGGGTCGAGCAGACGCAGGAAAGCCATCTGCGTGGACAGCCCGGCACGGTGGAGATGGAGGTCAACGCCCATGGCCGTGTCATGGGCGAGCTTGAGCGTGTGGAAGGCCAGCCCGGGGCCCGGCTGGAGCTGACGCTGGATAGCGCCTTGCAGACCCGCATCCGGGAGCGGATTGGCGAGCGTGTGGCCAGTGCCGTGGTGATGGACTGCCGCAATGGCGAGGTGATGGGGCTGGTCAGCACACCTTCTTTCGACCCGACCCTTTTTGATGGTGGCATCAGCCGGACACAGTGGAACAGTCTGATCACCGACCAGCGCACGCCGCTGGTGGACAAGGCCGTTTCCGGCCTTTATCCGCCGGGCTCCACTTTCAAGCCTGCCGTGGCACTGGCCGCCCTGAAGGCCCATGCCATCACCCCGTCGGACCGTTTTTCCTGTCCGGGTTATTACGACATGGGGGGCGTGCGCTTCCACTGCTGGAGCCGTTACGGGCATGGGTCGATCAACCTGCATCAGGCACTGAAATATTCCTGCGACGTCTATTTCTATCAGGTGGCCCGGCGCTGTGGCATGGAGGCGATTCATGAAGCCGCCGCCTTCCTGGGGCTGGATGGGAAGCTGCCGATAGAGCTGCCCCACATGCGGGCAGGGTCCGTTCCGACCCCGGAGATGCGCCGTCGCCATGGTCACCACTGGAATGGTGGTGATACCGTCAATGCCGGTATTGGGCAGGGGCTGGTGCAGACAACACCTCTGGCACTGGCCACTTATGTATCCCGTCTGGCAACGGGGCGGTTTGTGCAGCCACATCTTCTGCGCTCGGTGAGCGGGCAGGGCATTGCACCGGTTCTGGATCCCCTGCCTTTCGCAAAGGAGGCCCTCGCTGCTGCCCGGGGGGGGATGTTTGCTGTGGTGAATGAGCCACAGGGCACGGCTCCGGCCGCCCGGTTGAGCCTGCCTGGTGTACAGATGGCTGGCAAGACCGGCTCTGCACAGGTGCGGAACGTGCCGAGAGCCCTGCGTGAGAGCGGGCACTTCAACTCCATGAACCTGCCGTGGCAGTATCGTCCTCATGCGTTGTTCATCTGCTTTGCACCTTATGACAATCCCCGTTATGCGGTGTCTGTCGTGGTGGAGCATGGCAATGCGGGTGCGACCGAGGCGGCCCCTCTGGCTGCACAGATCATGACGGATACTCTCATCAGGGACCCGGCCAGCCGGACCTCCCTGTCCCGGGGGGTCGTGGCGAGGGCTGACGGCCTGGATGACTGAGGGATAGAAGGACGTCATGCCGCTGAAGGACTTCACCGTTCCCCGTACGGCCCGCCGCCTGCTGCGGGCAGAGCCGAACCTGCGCATGTTCTCCCGGCTCTGGCAGATCAACTGGTTCTTTGTTCTGCTGGTCTGCTGTCTGGCCGGTGTGGGGTATGTTGCCCTGTATTCAGCCGGTGGCGGGCGTGCGGAGGCTTTTGCCCAGCCCCAGCTCATCCGTTTCTGTTTCGGGCTTCTGATGATGCTGGGCGTGGCGCTGGCCAGCCCACGGGTCTTGAGGATGCTCTCCGTGCCCATTTATGGGCTATCCATCCTGCTCTTGGTACTGGTGCTGAAGATGGGGCATGTGGGCAAGGGGGCGGAACGCTGGATCAATCTGGGCGGCTTCCAGTTCCAGCCCTCCGAATTTGCCAAGATTGCCCTGGTCCTCATGCTTTCAACATGGTTCTACCGGATCGGGCGGGACCGTATGGGCAATCCGCTGCGGCTCATCATCCCGGCGCTTCTGACACTTCTGCCGGTCGTGCTGGTGTTGAAGGAGCCCAATCTGGGGACAGCAACCATTGTTGGTGTGATCGGGGCTTCACTGTTCTTTGCGGCGGGGATGCGGTGGTGGCAGATCATCATCCTTGTTGCGCCCCTGCCGTTTCTGGGGCCCTTCATCTATAATCATCTCCATGATTATCAGAAGGCTCGGATTGATACCTTTCTGCATCCTGAGCATGATCCGCTGGGGGCAGGGTACAACATTCTCCAGTCCCGTATTGCTCTGGGGGCGGGTGGGCGCTGGGGGCAAGGCTACCTGCATGGCACGCAGGGGCAGCTGAGCTTCCTGCCGGAGAAACAGACAGACTTCATCTTCACCATGATCGGGGAGGAATGGGGGTATGTCGGGGGTGTGGCCGTCATCGGGCTACTGTTCCTGATCCTGCTGAGCAGCATGCTGATTGCCCTGCGTTGTCGGAACCGCTTTGGCCGGCTGGTCGGGCTGGGCATCGCCATGGATTTCTTCCTGTATTGCGTGGTCAATCTCTCCATGGTCATGGGGGTCATCCCGGTGGGAGGCGTGCCGCTACCGCTGATCTCCTATGGAGGGTCAGCCATGCTGACCATGATGTTCGGTTTCGGTCTGCTGCTTTCCAGCTGGGTGCATCGGGATGACCCTGACTGATCTATTGGAACCGTAGGGCCGAGACCCCACCTGGAGGAGGTCGGGTTGCGGAGTATCGTGGCCGGTTTTTTTCAGGTGTCTGTTTTTTATGCATCAGTGGCTTCTTCCCCTGCTGGCTTTTACGACCGCAGCGGCAATTTTCACCATCACGCCGGGGCTGGACTCCGTCATGGTTCTGCGGACGGCTGCCTCCGATGGGCGCCGTGCTGGGATCGGGGCCATTTTTGGCATTGCCGTGGGGCTGAGCCTCTGGGGGCTGGCAGCGGCCTTCGGGCTGACGGCCCTTCTGGCGGCGTCTTCCACGGCGTTCTTCGTCGTCAAATGTGTTGGTGCGGTTTATCTGGTCTGGATGGGCGTCAGCCAGCTTCTGCGCCCCCGTATGGCACTGACGACGGAGGCCGGGCCGGAGCAGGCCCGGCGGGTGGAACATCGCAACGCCTTCTGGCCGGGATTCCGCCGTGGGATGCTGACGGACCTGCTCAACCCCAAGGCGGGTATTTTCGTGATCACCTTTTTCCCTCAGTTCATCCCGCCCGCCACGGATGTGGTGGCGTTTACGCTCGTGCAGGTGGTGATCCAGGTCGTGCTGACCTTCATATGGCTGGGGCTGCTGGTGGCCCTGACGGTCCCGCTGGCACAGTTCTTCAACCGGCCCGTCGTGGTGCGCCGTCTGGACCGGCTGACCGGGCTGGTCTTCATCGGTTTCGGAGCCAAGATATTCCTGACAGACAGTCCCTCGCACTGAGAGGGATACATAAAAAAGGCCGGTGAGAGAACGCTCCCACCGGCCTTTTTTATCGTAGCCTGTTTGTGAGACTGGAGCTCAGCCTTCGATCCGGCCAAAATCAGCAATCAGCTGGCCACTGCGGCTGAAGGCCGACAGCAGGCGCAGACGGTTGAGACGCTGGCCAGCATCTTCCGCATTGACGGTCACAGCCTCGAAGAAGCGGTCCATGATCGGACGCAGGGCGGCGAGATGCTGCATGGCACTGGTGAAGTCATCATCGGCCAGACTGGCCGTGATCTTCGGCCCGGCTTCATTCAGGGCCGCATCCAGGTCACGTTCCTCATCCTGTACATAGAGTGCCGCTTCAGGGGCCTGATGGTGCGGGCCGTCCTTTTTCTCCTCGATGCGCAGGATGTTCGTGGCCCGGCGGTAGGCTGCCAGAAGGTTCTGCCCGTCTTCCGTGCCCATCATGTCGGACAGGGCCTCCACACGGCTGAGCAGGCGGACCAGGTCGCCATCCAGATGATCGGTGAAGAGGCTCCTGTTTTCCTGCACCTGTGTGACGGCCAGCGTGGCATCCAGCACGTCGTGACGGCGTCCTTCATTGCGGAGCTGGACCCGGAGCCTGTCGGTGAAGAAGGGTTCCAGCTCACCCAGAGCGGAATCTTTGCCCTCCTTCCCGGCATAGGCCTCAGCTGCTCTGGAAAGCAGGCTGCCGAGGTCGATGCGCAGGCCATTGTCCCGGATGGTGCGGATCACCCCAAGGGCGGCACGGCGCAGACCATAAGGATCACCAGAGCCGGTGGGGGTTTCCCCGATAGCGAAGAACCCCGCCAGCATGTCCAGCCGGTCCGCCAGAGCGACGGCAACAGAGACGGGAGCACTGGCCGTGCCATCCTGCAATCCACGGGGCATGTAATGTTCGGCAACGGCTTGGGCCACTTCCGGGGCTTCACCATCATGGGCGGCGTAATAGCCGCCCATCACGCCCTGAAGCTCGGGGAACTCACCGACCATGCCGGTCGTCAGGTCGGCCTTGGCGAGCAGACCGGCCCGTTCGGCGTGTTTTACCTGTGCGTCACTCAGCTGCATGGCCGTGGCGATGATGCCTGCCAGAGTGCTGATGCGCCGTGCCCGCTCTTCCTGAGTGCCCAGTTTCGCATGGAAGGTGACGGGCTTCAGGGCCTCGACACGGTCGGCCAGTTTCGTCTTGCGGTCGAGGTCCCAGAAATGGCGGGCATCGGCGAAGCGGGCCCGCAGGACACGTTCATTCCCGGCGATGCAGAGCGTGCCGCCGTCGCTGAAGGTCTGGTTGGCCACGAAGGCGAAATAGGGAGCGGCTTTGCCGTCTTTCGTGCGCAGGGCAAAGTACCGCTGGTTGACCCGCATGGAGACCTGCATGACTTCCGGTGGAAGGTCCATGAAGGCATCATCGATGCGGCCCAGCAGGGGCACGGGATATTCCACCAGCCCGCTGACTTCACGGACCAGCCCTTCATCCTCGACAAGCGCCAGCCCCTTCTCATCAGCGAGCGCATGGACACCCTGACGGATGAGATCGGCCCGTTTCTCCTCGTTGATGACGACGTGGCGGGCTTCCAGCTCCTTCAGCCACTGTTCCGTGCCGGTGACGGTGAACGTGCCGGGGGAGAGGATGCGGTGGCCTTCGGTCACGTTGCCGCTCTTCAGCCCGTGGGCGTCGTCATCCTGACGGGCCAGGGTGAAGGGAACGGTCTGGCCATCCAGCAGGCAGACAACGTGATGGAGCGGGCGTACCCAGGTGAAGAGGGAGCCATTGCCCCAGCGCATGGCCTTGGGCCACGGGAACTTCCAGAGGAGGTCCGGCAGCTGTTCGGCAACCAGCTCCGCCGCCCTGACCGGAGGCAGGGTACGGTTGAGAACCCAGAAACCGTTTTCCTTCGTCAGCTCATCGGGGCTGACGCCATGCTTGCGGGAGAACCCGGCAAGGGCCTTTTCCGGGGCATTTTCCCGGGGGCCACGCTCGGAAATGGTGCGGGTGGGGATGCTCTCATCCACCTCGAGGCTGGCCGCAATGTGGCGGGCACCATGAAAGCTGCGGATGTTGCGGGGGTTCAGATCGGCGAGGGCCTGTTCCAGCAGGCGGGCGAGGTCCTCGGCAGCACGGGCCTGCATCCCGGAGGGGATTTCCTCGCAGAAGAGGTCAAGAAGCAGTTCAGCCATGGGTGGTTTCCTCCTCGTCTCCAGCAAGCCATGCTTCGCAGGCAGCTTTGGCCAGCGTGCGTACACGCCCGATATAGGAGGCACGTTCCGAAACGGAAATGACCCCCCGGGCATCCAGCAGATTGAACAGATGGGAGGCCTTCAGGCACTGGTCATAGGCGGGCTGGGCCACGCCAGCTTCGGAGAGGCGGATGGACTCAGCCTCGGCTGCCCGGAACTGCGCCAGAAGCATGTCCGTATCAGCCAGCTCGAAATTGTGCCGTGAATAGTCCCGCTCTGCCCGGAGGAAGACATCTCCATAGGTTAGGCCCCGGCCATTGAAGTCGAGGTCATAGACATTCTCGACCCCCTGCACATACATGGCCAGACGTTCCAGCCCGTAGGTCAGCTCGGTGGAGGGAACGACGGTCGGGATGCCACCAACCTGCTGGAAGTAGGTGAACTGTGTGACTTCCATGCCGTCGCACCAGACCTCCCAGCCCAGCCCCCAGGCCCCGATGGTGGGGTTTTCCCAGTCATCCTCCACGAAACGGATGTCGTGCTTTTCCGGGTCGATCCCGATGGCCCGGTAGCTTTCCAGCAGCAGGTCCTGGCTTTCCTGCGGGGTGGGTTTGAGTAGCACCTGATACTGGTAATAATGCTGGAGGCGGTTCGGGTTCTCGCCATAACGGCCGTCGGACGGGCGGCGGCAGGGCTGCACATAGGCGGCAGCCCACGGCTTGCGGCCCAGTGCCCGCAGGGTCGTGTGAGGGGACAGTGTACCCGCACCCAGTTCAGTATCGTAAGGCTGGAGAATGGCACAGCCCTTCTGTGACCAGAACTGATGAAGGCGCAGGATCAGATCCTGAAAGCAGGGGGGCCGGGATGTGGACAATTCACTAGGCTCCATTAACGTAAAGATGTCTGCATATTACAGGATGAGAGGCCGGATCACCAGCGGGTAGGGGTGGGAGAGGGTAAAGAAGTTGCCGCCGTGCAGGGTGGTTTCTTAAGATGGTCTTTACGGCAGGTGCATTCTGTGGGCCTCTGCCGGGAGAAGAGGGGGCCAAGACCCTTGCGGGGGATGGAGAGCTGTATCATATCATGTGGCATGAAGAGACAGCGCCCATGTCGCGCCCCGCCCGGGCGGGCGGGGGCTGCTGAGCAGTTGTGAAGGACAGCACGCCCATGAACTCGGAAGAACGTGATCTCATAAGTCGCTTTGTTGCCCGTGTTGGGGGAGGCGTGGGGCTGCCGAATGGCCAGAGCCCGGCGTCCCTGCCGCCGATCGACCCGGAGGCAGACCGCTTCATCGCCGAGAATTTCCAGCGTTTCCCGGAGGCCCGCTACCGTATCACGCAGCTGGCTGTCGTGCAGGAGGCGGCTCTCTCCCAGGCGCAGGCCCGCATCCGTGATCTGGAGTTCCAGCTCCAGCAGGCGAGGGGGCAGATCGCCCAGCTCCAGCAGCAGGCCAGTCAGCCGGGGCAGCAGTCAGGTGGGTTCTTCTCCGGGCTGTTCGGTCGGGGGGCTTCTGCGTCCGCTCCACCGCCTCGCGGGGCCTCCCTGCCACCGGGCTGGGGGCCTGCCTCTGGTGCTGCTGCGCCGGAGATGGGGCGGAGCTATGCCCCGCCACCGGGTTATCAGCCGGGTATGTTCGGGCGGTCCGGCTCCGGCTTTCTGGGGTCTGCCCTGTCCACGGCGGCCGGTGTCGCAGGCGGGATGATGGCGGCCCATGCGCTGGAGGGTCTGTTCTCCGGGGAGCATGGCCATGAAGGTGTCGGTGGTGCTGGCGATGGTTTTGGCAGTGAAACGACCATCATCAACAATTATGGGGACAATTATTCTGATCCGTTTGCCGGAAGCGGGACAGATGCCGCAGGGTTCTCTCCGCAGGATTTTGGCCCGCAGGATGCGCCGGTTGATAATGGTGGTGGCTTCGGTGGTGATGACATCGACAGGGACGATTTTTTCTGAGATCGGCTCCGAACGGAGCATGATGCAGGCGGGGCCTTCAGGGGCCCCGTCTTGTCATCATGGAGTACATATTCCGGCCGTGATGGCCCCATGTTCGGAACAGGCTATGTGACCGCCGGGGGCTGACAGAAAGGGACAGGACAGAGAGTTATGGAAAAAGCCCCCCAGCCCGTTCTCGGGCCTGATGCCAGCGCTGAGACACCGGACCAGCAGCCGGACCGGACCCTGTATGATGTGGCTGCTGTTGAGGATGTCAGGGAAGGAGAGGTTTTTTCTGTCATCATCAAGGAGCAGTCCATTGCTCTCGTGCGTGTCGGGGGGGAGGTTCATGCGCTGGGGGGGCGTTGCCCGCACAAGGGGGCGCCGCTGCGGGGGCGTCTGCACTGTTACAGCAAGGCTCACGGTGATGTGATTGTCTGCCCGTGGCACAAGGCGGTGTTTGGCGTACGGGATGGCCGGGTGAAGGAGCCGGTCGCCTTTTCTGGCCTGCCCGTCTATCCTGTCCGCCTCGTGGAGGGGCGGGTGCTGGTCGGGGTCAGTCCTTTGCCTGCCAGAGTTCCTGAGCCCTGCATGGAGGACAGTTCCGTGCTGGTGCTGGGTGGTGGTGCGGCGGCAGCCAGTGCCATCTATACCCTGCGTGAGGAGGGTTTTGCCGGTAGCATCATCCTCATCGGAGATGAGAGCCTGCCTCCTTATGACCGTCCATCGCTCAGCAAGGGCATTTTTCTTGGGGGGCCGGACAAGGTTCAGCCTCCGCTGCTGCTGAATGATGCTTTTTTTGCCCATCATGAGATCACCCGTGTGCAGGGGACAATCACCAGTCTGGACTGCACGGCAAAGCGTGTCGAACTGGCTGACGGGCGGGATTACAGTGCGGACCATGTGCTGATCACGACAGGGGGGCGGCCTGCGAAGCCGGATCTTCCCGGCATCGAGCTGACCGGGGTGATGACCATGCATGGCGTGCAAGATGCCCGCCAGATTGCAGAGGAGATCACGGGGGAGCAGGCTGTCGTGCTGATAGGTGGCGGGCTGACCACGCTGGAGCTGGCTTCTGCCCTGCGGCAGAAAGGGGCTGGTGTGACGGTGATTGCCCCGGAGCAGGTCATTCCCATGGAGGCCCAGTGGGGGCGGGAGGTCGGGCGCATCCTGCTGCGCCTGCATGCTGACAATGGTGTAGCTTTCATCACGGATAGTGAAGTGGTGAACATATACGGAAAGGACCATGTGGAGGGCATCGAGCTTGATGATGGCATGAAGCTGCCCTGCACCCATGTTCTGGTGGCTGTCGGCAATGAGCCATGCCGCAGTTTCCTGCCTGATGATGTTGGGACGGACGCTGATGGTGGGGTGTCTGGCATTGTTGTGGATGAGGACATGCGGGTTCTGCCCGGCATTTATGCGGCGGGGGATGTGGCCGCCTTCCAACATGAAGGAACGCTTTGTCGCATTGAACACTGGCGTCAGGCGCAGATAGAGGGGCGGGCCGCTGCCCGGACCATTCTTGGTCTGTCCCGGCAGCCCATGCCCATCCCCTGGTACTGGACCCAGCAGTTCGGCAAAAAGCTGGAATATATGGGGTGGGGAGAGCCGTTCGACCGGGTCCTGATAGAAGGGGACTTGAGCGGGTTCGACTTCATGGCGGCTTACATGAGGGGGCAGAAGGTGGTGGCGCTGGTTTCGGCTGGCCGGTCTTCCGCCATGGCTCGTGCTGCGGTCGATTTTGATGGGTTCGTTGCAAAAGAGGTGCGGACAAGCATCGTGTGATAGGGCTTGCATCCTGTTTGTTCCACATGGTTAACGGCTGCCTTCTGCAGGGCAGCCGTTTTCTGTTTCCGCAGCTGTTTTGTCGGGAGAGGGGGACATGGGATGGCATGACTGTCAGCCCATGCTCATGCCGTGTGTACAAGTGAGAGTCTTCGTATCTGTTCTGCAATAATTGTAAGTTCTGTTTTTACCAAAAAGAAATATTAATGATACATTATGAATGTTTCATGTGGTCTGGATTTGAAAATTAAAAAAATAATTAATTTTTATATGATTATGCAAGTGCTATGAGGCGCCATCCATTCTTTTGTTACAACATGTATTGAGATATTATGCCAGATACTGCACCGTCTCGTCCGCATACTTCCATTTTTCATCAGGAGTGGTGGCTTGCTACGGCCAGTCGGCAGGCAGTGTCCTTCATTGATGTGGAAATGGGGGGCAGGGTTGTTTCCCGTTTTCCTTTCGTAATGAAAAAGAGGCTTGGCTCTCCTGTCATCAGGATGCCCAAATATACCCGCACGCTGGGGCCGGATTTTGCTCTGCCCCCCTCAAAAACATTTCGCCAGGAGCAAAATATCAGGCATGTCGTGGACAGGACCGTTGCCAGCCTGCCCAAATATCATGGTGTCCATTTCTATCTGGACCCCGACAATGCGTCCTCCTTTGCGTTCAGGCTGGCTGGGTTCAGGGTGTACCAGGATTTCACCTTCCGCATCATGCCTGAAAAAACTCTGGACATGGCCTGGCAGGATTGTGACCAGAAGACCCGCAACCTCATCCGCACGGCGGATAAAAAACTCACTGTCCAGCAGTCTGGGGATGTGGCTCCGTTCATCGACCTGGTCAGGCAGGAACTGCCACAGAACCATCATGACTATGCCCTGCTGGAAGACCTGTTTACGGAGGCCCGTAATCGGGACCAGGCCATGGCGCTCTATGCTCATGATGGGGGCGTGCCCGTCTCGGCAGCCCTGCTCGTCTGGGATGACAGGGTGCTGTACTACTGGCAGGCCGTCCGTGTCCGCCGCTCCAGAGTGCCGGGCATGAACATGCTGCTGATCTGGAAGGCGATCGAGGAAGCCAAGAGGCGCAACCTGATTTTTGATTTCGATGGTTTCGGGTCTGTCAGAACGGCCAAGATGCTGGCCAGTTTCGGGCAGAAGCCGGTCATAAGGCCGGAAATCCGCTTCGAGACGCCCCTTTACGCCATGAAGTGCCGTCTCATCAATGTTGTCCGGCGGCATGTGCTCAGGAAGTACCGGGGTTACGATCTTTTCTGAGGCCATCATCTGGCCCTGGTTCCGGGGTGGTGGCGCTGATTAGGATTGGCTTTTCCACCACGATTGGGGTAGGAAATCCCTTACGGGGAGAGCTGCGTTCAGGGCGTGGCCGCCATTCCATGTAGCGAGCCGGAGCATTGGGCACAGCCTGTGCGGAGCCGGGTCACAGACAGATTGACGAGGTTTGAATTCATGCATCAGTACCGTACCCATTTCTGCAACGCCCTGCGTGCTGATGATGCAGGCAGGACCGTACGGCTGTCGGGCTGGATTCACAGCAAGCGTGACCATGGCGGGCTGCTCTTCATCGACCTGCGGGACAATTATGGCGTGACGCAGATCGTCGTTCCGTCCGAAGGGGCGCTGCTGGAACAGGCCGAGCGTCTGCGGGTGGAGAGCGTCATCACCGTGACGGGTGAGGTCGTGGTGCGTGAGGAGGGGCAGCGCAACCCTTCCCTGCCAACGGGTGATGTGGAGGTCCGGGCCAGCGGGATTGACGTGCAGTCCCGGGCGGAGGTTCTGCCCTTCCAGGTGGCCGGGCAGGAGAACTATCCCGAGGACCTGCGCCTGAAATACCGTTACATCGACCTGCGCCGGGAGAAGATGCACCGCAACATCATGCTGCGCAGCCAGGTCATCACCAGCCTGCGCCGCCGCATGGTCGAGCAGGGCTTCACGGAATTCCAGACTCCCATCCTGACGGCCTCCTCCCCGGAAGGCGCACGGGACTTCCTCGTTCCGGCCCGTCTGCATCCCGGCAAGTTCTACGCCCTGCCGCAGGCTCCGCAGCAATTCAAGCAGCTGGCGATGGTGGCCGGGTTCGACCGTTATTTCCAGATCGCCCCCTGCTTCCGTGATGAGGCCTCCCGTGCGGACCGCAGCCCTGGCGAGTTCTATCAGCTCGATTTTGAGATGTCCTTCGTCACGCAGGAAGACATCTTCAGCGTGCTGGAGCCGGTTCTGGCTGGCGTGTTCAACGAATTCACACCGGAAGGCTGGAAGATCACGGACGGGGCCTTCCCCCGCATCCCGTATGCCGATGCGATGCGGGATTACGGGTCCGACAAGCCGGACCTCCGCAACCCGCTCATCATCAGGGACGTGACGGAACAGTTCGCTGACTCCGGCTTCGGTCTGTTCGCCCGCATTGCAGCCTCTGGTGGCCGTGTGCGTGCCATCCCCGCACCGGGTGCGGGCAGCCGCCCCCGGGCGTTCTTCGACAAGCTCAATAACTGGGCACGGGATCAGGGGGCCGGGGGCCTCGGTTACATCATCTTTGATGAGGAAGGTGGCAAGGGGCCGATCGCCAAGAACCTGGAAGCTGACCGTGTCGAGAAAATCCGTGAAATCTGCGGCCTGAAGGCCGGTGATGCGGTCTTCTTTGCAGCGGGCAAGGGGGATGAGGTCGTCAAGTTCTCCGGCGTGGTGCGGACGAAGGTGGCGACCGATCTGGATCTCATCGAGAAGAATGCCTTCCGCTTCTGCTGGGTCGTGGACTTCCCGATGTATGAGCGCAACGAGGAAACGGGCGAGATCGACTTCTCCCACAATCCGTTCTCCATGCCGCAGGGCGGTCTGGAAGCCCTGAACACGCAGGACCCGCTGACCATCAAGGCCTATCAGTACGACATCGTCTGTAACGGTGTGGAGCTGTCCTCCGGTGCCGTGCGTAACCACCTGCCGGACGTGATGCTGCGGGCCTTCGAGATCGCCGGTTATGGCCCGGATGTGGTGGAGGCCCGCTTTGGCGGGATGCTCAATGCGTTCCGTTATGGTGCCCCGCCGCATGGTGGCGCTGCGCCGGGTGTGGACCGTATCGTCATGCTGCTGGCCGATGAGCCGAACATCCGTGAGGTCATTCTCTTCCCGCTGAACCAGAGCGGTGAGGACCTGATGATGGAAGCTCCGGCTCCGGTCGAGCCTGCCCGCCTGAAGGAACTTTCCCTCAAGCTGGACCTGCCCAAGCCGAAGCCCTCTGCTGGTGGCAGCAAAGCTCAGGAAAAGCAGGGCTGATTCTGGTTCTCTGATCTGTTGATCTGATCCGGGCAAGGCCGGGGCGGCGCGATCCGCTCCGGCCTTTTTCGTGTCAGGTGTTTCTTCCTGCGCCGCTCTGTCCCATTCTGGGAAAGAAAGGGAAGGAGACCTGTCATGAATTTTGATGAGATCATGCCGGATTATGTGCCGGAAATTGCACCGGCCGTACGGGAGGAGGTCATGACCATCCTGCGTCAGATCGAGCGGGACCATGATGTTGACATCCTGTTCGCTGTGGAAAGTGGTAGCCGGGCCTGGGGCTTTCCCTCACCGGACAGTGACTACGATGTCCGCTTCATCTACCGTCACAGGCTGGACTGGTACCTGTCCCTGAAGCCGGGCCGGGACGTGATCGAGCTGCCCATTTCCGATGATCTGGACGTGAATGGCTGGGACCTGCGCAAGGCCCTGAACCTGCTGACGAAACCCAACCCAACCCTGATGGAGTGGCTGGTCAGCCCGGTGCGTTATCTGTGGCGGGAGGAAGCGGATGAGCTGGCTGCTTTTGCCAGACAGGTCGAAGCTGGACTGAGCTGCCAGCTTCACTACCTGAATCTGGGCCGCAACAGCTGGAGACGGGCGATCCGGGAGGATGGCAGCACGCATTACAAGCGGCTCTTCTATGCACTTCGTCCAGCCATGGCCTTACGCTGGATGCGCCTGCATGAGCATGGCCAGCCTCCGATGAACTTTCAGGCCCTCTGTCAGGGCTGCGACCTTCCGGCCGCCGTGCTCAGGCCCATCCGGGAGCTGCTGCACCTCAAGTCCAGAAGCCGGGAGCAGCAGAGCGGCCCTTTCATCCCTGCCGTGAATGAGCTGATCGAAGCCGAATTTGCTTACGCCGAGGCCATGACCCTGCCAAGGCCGGGCATGGACGTTCACGAGCAGGCCGAAGCCTTGTTTCGGAAGCTGGTGAAAGCCGAGTTCTAGGAAAGGCTGACCACTACCGGCACATGGTCGGATGGCTTTTCCCGTCCCCGTTCGTCCTTGTCGATGGTGAAGCCGGTCAGGCGGTCGGCAAGGCGGGGGGAGAGCAGGGCATGGTCGATCCGCAGGCCGGAATTGCGCTGGTAGGCTCCCGCCTGATAGTCCCAGAACGTGTAATGCCGCCCCGCAGGGTGCAGGCAGCGCAGGGCGTCCGTCAGGCCGGACCAGAGAAGGCGGCGGAAGCCCGCACGGCTTTCCGGGCGGAGCAGGGCATCGTCCGGGGACAGGGCCCTGGGGGCGTAATCCTCTTCTGTCGGGCAGACATTGTAATCCCCGATGAAGGCAAAGGATCGTTCCTCTTTCTGCAGGGTCAGGGACCGCTGGTGCAGGGCCTCAAGAAAGTTCAGCTTTTTGGCGAAACCGGCGTCCCCGCCTGAATTGCCATTGGGCAGGTAGAGATTGCCGATGGTGACCCCTTCAAGCTCCGTCTCGATGTAGCGGGCCTCGTCACTCTCGAAGCCGGGCAGATGATCAGTCGTGACGGTCAGAGGGACACGGCTGATGAGAGCTACCCCATTATAGGCCTTCTGCCCCGCCACGGCGACGTGAAATCCGGCTTCCTCAAAGAGTTTCGGAAACTGGTGCGCCTCGCACTTGATCTCCTGAAGGCACAGCAGGGTGCAGTCCGGGTTACGGTCCAGCCAGTCCTTTACCAGATGGGCACGGGTGCGGATGGAGTTGATGTTCCAGCTGGCAAAGGTCAGGGACATGGGGTGGAGGGCCTCCAGAGTGAAAAGTCAGGCGAGGGAGAAGCTGCTGCCACACCCGCAGGATGAGGCGGCATTGGGGTTGTTGACGGTGAAATGGGCACCCATCAGCTTGTCGATGAAGTCCAGCTCGGCCCCTTCCAGAAGGTCGAAGCTGACGGGGTCGATGAACACGCGGGCCCCGTCCTTTTCAATCAGATGGTCACCAGCCTTTTTCTCCCGCACCAGTTTGAACTGGTACTGGAAGCCATTGCATCCTCCGGCGAGAACGGACACACGCAGGGCCATGCCGTCCGGTTCGGACTGCTGGCTGATGATCTCTGCAATGCGGGCAGCTGCCGCCCCTGAAATGCTAAAATCGGCCACGGACAATCTCCATAATCATCACAAAATTTCACGCCATTGCAGCATACATGGCGGAGAGATGTTGACACTATAAGGCCGGCCGCCAAGAATCGAAACCGGAAAGGCTGTATGCTTCGTGCGGCCCGCTCGGATATGGGGATGGCAGATGGAAATGGCCAGATACGCAGTGCAGCGGCAGGGTGCCCGTGGGCGTCAGTTTGCCGAGGAGGAAAGCCGCACCCGCACGCCGTGGCAGCGGGACAGGGACAGGGTGCTTCATTCATCCGGTTTCCGCCAGCTGCAGTACAAGACGCAGGTCTTCCTCAATCACGAGGGGGATTTCTTCCGTACCCGCCTGACCCATTCGCTGGAAGTTGCCCAGATTTCCCGTTCCATTGCCCGGACACTCGGTGTCAACGAGGACCTTGCGGAGGTGATCGCCCTGGCGCATGACCTTGGCCATACGCCTTTCGGTCATGCCGGTGAGGATGCGTTGCAGGCCGCCATGAAGGACTGGGGCGGGTTCGACCACAATATCCAGTCCCTCCGGCAGGTCACCGAGATCGAGGCCCGCTATCATGGTTTCGACGGCCTCAACCTGACATGGGAAACGCTGGAGGGGCTGGCGAAACATCACGGGCCTGTCCGCCGTCCTGCACCGTGGCTGGCCAGTTTTGATGGGCGCTACCCGCTGGAACTCTCCAGCCATGCCTCCGTGGAAGCGCAGATAGCCGCCATCTGTGACGACGTGGCCTATCACGGGCATGACCTTGATGATGGTCTCCGTGCCGGTCTTCTGAGTTTTGAGGACATCGAGGCGGTTCCCCTGCTGAAAACCTGCCTCGAGGAGGCCCGGTCTCTGAACTGGTCAGGGCATGGAGCGTTCGACCGTGACCAGCGCATCCGTCATGAAACGGTCCGGCGTGTCATCAATCGGCTCGTCAGCGACCTGATTGAACAGAGCCGGAAAGCTCTGGATGAGCTGAAGCCGCAGAATGCCGATGACGTACGCCATGCGGGTCGTGCCATCGTCGAATTTTCTCCGGAAATGGCAGACCGGAACAAGGAAATCCGCACATTCCTTCACGCCCGGATGTATCGCCACTGGCGTGTCCGGCGGATGACCCGCAAGGCCCGCATCGCTCTGGCCGACATATGTGCCATTCTGGGGGATGAGCCGGAACTTCTGCCCACGCCCTGGCAGGAGCTGGCCCTGGAGCGGCGACGTGCAGGCAACGAGGCTGCTGCACGTCGTGTCGTGGCTGATTATATTGCCGGGATGACAGACCGTTTCGCCATGGAGGAACATCGCCGCCTGATGGACCTGTCCGTTCTGGGGTAAGAGGTTGCAAGAATCGCCTGTTCTGGCAGCGAGTGCCTGCTGGGCTGTTCCAAAAAGAGGCGGTGGCTTTTATAGTGGCACGGAACAAGGATGGCAGGCAGTTCTGGTGGCCTGTCATGTAGTGGATCATGACCCCCTTTCAGGGGATTTTGACAGGTTGGATAGAGAAAGTTGCAGAATATGGCCGGCATTGCCCCGACAGCATCATCCCCGGATTGTCTTTTCGCCATCATGCGGGAGAAGGTCGTAACAGCTCTCAAGGCCGTTCTGCCAGACCTGCCGGACGATGTCGCAGCCCGGGTGGAGGTCACGCCTCCCCGTGATGCCGCCCATGGGGACATGGCCACCAATGCCGCCCTGCTGGCCGCCAAGCCCGCAAAGCGCAAGCCGTTCGAAATCGCCAGGGAGCTGGTGGCCGAGCTGGCCGCCCTGCCGGAGATCGCCCATGTGGAGATGGCCGGTCCGGGCTTCGTGAACATGACGCTGAAGCCGGAGCTGTTCCACGATGTCGCCCGGGCCGTGCTGAAGCGTGGGGCCGCCTATGGGCGGTCCACCCTCGGGGCGGGGCGCCGTGCCAATGTGGAATATGTGTCCGCCAACCCGACAGGCCCGATGCATGTCGGTCATTGCCGTGGTGCTGTTGTGGGGGATGCGCTGGCCAACCTGCTGGAGGCGGCAGGTTTCAGGGTCACACGGGAGTATTATGTCAATGATGCCGGGGCACAGGTCATCGCCCTGACATGGGCCGCCTACTGGCGCTACCTTCAGGCCATCGGTACGGATATTCCTGCCGAAGAATTCGGAGAGCTGGCACCCAGCGGCCTGCAATATCAGGGTGAGTATCTCATTGCCGTCGGGCAGGCGCTGGCCGAAAAGCATGGCCGCTCCCTCGCATCCGCCGATGGTGGCGTGGCCCCGGTCGAGACATGGTTCGAGACCGTCCGTGCGGAAGCCCTTGAGCACATGATGGGCATGATCCGGGATGACCTTGCCGCTCTGGGTATCCATCACGAGATTTTCAGCAGCGAGGCCGAAGTGCTGAAGAGCGGCGAGGTTGATGCCGCCATTGCCAGCCTTGAGACGCGTGGCCTGCTTTACGAAGGCGTGCTGGAGCCCCCCAAGGGCAAGAAGCTGGAAGACTGGGAAGCCCGCCCGCAGACGCTGTTCCGTTCCACCGAATTCGGTGACGATCAGGACCGTGCCCTGCGGAAGTCTGACGGGTCCAACACCTACTTCGCCAATGATGTCGGCTATCACGCCCGCAAGGCGTCCCGCTCCGATCTGCTGATCGATGTTCTGGGAGCTGACCATGGCGGGTATGTCTCCCGCATGAGGGCTGCCGTCGCCGCCCTGACGGAAGGGAAGACGGATTTTGAGGTCGTCATGTGCCAGATCGTCCGTGTGGTGAAGGACGGTGAGCCGGTGCGCATGTCCAAGCGGGCCGGGACCTTCGTCACGCTGCGGGATCTGATTGATGAGGTGGGCCGGGATGCCGTGCGCTTCACCATGCTGACCCGCAAGGCTGATGCGCAGATGGAGTTCGACCTGAACGCCGTCGTGGCGCAGACCCGGGACAACCCGGTCTTCTACGTCAACTATGCCCATGCACGCTGCCGGTCCGTCCTGCGGTTGGGAGAAGAAACCTATGGTGCCGCCGCCGTGACGGACGAGGCGCTCGCCGGGCAGGACCTGTCCATCCTGACAGCGGATGAGGAGCTGGCCGTCCTGCGCCGCATTGCCAGCCTGCCACGGCAGGTCGAGGCTGCCGCTCTTGCCCGGGAGCCGCACCGCATCGCCACATACTGCATCGATCTGGCATCGGACTTCCATGCGCTCTGGAACCGGGGGCGTGAGGAAACCAGCCTGCGTTTTATCCAGGATGATGCACCGGAGGCCAGCAAGGCCCGGCTGGCCCTCGTGGCCGCCATTGCCTCAACATTGCGGATCGGCCTTGGCATCCTTGGTGTCGAAGCCGTAGAGGAGCTGCGCTGAACCATGTCCATGCCGGACGATCACCATAACGACATAGCGCCCCCTCAGGCTGATGACCGCCTGGGGGGAGGAAGCCGCAGGCCGCCCCGCAGCCGCCCTGATGAATCTCGGGGAGAACGGGCCGAGGTACGGTCAGGCCTGCTGGCGTCGCTCATGGGGGGGCAGTCCGGCACACGGGGATTGATGCTGCTTGGCGTGATCGGGGCTGCGCTGCTGCTGGGGATTGGTGGGGTCTGGAGCTGGATGGCCAGCCATCATCCGTCTGGTGTTCCGGTCATCGGTCCGCCACCTTACCCTGTGAAGGATCGTCCGGCTGATCCGGGTGGCATGATGGTCATGGGTGATGACACCACGAAGAGCGATGTGACCGGTCGTGGAGCCGTGCATCTGGCTCCCCCGCCTGAACAGCCGGATGCCAGCCTGCTGGCCGGTCGTCTGGCACCGTCCGCCTCCGGGCCTGGGGCAGGAGAAGCGGCCCAGAAGGTAGCGTCTGCCAATAGCGGACCGGCAGGGGATGCAGTGTCGCCCGGGAAACAGGTGGCTGCCCCCGGAGGGGACGCGGATGCTGGAAAAGGTGGCGTGACCCAGGGCGGGGACATCCAGAGCACGTCCCTGCCGCCAGATGATACGGCGGATCAGACGGCAAAGGGAGATGTGGCGGATAAGGGGGCGTCCTCAGCCACAGTGTCCGCACCGAAGAAGCGTGAGCCATCATCCGATGCTGGGGATGAGGCCGATGAGGCGGACAACAGCCCGGATGAGGCCAGCAGCAGGGTGGAGACGCCAAAGCGGAAGACACCGCCGGCCCGCAAGGCTGCTGGGGATGATGTGTCTGATGAGGCGTTGCCGCCGCCTGTACCCGCCCGGGCAAAGCCTGCCACTCCGATGGTGTCTTCTGAGGGACCCCGCAGAAAGGCTGCTGAAACAGGTGCGGCAGGGCGGTATGAGGTCCAGCTTGCTGCTCTGGCCAGTGAGGATCAGGCCCGGCAGGAATGGAGCCGCCTGCGCCACAGGCTGCCCGACCTTCTGGGAGGGTATGATCCGGTCTACCGGAAGGTGGAACGGGACGGGAAAACCTTCATTCGGCTGCGCATAGGCGGGTTCGAAGACAGGGCGGCGGCACGCCAGCTCTGTGTCCGGCTGCATGCACAGGCACAGGCCTGCGCCGTGGCGACGAACTGATCGTGGCAGCATCAGCCAGTGAGTGACGCATTGCATCTCGTGCTGGAGGGATTCGAGGGACCGCTGGACCTTCTGCTTGACCTTGCACGTTCCCAGAAGGTGGACCTCCAGCAGATTTCCATTCTCCAGCTCAGTGAGCAGTATCTGGAGGTTGTGGAGCGGGCCCGGCAGGGGGCGGCGGCGCTGCGGCTGGAAATTGCGGCGGACTGGCTCGTCATGGCAGCCTGGCTGGCGTGGCTGAAGTCCCGCCTTCTTCTGCCCTCGGCCGAGCAGGATGATGAAGCGGAGGATGCTGCGGGCCAGCTGCATGAGCGGTTGATCGACCTGGAGCAGATGCACCGGGCGGCCGCCTGGCTGGAGGAACAGCCACGGCTGGGACGGGATGTTTTCGCCCGGGCCGAGGCGGAAAATCACACACGGATTGAAATGGCACCGCTGAAGGGGGATGTGCCGTCCCTTGTTCTGGCCTATCTGGCGGCACGGCGGCGGGGAGGGCGCAAGCGGACCTATTCCCCCCGTGTGGCACGGTACTGGAGTGCCCAGCAGGCGCGGGAGGCTCTGGCCCGCCTGCTGGGGCGCAGGCGGGTGGCAGGCTGGCAGTCCCTGACAGATGTTCTGCCAGAGCTGATGGAAGGTGGAGCGCTGGAGAAGCGGGCTGCTTTGGCCGGTGCCCTGATGGCCGGGCTGGAAATGGCTCGTGGCGGCAGGCTGGAGCTGCGGCAGGACAGGGCCTTCGGCACTATTGAATGGCGGGAAAGAGAGGAGACCGGGCATGAATGAGAGAGGGCCAGCCTTTCAGGAGCTCCCGCCGGACATGGCCGGGCAGGATGAGTTTGCCAGAGCTGTAAGCCTCGTGGAGGCTCTGCTTTTTGCCAGTGCAGGGCCGGTGACGGCCAGCAGCATTGTGGGGCTTCTGCGGGAGCAGGGGCTGGAGGCACAGGCCGACAGTCCGGGTGCCGTGCTGGATGGGGTAGCCCAGCGGTACAGGGGCCATGCGGTGGAGCTTCAGGCCATTTCCGGTGGCTGGCAGTTTCGGACGAGAGCCATGTTCGGCCCGGCTCTGGCACGGGTGATCGAGCGGCCGAGACGGCTGAGCCAGGGGACACTGGAGGCTCTGGCCATCGTGGCCTATCACCAGCCCTGCACCCGGGTGGAGATCGAGACGATCCGCGGGGTCCGGCTGGGGCAGAGCATTCTTGATACATTGCTGGAGGAAGGGCTGATCACGCCCAAGGGTCGCAAGGAGGTACCGGGCCGTCCCGTACTGTGGGGAACGACGCCCCAGTTCCTGAAACTGTTTGGCCTTGCAAGCCTTGCAGACCTGCCCCGTAGGGAGGAATTGCTTTTCGAGCCTTCTTCCGATGGGGCGGGAACTGGGCTAGAAGACACCATACAGCCTTCATGAGGGGAGATGGCCACCGATGTTCGACCTGAGCTGGACAGAAATTGCCCTTCTGGTGATCGTGGCCCTCGTCTGCATCGGCCCCAAGGACCTTCCGGTAGCCATGCGGACCCTGTCCAGAGCCATAAAGGGCATCCGTCGGTTGGGGGCAGAGTTCCAGCAGCATATTGATGAGATGGTCAAGGAGGCGGATCTCAGCGAGGCGAGGGACCAGCTGCGGGAGATCAGGCAGTTCAGCCCACGGGAGCAGCTGCGCAGGGCCATTGACCCGGATCGCTCGCTGGACAGGCAGCTGGATGTTGGGCGGCAGGAAGGGATGCCCATGGCGCCTCCACCGCCACCACCACCACCTCCACCACCGCCCGCACCGGGCAGTGAGGAGTTGGGGGGCTCCCGGTCCCATGCTCCCCCCGCCCAGCCTCATAACGCCCGTATGCAGGCACAGGCAGAAGCGCTGGAGCGTGCCCCGGCCATCCTTCCTCCGACAACAGCCCTGCGGTTGATCGAGGAATCCCGCTACTGGCACCGTCCGGCATTTCTTCCGCCGGAGATTGCCCTGCATAATGGTCGTCGTGCGGCCATCCTGACAGTAGCCCAGCCCTCTGAGAGCATGAAAGGAGAGCCGCAGCATGGTTCAGCCTGAGACATCCGGTGATACGGCACGGACACCCGCCCAGCAGGTGGAGCAGCCTGCTGGGGCGCCGGGGGGCGGAACGGTGCCAGGGCAGGCGCAGGAGCGCAGCGTGGCCGGTGATACGCCCATGCCCCTGCTTGATCATCTGATGGAACTGCGGCGGCGGCTCATCTGGTCTCTGGCAACCTTTGTGGTGGCCTTTCTCGTCTGCTATCATTTTTCCGGCGAGATATACCGGTTTCTGGCGGCGCCTCTGGCCAGCATCATGCGGCAGAAGGGCGAGCAGCCGCATCTCATCTATACCGCCCTGTACGAGGCTTTCTTCACCTATGTGCGTGTGGCCGTGTTCGGGGCGTTCTTCCTGTCTTTTCCCATGATGGCCATCCAGGCATGGATATTCATTGCGCCGGGTCTGTACCGCAATGAGAAGAAGGCGTTCGCCCCGTTCCTGATCGCCACGCCGCTGCTGTTTCTGGCCGGGGCGGCGCTGGCCTATTATCTGGTCTTTCCGTTTGCGTGGAAGTTCTTCCTGTCCTTCCAGCAGCTTGGTGGTGAGAACCAGATGGGGATCGAACTTCAGGCCCGCGTGTCGGAATATCTGAATCTGGTCACGAAGATGATCATGGCCTTTGGCATCTGTTTCGAGCTGCCTGTGGTGCTGACCCTTCTGGTCCGGGCCGGACTGGTGGGTACGGCCCTGCTGCGGCGCATCCGCCGTTATGCCTATGTAGGTGCCTTCGCCATTGCGGCGGTCATCGCCCCGCCGGATGCCATCACCATGCTTGGGCTGGCCATACCGCTGGTCGGGCTGTACGAGGTGTCCATCCTTGCCGCCCGCATGGTCGAGCCGAAGCCGGTTACGGCCGATGACGATGATGAGGCCCTGCCCGAGCGTGGGGACGCCGCCTGAAGGCGACATTTCCCCGGCAGGGGAAACTGGTATAGACAGACCCTGACAGTTGTAGAGACCCAGCGGAGTATCCCGACCCATGCATGACCTCAAAGCCCTACGTGCAGACCCCGCCGCTTTTGATGCCGCCCTTGCCCGTCGTGGCCTGCCCGCCGTGGCTGAATCCCTCGTGAAGGAGGATGAGCAGCGCCGTGCCGCCCTGGCCGAGTTGCAGGAGGCACAGGGGCAGAGAAAAGGGCTGGCCAAGGAAATCGGACAGGCCAAGCGCAAAGGTGAGGATACGGCTGGGATTGAGGCTCGTGGTGCTGCCCTTCGGGACCAGATCGCCACTCTGGAAGCCCGTGCCAATGAGATACAGAAGCGTATCGATGATGTACTCCAGCAGCTGCCGAATCAGCTGGATGTAAACGTGCCTGATGGCCGGGATGAAAACGACAATGTGGTCGTGCATCAGCGGGGGGAGGTGCCGTCCTTCGCTTTCGAGGCGAAGCAGCATTTCGAGCTGGGCGAGGCTCTGGGCCTGATGGACTTCCCTTCTGCGGGAAAGATCGCCGGGTCCCGTTTCGTGATGCTGCGGGGCGCACTGGCCCGGCTGGAGCGGGCACTGGGGCAGTTCATGCTGGATACCCATACGGGTGAATTCGGTTATGAGGAAGTGACTGTCCCTCTGCTCGTCAATGATGCAGCCATGTATGGCACGGACAAGCTGCCGAAATTTGCCGAGGATTCCTTCCATACCGATGATGGCCGCTGGCTGATCCCGACCGGTGAAGTGCCGCTGACGGCCTCCGTCATGGGGGACATCCTGCCCGCCGAGAGCCTGCCACGCCGCATGACGACCCTTTCCACCTGTTTCCGGTCCGAGGCCGGGTCGGCAGGGCGGGACGTGCGGGGGATGCTCCGTCAGCATCAGTTTACCAAATGTGAGCTTGTGTCCGTCGTGGCACCGGAGGAGAGCGACGCGGAGCATGAGCGCATGACCCGTGCTGCCGAAACGGTGCTGGAAAGGCTGGGCCTGCCCTTCCGCCGGGTGCTGCTCTGTGCCGGGGATACGGGCTTTGGTGCGGCAAAGACGTACGATCTGGAAGCCTGGCTGCCGGGGCAGCAGGCATGGCGTGAGGTGTCGTCCTGCTCCAACACGAGGGATTTTCAGGCCCGCCGCATGAATGCCCGGATGCGCCGGGAGAAGACGACGGTTTTCGTCCATACCCTCAACGGCTCCGGCCTTGCTGTGGGCCGGGTCATGATCGCCCTGATGGAAGTCCACCAGCAGGAAGATGGCAGCATCAGGGTGCCGGAGGTTCTGCGCCACTACATGGGTGGTCTGGACGTCATCCGGGCCTGAGAAAGCAGGAGGGATCATCCGTATCGGCTGGGATATGGATGATTGCCTGATGGTGCTTGAGGCCTGAAAAATATTTCCATTGAGTCATGAGCCTGCTTGCTGGTCAGTGGCGGGGGGCTTGTGATAGATGTCGTGGACTTGATCATGTGCAGGCGGCATGGACGCTCTGGCATATTTTGTTTTTCAGGATAACTCATGACACTGCTTCGTTCTCTGGGATGTGCCTTTGCTGTGGGTACATTGGCCCTGTCTGCCTGCTCATCATCTATCGGGCCACACAACATGCGGCGCGACCGGCTGGATTATGAGAAGGAGATGAGTCGGCAGCAGAATCAGGAGATGCTCTTCAACATCGTGCAGCTCCGCTATTCCCTGTCACCTACATTGATCGAACCGACACAGATCATCTCGGCCTATACGGCAGAGACGAATACCAGTGCGAACATCAGCGGCACGCCCTGGATTCAGGGTGCCGGGGGAACACTGGGCGGCTCGCTGGGCTATTCCTATAGTGACAGCCCGACGGTGACGTATCAGCCGGTTTCCGGGATGCAGTTCTCGGTCAACATCCTGCGGCCCATCTCACCGCAGACGCTTCTGCCGCTGATTTCCAGCGGTCTGCCGGTCGATACGCTGTTGCAGATGACGATGCAGTCCATCGGTCCAGCCAGCAACACGACCAGCACGATTGCCGGGACGGAAGGCAAGGAAGCTTCCATCCGTTTCACCTATCTGCTGCGGGCACTGCGGAAACTCCAGGCAGGCAATGCGCTGAGTATCCGGAGCATTGCGCCGACACCGGCAACCAAGACGCAACCCGCTCAGCCAGAACGGACCTTCATCCTGCTGCCCCACAGCAGTGCGCCGGAGATTACCGAGCTTCAGGGGCAGGTGCGGCAGGCTCTCCAGCTTCCGCCGGGCTGTGAACAGGCCGAGGTCATCTATGGCCGTACGGCGGATCATCCGGGCCAGGTGGCGATGGTGACACGTTCCATGCTGTCGATCTGGGAAGACGTTGCGAGCACGATGGAAGTGCCGAAAAAGATGGTGGACAAGGGGATCACGGCTCCGTCCGTGGTCCGTGGTCCGAACGAACCGCAGCCGGCCATCATCATTCATTGCAGTCCGGAGAAACCCAGCAACGAGCAGGCTTATACCTCCGTCGAGTATGAGGGATCATGGTACTGGATTGCCAAGGATGATCTGGCCAGCAAGCTGGCTTTTTCGATGCTCCAGTTCATTCATGCCATTGCAGAGACAGCGTCTGCCAAGGGGGCCATGGTCACCATTCCCAGCCGCTGAGGCTGACAGGTTGACCTGAAACAGGAACGGGCGGGCCTTTCACAAGGCACGCCCGTTTTTTTGTGTGGAACTATCTATTCATATTTTACTGTTATCAATTGTTTCAAAAAAATACCTCATAGTTTTTCTTCTATTTGATGGGACTCCAAGTTTTTGAAAAAAATCAAAAAATTCCTTGCAATGAATTGAAGGCATATTTCTTATTTCGGATGATAGATCGAATCTAAACTTAGCAACTACCTGATCTTCGGCTAAAAAATCTTCAGAACTGATAGATGTATCTCGTGAATCTCCCATTTTTGATAGCATATACCAAGGTATTTTTTTCTGTAGCAATGATGTCATAGAAATTTCATGATATAGCCATGGCGAATAAGTACTACTTCTTAGATCGTTTGTTTTGAGTAGAGAATTTTCTGTATTTATAAAAATAATACAGTCACTTTTGTCCATAGCCTTTGATAATTGTGTTGTCAGGATAGAATAAACTGCTGCGGTGGTAGCATTCCTTTTCTTATAGTTAAATGTATCAATCTCACCATTTTTATCATATTTGGAAACACAATGTTTACTATCAATGTCACGTAGGACATCGTATACACAATCCCAGTACATGGAATCTATGAAGCACTTTATGCCAAATTTTTTTAAAAAATTTGAAATCTCAAGAGCCAGCTCCATATCTTCGTGAGAGTGCGAGATAAAAAAATCAAAATGTTCTTCTGTTGACAAATGTTTGTCTATTATCTCATTTACATTATATTCTCCATTTTTGAAAAGATATGTTATTGTCGAGAATTCATTATAGCAATTTATTTTCCTTGGAGATTTACTATTATAGTCTTTGGCAAGAAGATTGATGGCTTTGTACATATTGACAGACTCTCTTAAATTGTTTACTCTATGCCTCCCCGCATGAAAAGGCAATGGTTCATTATAATGTTCTTAAATAAAAAAACAAATCCTTTTTCTAAAGCTATACAATCTAAACCCACAATGGAAGATAAGCGACAGTATCTTTCTTTCATACAGGCGATTGTTTCGCGCCTATCCGATCACTGTAAAGCTATTAAAATGGGGACGGTGACATTTCTTGCTGGTGCTGTAGCCTACTTGGCAGCGCACCCTAATAACGTGCAACTGTCGTGGAAGGTAATAACGTGTTACGCTGTTATCATTGTTGTTCTATGGATTTTAGACGCCTATTATCTTAGGCAGGAGCGTCTGTTTAGAAAATTATATAATGAATCATCTGAAATTAACAATCTCAGTCAATTTACGTACAAAATGGATGTGAAACATTTAGAAAGAAAAGTGTCTGGGTTGCACAGGATAATGTTTTCGATAACGATATGGCCTATTTACACCATATCGTTATTGTTTTTATTTATTTTTAAAATGCTTTAATGCCTAATTTACATTGGGTTTATTTTGCTTTTTTGTAATTTTTCTTGCCTCGTGCTCCCTTGGGCCGACCATGATTTTCCTGCCGCCCGGGAGGCGGGCCAGTCCGGCGGCCCTGATGACGGCGGGAGGATTCACGCATCCGGCTCTGGGTGCGGAGAACCTGTTCGATCCATTCATCGAGAATGGCGGCATTGCGTTCGGCAACGATGAGTTCCGGATAGTTCTCCGGGAAGCGCATGGCCAGCCACCGCCATGTGACAAGGCGACGATGGCGTTTCTCGGCCCGTTCCAGCTCTTCCCGTCCCGCCGTGGCGGCAGCGGGGAGGCGGCCCGTGCCGGGGGGGAAGATGCGCTGCCCACGGGCATGGAGGGCGGCCCATTCCACAAGGCGGGGGATGCCGTTGTCCCGTGTGTTGATCGGGCACATGGCGTAGGTCCAGCGGGTGGAGAGGTCCAGCCCGTCCACGCCTTCCAGTGCGGCGGCAATTTCCAGAGCCTGCTCCATGTCGGCAAGACGGTAATTTGGGTCATCAGGGCGGAGGACGGCCCGCTTGATGCGGGTCAGCACGCCGTAAAGGCTGTCTGATCCCATTTCCTGCGCAACGGCCTGCACGATGTCCGCATCGGGCTGGACGAGGGGGCGGAGTTCCAGCGTGGGTTCCGGCGGAGCGTCCAGCATCTGGCGGATGAAGCTGGGGCGGCCTGCCCCTTCCAGCACGCAGACCAGTCCTTCCTCATGCTTGCCGAAACGGCCTGCTCGTCCACCGATCTGTTTGACTTCCTGCGAGACAAGGTTGCGTGTCTGCCGTCCGTCATATTTGCGCAGCGTGCTGAACACCACCCGGCGGATGGAGAGGTTGAGGCCCATGCCGATGGCATCCGTCGCGATGAGGATGTCCGCTTCACCCCGGTTGAAGCGGGCGGCCTCGGCCCGGCGGACTTCCGGGCTTAGGGCACCATAGATGACGGCGACCCGGCGGTTATGGGCCATCAGTTCGGCCCGGAGGTCCAGCACGTCCCGGCGGGAAAAGGCGATGAGGGCATCACCGGCCCGCAGGTCCGTCAGGGCCAGTGTTCCGGCGGGGCGGAGCGGGCTTTTGCGCTCCAGATGGATCTCATCCACCGGGTCATTGCAGAGTTCGGCAATGCGCTTGACGAGCGGGATGCAGTCCGCCGCTCCGAGGATGAAGACGTGCCGTGCCGGAACGCCCATGATGGCGGCCGTCCACGCCGCTCCCCGGTCCGGGTCGCTGAGCATCTGGGCCTCATCGATGATGGCTACGTCAACAGGGTTGCTGAAGGGGCACATCTCCACCGTGGCGGCCAGATGGCGGGCCGTGGGGTCGATGATGCGTTCTTCTCCGGTTGTCAGTGAGGCCGGAACACCCCGGCTGAGCATGGCTTCCCGGAATTCATGGGCCAGCAGCCGGAGGGGGGCGAGGGCCAGACCGCTCTCTGCCTGGGCGAGGGCCTCCAGCGCCGTGTGGGACTTGCCGGAATTGGTAGGGCCGGTCACCAGCGTGATGCGGCGTTTCAGCGCACGGGCAGTGCGGAAATGGGCGGCGAAGCGGTCCAGTGCGGCGACACGGGCGATGGCCGCATTGCCCTTGCGGGCCTGCGGGCTGTCATCATAGCCGTCACTCTCCTTCTGGCCCGTGCCACGTCGCCAGCTGTTGAGCAGGGGGCGGCATTTTTTCAGCTCTGCCGGGTCGAAATGGAAAATTTCCAGCCCGTCCGGCTGCATGTCCCGCTTGGCGACGGGGATGCGGTTCTCGGCGATCCAGCGCAGGGCCTCCCGGCGGGAGCAGTGCAGCAGGGCAGGAACCTTCTCGAAGCCGACAAGGGTGGCTTCCCAGTCCCTGATCTTCTGGAGTTCCCGTGCCCGGCGGGCTTCGGCCTTGGCCCGGATATCTTGCTGCTCCCGTGCCCGGCGTTCCTCCTCAAGGATCATCTCATCCTCGAAGCCAAGGTCCACGCCACCAAAGGCCCGGGCGATGCTGTGGGAGAGCCGTTCAATCTGCGTGCCGGAGAGGAAGGTGCCGACATCGGCAAAGTCCGCCCGCATGTCGTCCAGCACCCGCAGGGGGGTGTCTGCCATGTCCCGCCAGCGTTCTTCCAGCACGCTTTCCAGCACGGCGTTCTGGCCGTTCTCGTCAATCAGCGGATCGCTGATGCGTTCGGCCGCCAGAAGGACATCGGCCTTGCGGACCCAGACATCTCCGTTGCGATGGGCACGGTTCATCATGCCACTGGCCCAGCTGCGGCGGCGGACCTGGCAGAGCGCATGGAGCAGCTCGGCCTCGTTGATCTCCGTCTTGTCGGCTCCCAGCCGGCGGGCGACCTGCCGCAGGAGGGAGGCCCGTTCCCGTGGGGTGATGGCCAGGTGCGCCCCAAAGGCAGATTCAGCCTGTTCGAGGGCACGTTCTGCCGGGGAGGCGGGGGTGAAGGAGGAGGGATCGTGGGGCTGGGAACTGTCTGTCATGCAGGTGTTTTCAGGAGGGCAGGGCCGGGAAGTCAAGAGAAAAGGGGGCATGGCGTCCCGTTTCTGGTGACAATCGGGTAAAAGAAAGGCATGTTGTCGAACATGCCGGTCGGTGCCCCCGGTCTCCGGGTGGTGCCGTGCCCTGTTGACTGAACATGATGTGATTTTTGCATTTCTGGAGATGACGACGGATCATGAGCACGCCTTACCCCGCTGAATCCGCCCCCACACCCGTGATTGATGAGCCGTTGACCGGCCTTGTCCCCTTTGAAGGGCATGAGGGCCAGTATCGCCTTGCCGAACCGACCAAGGAATATGGTCACCTCTACCCGGCCAAGGTCCAGCAGGTCCATCACTGGACGAACCGCCTTTTCAGCTTCACCACGACTCGTGACCCCGGCCTGCGTTTCTCCAACGGCCAGTTTGCGATGATCGGCATCGAGGTGGAGGGCAAGCCGCTGCTGCGTGCCTATTCTCTTGCTTCCGCCAACTATGAGGACCAGATGGAGTTCCTCTCCATTGCCGTGGAGAATGGCCCGCTGACCTCCCGCCTGCGTCACGTCAAGGTGGGTGACACGGTGCTGATCGGCCGCAAGCCGGTGGGGACCCTGCTGCTGGACAACCTGAAGCCGGGCCGCAATCTGTATTTCCTCTCCACCGGGACAGGTCTTGCGCCGTTCCTGAGCCTCATCAAGGACCCGGACGCCTATGACCGTTATGAGAACGTGATTCTCACCCATACGGTGCGTGAGCGTGGCGAGCTGGCCTATCGTGATTACATCACGAACATCCTGCCCAAACATGAGTTCCTCGGTGAGGATGTGGCCGCCAAGCTGAAATATTATCCGGCTGTCACCCGTGAGGAGTTCCCCGTGCAGGAGCGCATCACGGCCCTGATCAATAACGGGCGCATCTTCCGTGACCTGAACATTGACGAGCTGGACCCCGAGCATGACCGCGTGATGATCTGCGGGTCCCCGGAGATGCTGGCCGATACCCAGAAGCTGCTGGAAGAGCGTGGCTTTGAGGAAGGCAACATGAGCCGTCAGGGCTCCTATGTGGTCGAAAAGGCTTTTGCCGAGCGGTAAAGGCGAGGCTGTAAAATCAGCGGACCCGTAAGCGGGCAGGTTCGAGCGGGTATGAGTAGGCGATGTGTGGCGGGGCCCCTCACGCATCGGTGAAGCCCCTCGGGCCTGCCCGTTCTGCTATCTGGTGGAAACGGGTCATGCAGGTGTGGCGATAATCAGGGCCTGTTTCCCCTGGCTGAAGGGGGAGAGGTGGGAGGAACGTTATGCAGGATTATGATCTCTTTGTGATCGGTGCGGGGTCGGGCGGGGTGCGCTGCGCCCGCATTGCAGCCCAGAATGGTGCCCGTGTGGGTATTGCCGAGCGCAGACATTGGGGTGGTACCTGTGTCAATCTGGGCTGTGTTCCCAAGAAGCTGATGGTCTATGCAGCCGAAACGGGCCGGATGATCGAGGATGCCCCGGCGTTCGGCTGGGATGTGCAGCGCCCGTCCTCCTTTGACTGGTACGGCTTCCTTGCCGCCAAGGACCGGGAAATCGAGCGGCTGAATGGCATTTATGTCTCCATGCTGGAGAAGGCCGGGATCGACCTCTACACGGGTGATGCCCGGCTGCTGGATGCCAATACGCTGGAGATCGGCCCGTCCGTTCTGGCACCGGAGGCTCCGGTCCAGCGCATCCGGGCCAGGAAGATCGTGCTGGCACCCGGCTCCACCCCCGTGCGGCTGGATATTCCGGGTGCTGAGCTGGCCATCACCTCTGATGAGCTGTTCCATCTGCCCGAGCGGCCCCAGAGGGTTGCCATCATTGGCGGCGGTTATATCGGGGTGGAATTCGCCGGGATTCTGGCGGGCATGGGCTCGCAGGTGGACCTGTTCTACCGCCAGCCCCTGCCACTGCGTGGATTTGATGAGGAAGTCCGTACGCATCTCAGGGAGCTGATCGACCTGCATGGCATCACCCAGCATCCGGGCACCTCGCCGGTCCGTCTGGAGGATATTGGTGGCGGCAGGGCCGTCCGTCTGGTGATGGATGACGGGGCCTCTTACGAGGTCGATGCGGTCATCATGGCTACGGGGCGCCGGGCTGCCGTGGATTCTCTGGGGCTGGATGCCGCAGGTGTGGCGGTGGAGAAAGGACATGTCGTGGCGGGGGTGGATGGCAGGACCAATGTGCCCTCCATCTATGCCATCGGGGATGTCAGGGATCAGTACAACCTGACGCCTACTGCCATTGCGGAAGGTCACATGCTGGCCGAGCAGCTCTTCAATCCGCAGGGGCGGACATGGTCCTTCGAGACCCTGCCGAAGGCCGTCTTCTTCTCATCCCCCGTGGGTGTCGTGGGGATGAGCGAGGAAGAGGCAGCCAAAACGCATGATCTTGCCATCTATACGTCCCGCTTCACCCCCATGCGGCAGACGCTGCCCAAACGGGCAGGGAAGATACTGATGAAGCTGGTGGTGGACCGTCACAGTGATGTGGTGCTGGGTGCCCACATGGTCGGGCCGGATGCTCCTGAGATCATCCAGATGCTGGCCATTGCCGTGACGGCGAAGCTGACAAAGAAGCAGCTGGACCAGACCGTGGCCCTGCACCCCAGCACAGCAGAGGAGTTCGTGACGATGAGGACGCCCACCCGTCTGGTGGACCGCCACTGATCGGGCTGGCAGGAGGACAGGGCGGATCATGAACTGGCTCAAGTTACAGCCGAATACCCTGAGTGCCGTTCTGTTCTCCCTGCGGACGACCATCGCCTCGCTTGTGGCGCTTGCCATCGCCTTCTGGATGGAGATGGGATCGCCCCAGTGGGCTGCCATGACGGTCTGGATCGTGGCGCAGAATTCCCGTGGGATGAGCCTTTCCAAAGGGCGCTGGCGCATTGCCGGAACCCTGCTGGGCATGGTGGGAGGCATCAGCCTGATAGCGGTAGCCCCGCAGCATCCGTGGATTTTCTTTGTGTTGCTGGCCGGCTGGGTTGGCTGGTGTACCGGCATGGCCTGCATGCTGGAGAATTTCCGGGGTTATGCCATGGTTCTGGCCGGTTATACCGGGGCCATCATTGCTGTCGGTGCTTCGGAACATCCCGATCAGGTCTTCTATATTGCCATGGCCCGCGGGTCTTACATCCTGCTGGGTGTGGTGTGTGAAATGGTGGCAGGAATGGTCACCGTGCCGGGGGCAGACCGGGTGGCCCGTACGGACCTCCAGCAGCGTATGGCTGCCCTGCTCAGCCAGACAGCCGCGGCTCTGGCCCTCATCCTGCGTCAGGACGAGAAGGGTGTGGCGGAGATGACCCGCATTCTTGGCTCGTTGCAGGGGTTCAATGATCAGCTTGAATTCATCCGTATTGATTCCCGTCATGCAGGCGAAGAGGCGGATCAGGCCTATGTGACGCTGGAGCGTGTGTCCTTTGTGCTGGCCCGTGGGGTGGGGGTCCGCTCCCGGCTTGCATCAGCACCGCACATACCGGCCCGGCTGGCAGCCGGCCTGGAACGTGTCGCCGGGGAGCTGGATGGCATCGCAGCCCTGCTCAGGCAGGACACGGCTCATGTCATGGCTGGGCTGGGCCAGCTTGAAACCATGCTCCAGGAAAATCATGACGAGCTGGAACGCTGCCTCTCCCGGGATGATGAGGATGCTCTCCAGCAGGGTATTGTTGGGGTAGGGGTGGAGATCATGCTCATTGATTTCCGCTCGGCGGTGGAGTCCCACTATGCAGGTCTGCGGAAACTGCCCGCCCTGAAACGCCATCGCATAAAACGTCAGGCGGATGGGCGGCTTGCAACCATCAACGCCATCCGGGCTGCCGTGGCCATATTGATCGGCGCCTTTGTCTGGGAGGTGACGGCATGGTCCTATGGGGGGGCTTACATGAGCCTGCTCAGCGTGGTGTGCGCCCGGTTCGCAATCATGAACAACATGATCCTGATCAGCAAATATTTCTTCTATGGGGCTGTCTGCTCCGTACTGGCCAGCATCATTCCGGTTTTCCTGGTCATGCCCATCACGTCGGACTATGCCGTTTTCGCCATACCGGTTGCCGTGCTGATGTTCCTCGGGGGGCTGGCACTGCGTATACCCGCTCTGGCAGGGGTTGCAGCGTCCTATGTCAATTTCTTTCCGTGGGTTCTAACTCTGGACAATCAGGCCAGGGTGGATGAGGTGACATGGTTCAACCAGTCACTTGCCCTGTTGCTTGCCTTGTGGAGCGGTGTGCAGGTGTTCCGCACGGTTCTGCCTTTCTCCGTGACACAGGCATGGGCACAGTTGCGGCGGCAGCTGGTCAAGGAGATTCAGAAGCTGAAAGAGCCCCTGCGGGGACGGGCCCAGACCCAACGGCTCTGGACCAACGAGACAACCCTGCGGATGGAGCAGATCATCCGTTTTGCGGGCCAGATCCCGCAGGATGAGGTTGACAGCATGATTCGTGGCACGCTGGCCGTCATGACGGTCGGGCGGAACCTGTTGACCCTGCGGGACCTTGTTGCGCTCGGGCGTCTGCCCCCAAGTGCCCTGGCCGCCGGGGAGCATATGGTCCGGGACATCATCCATCTGACTGAACAGGGGCAGGAAAGCAGCCCGATGACGGTGGAAGAGTTCACGCAGGAACAGGCCCATCTGGAAACTGTCTTCCATGGCAGTAGAGGGCTGTCCCGCCGGCGGGACCTTGCTGCCGGGATAGGCTGCCTCAGGATCATCCGCTTTGAGTATCAGACAAGCCGGACGTTCTTTCTCAGGGGGTATGGCGCCGCAGCAGGGCAGGTACTGGGGGCAGGATGAAAAAAAGCCCCGTCTCCTAGCGGGGAGACGGGGCTTTTCCGGGGGCGGGCTGACCGTTTACAGGTCGCTTTTCCCCTCAGAAACCATTGCCGCGCGGGGCGACCCAGCCATTGCCGGTAGCGTCACCCACCTGGCCACTCTGGATGGGGTTGGTATCCTGATAGGAGCTGCCGAATTTGCCGAGATTGCTGCCCGTGACAGCATCACGGTTGGAGCGGAGATGGGCCTCGTGCTCCGGGTCCGGGCCATTTTCGAACTCCGTGGAGGGAACATCCTGGTAGCCCGGCGGCGGCGGACGATGCCCCCGGGCACGGAAGTGCTCACCACCTTTCACGGCGTTTTTCTGTGCCTGCTGGGCAGCCTGTTTTGAGGAGGTAGTGGCGGGGTTGTCCTGATAGGGGGTGCTGAAGTGGACCGTCTGGGCCATGGCACCCGGCATAGCAGCCGGAACAAGAGCCGCAAGACCGAGGGCAGCCGTCACGGCTGTCAGGCATCTGGAGACTGAATGAAAAGGCGAAGCCATGTGTGTTCTGTTCCTGCGTAGATGGGAAGTACTTCCTTCCCCCATATATCCTTTCAGGCGGCGGGATGATCAAGCCTTTTCAGGGTAAAATGATGAAGGAACCGCAGGGCGGTCATGGCATGGCCGCATGGGCGAAAGGAGCCGGGTTGAATATTTTGCGGCCTGCTCTACCATTCGGCGGGCATTTCGGTCATAAAATCACCCACTGGAATGACAGCTCCAACCATTACGTTACGGGCGGCCCATCCCATGAGCAGGGTCGC
Source organism: Parasaccharibacter apium (assembly GCF_002917995.1). Taxonomy (NCBI): domain Bacteria; kingdom Pseudomonadati; phylum Pseudomonadota; class Alphaproteobacteria; order Acetobacterales; family Acetobacteraceae; genus Parasaccharibacter; species Parasaccharibacter apium. The sequence continues at coordinate 124,238 of NZ_LMYH01000007.1, forward strand.
TTCCCTTGTCGCAGGAGAACAAGATGCAGCAGTCAGACGGGCACAGCAGCACGACACAATGGTCACCGGCCAGCTGGCGCCTGCGTCCGATCCGTCAGGCCCCGACCTATGAGGATGGGGCAGCCCTTGCCGCAGTGGAAGAACGTCTGCATCGCTATCCGCCGCTCGTTTTTGGCGGGGAGGCCCGCCGCCTGAAAGAGCGTCTGGCGGCTGCCTCCCGCGGGGAGGCCTTCGTTCTTCAGGGAGGGCCTTGTGCCGAAAGTTTCGGGGAGTTCACCGGGGACATCATCCGGGATACGTTCCGTGTCCTGTTGCAGATGGCTGCCATCCTGACCTTCTCCGCCAAGGTTCCGGTCGTGAAGATCGGGCGCATGGCCGGGCAGTATGCCAAACCCCGTTCTTCCGATGTGGAGAAGCGGGATGGCGTGGAGCTGCCCTGCTACCGTGGTGACAATGTCAATAGTCCGGAATTCACTGCCGAGGCCCGCAGGCCGGACCCGGCCCGTATGGAGATGGGCTATTTTCAGGCGGCAGGCGTGCTGAACCTGCTGCGGGCCTATTCCCGGGGCGGGTTTGCCAATCTGCATGACATCCATCGCTGGAATCTGGACTATGTCCGCAACTCCCCGCAGGGTGAGCGTTATGAGCAGCTGGCCTCCCAGGTGGAGGATACGCTGGCCTTCATGAAAGCCTGTGGCGTGGAGGACAATGCCCCGCATTACGATGAGGTGGAGTTCTATACCTCTCATGAGGCCCTGCTCCTGCCGTATGAGCAGGCTCTGGCCCGTGTGGATGAGGTGACAGGCCGCCATTATGGCCTGTCGGCCCATTTCCTCTGGATTGGCGACCGTACCCGCCAGCCGGAGGGGGCGCATGTGGAGTTCCTGCGTGGGGTGGACAACCCGATCGGCATCAAGGTCGGGCCGACCACGACCATTGAGGACCTCCAGAAACTTCTGGAAATCCTTAATCCGCAGGATGAAGCAGGCCGCATCACGCTCATTTCCCGCATGGGCCACAGCAAGGTGCGTGAGCTCCTGCCCCCGCTGCTGGAGGCCGTGCGCAGGACAGGCCGGACCGTGACATGGATATGTGACCCCATGCACGGCAACACCACCACGTCGTCCAACAAATACAAGACCCGTGCTTTCGAGCATGTTCTGGACGAGATCATGGGCTTCCTTGATGTGTTCGAGCAGGCCGGTGTGGTGCCTGGTGGCATTCATCTTGAGATGACCGGCAGCGACGTGACGGAATGTACGGGTGGTCCCCGGTGTCTGACGGATGCCGATCTGCCGACCCGGTACACGACATTCTGTGACCCGCGGCTGAATGCCGAGCAGTCTCTGGAGATCGCCTTTCAGCTTTCAGACCGGCTGAAGCGTATTTTCGAAAAACGCTGAAGGTGTCCGCCCGGCCGTAAGCGCAGGATCGGCCCAGTTCTGTCAGGGGAGACAGCGTGATGAGTTGGAAACAGACTCTCGAGCAGGCCTGCAGCCCGCAGGAGGCGTTGGATGCGCCGCAGATCGAGGGACGGACGGATGCCTATTTCCTGCGGATGCGGGACATCGTCAGCCAGTTTGGCGATTGTGAGGTCACCTATGCCGTGTTCGTCCGCCGTCCAGTCGTGGCGGCCTATGGGCTGGCCCTGCAATGGGTGCAGAATGTCGCCCGTCATCAGGGTTTTTCCGTCAGGATCACGGAGGTGCATCCAGAAGGTACATGGGTCGGAGCAGGGGATCCGCTCTTTTATCTGACAGGGTCGCTTGTTGCGCTGGCGCCGTTGGAGACGTTGCTGCTCCAGAAGACGGGTGCTGCCTGCGTGGCAGCTCATAACGCCTACCAGATGGCCCTTGCCCTGCCGAAGGTGCCTTTTCTGGCGATGGATGCCCGTCACTGTGCCGGTGGTGAGATGCAGGAGCTGATGGCCTATGCTGCCGCCGTGGGGTCACGGGCGGCACAGGCGGAAGGGGCCGTGGGCTTCATCGGCAATGCCAACCATGCCACGGCCCGTTTTTTCGGGCAGGAGCGTGGATTGGGGACCATGCCTCATGCCTTCATCGGTTATGCCGGGTCTACCCTGCGGGCGGCGGAAATGTATGTGGAGCGGTTCCCTGATGAACCTTTGACTGTGCTGGTGGACTATTTTGGGCAGGAAGTGACGGACATGCTGGAAGTCTGTCGCCGCTTTCCGGAAAGGGCCGCCGCAGGTGAGTTGAGTGTGCGGCTGGACACGCACGGAGGGCGCTTCCTCGAAGGGCTGGACCCGCAGCGTTCCTATGAGGTGCTGGAGCGGAACACGCCAGGCACCATCCGCCGCTACCGGTCGGAAAAGGAGCTGCGCTATCTGGTAGGGACGGGCGTTTCTGCGGCCGCCATCTGGCGGATGCGGGAAGCGTTGGATGAGGCAGGTTTTCCGAAGGTGAAAATTGTCGTTTCGTCCGGGTTCGGTATTTCCAAATGCACGGCCATGCATGATGCTTCTGCACCGATCGACATTGTGGGGACGGGGTCGTTCCTGCCGGATCGTTGGTCAGAAACCTACGCCACGGCTGATATTGTTTCCTACGACGGTGAGCCGAGGGTGAAGATCGGGCGTGAGTTCCTTCTTCAGAAAATTCAGGAAAGGGCCGGATGATGAATGACGAGGATAAAGAAGCCAGACGGGCTTTCATCAATGGAATCCGGGGCGGAGAAAGCGGGCAGAGTACCGAGGAAGCCGTGCAGGCAGAGGCCGAGGCAACCATGAAGCAGGATGAAGCCGGTTGGGTTGTCCGTATTCTGGATCAGTCCGGCGCCAGTGAGGGTGACGATGATGTGGTGGAAGAGGTGAAGGGCTTCTTCGACCTCGCCCATGCCAACGCCTTTGCCCGGGCCTATGTGCGGGACAGCATCGAGCGGTGCCGTGTCCCCGGTGCGGCGGATCGGGATGTGTTGCAGAGCTGGTTTGCTTTTGGCGAGAATGCCGAGGTCGTGGATGCTGGGGAAGACGGATGGAAGTCCAGCACGGAACTGGATGATTTCGTTTCCAGCCCGGCCACGCCGATGGAACGTGACTGGCGGGCACTGGACCCCCGCCGCCTCGTGAGTGACGAGGAGCTGGCCGGACCGCCTGATGAGAACGGTCAGGATGACGATGATGATGAGGCCTTCGTGGCAGAGGTCATCCGCCGCCGTCAGAACGGGCAGCAGTAAGGGACCGGGAACCGGTCCTGCAGCCATGCGTCCCATGAGAGAATGAGAACAGAGTACGGTATGAAAGTACGTTTTGCCCCTTCACCAACAGGGCATCTTCATGTTGGCAATGCCCGTCTTGCCGTGGCGAACTGGCTGTTCGCCCGTCGGCATGGTGGCCGGTTCCTGCTGCGGATGGATGATACGGATACGCAGCGTGGCAACAGTGCCTATGAGGAAGCCATCCGCCGGGACCTGACCTGGCTGGGGCTGGACTGGGACGAGTACGCCCGCCAGTCGGAACGTCTTGCCCGGTATGAGGAGGTGATCGAGCACCTCAAGGAAACGGGGCGGCTCTATCCCTGCTTTGAGAGTGAGCTGGAGCTGAAATACAAGCGGGAGCAGCGTCTGCGGGCCGGCAAGCCGCCGCTTTATGACCGTGGCATGCTGAAAATGACGGCCGAGCAGCGTGCCCGGGCGGAGGCCAACGGCAAGGTGCCGTACTGGCGTTTCAAGCTGAGCGGGGCCACCCGCCGCTGGACTGACCGCGTGATGGGGGACTGCCATGTGAAGCTGACCGCCGTTTCCGATCCTGTTCTGGTGCGGGCGGATGGCAGCATCCTCTACACGCTGGCCTCGGTGATTGATGATCTGGACATGGGCATCACCCACATCCTGCGGGGTGAGGACCATGTGACCAACACGGGCGTGCAGCTTGACCTTGCCGAGGCCCTCGGGGCGAAGGAAGGGCGTTTCACCTTCGGGCATCTGCCGCTGCTGCTGGGGCAGGATGGTGGCAAGCTGTCCAAGCGTCTGGGCGGGCTGGCCCTTTCCACATTGCGTAATGACGGGATCGAGCCCCGTGCCCTCGTGGCCTATCTGGCCCGTCTGGGCAGTTCGGATGACCCGCAGGCTGCCTCCAGCATGGATGAGATCGTGCGCGGCTATGACATCGGCCATGTGTCCCGGTCAGCGGCCCGGTTCGATGTCCCGCAGCTTCTGGGGCTGAACCGCCGTGTCCTGCATGGCATGTCCTATGAAGAGATACGGCCTCACCTGCCGGAAGGGGCTGATGAGGCCTTCTGGCTGGCCATCCGGGGCAATATCGATCTGGCCGTGGAGATCGCTCACTGGTGGTCTGTCGTGCAGGGGGACATCGTGGCTCCGTCCCAGCCTGAAGAGGCAGGGTTTCTTCAGGAAGCAGCCCGTCTCCTGCCGGAAGGACCGTGGGATGGGACGGTCTGGAAGCGTTGGACTGACGTGCTGAAGAGTGAAACCGGCCGCAAGGGAAAGGCGCTCTTCCTGCCCCTGCGTCTGGCCCTGACAGGCGAGGATTCCGGGCCGGAACTGGCAGCCCTTCTGCCGCTCATGGGGCGGGAGCGGGTCCTGCATCGTCTGAAGGACGCCGTGCAGCATTGACCTGATGAGACCGGGGCGGGCTGTTCATCAGTCTGTCCCGGCAGAGGTCTCATCTGTCACGGTGATGGGCTCCTCATCCCTGGCGGGCAGCGGGTCTGGAGATGTCGTGTGGAAGAGGCTGAAATCCACTTCCATCAGGCCCTGTCCGGAGGCTCTCAGCAGGCTGACGAAGCGTGCCCCGTAGAGCATGTCCTGTGCCATGTAGGTATGGTGGGCGAAGACATCCTGCGCTGAAACGGGATCGGTGGCATTGAAGATGAGGAAAATGCGAGCCTGCTGTTCCTCAAGGGTGGCTTTGTCCAGCCCGTGGAGTGGACTGCTTTCCGTGATGTGGTGGGTGAAGGAGAGGCTGACCGGAAAAACCGGGAAATGGTTGTAAACCAGTGGCAGTATTTCCAGCTGGAGCGAGGTATGGCCATTTTCGTCGCATCGCGTACGGGCCAGAATGGCCTCCACGCTGGTATTCATCAACGGTGTATTGCGCAGGTTTCCCAGCCGGAAATTGAGTTTGAGATTCTCCCCCTCCTGGAAGATCGTGACGATGCTGCTGAACAGGACCCTGGCCTGCGGGCGTGAAAAACGGGCGAAGACAAGCCCGGTGATGATGGCGGTCGAGATGACCCCCACCAGCATCTCGAACGTGGCGAGCGCATTGGCCGCTGGGCTCTGGGGATAGATATATCCATATCCGACTGTGGAGAGGGTCTGGGCGCTGAAGAAGAAGTCTCCCCAGAAATTTCCACTGTGCACGTTGCTCAGCCCATGCGGCACGAGATAGAAACCGACGCTGAACAGCAGGTTGAGCAGCAGATAGGCGGCTGTCATCGTGGCAAAGAAGGGCAGCCACCCCATGGTCAGACAGTTGTGATACATGTCTCCCAGCAGGCGGCCCTTTGTTTTCCTGCGCGTGACGATGTTCAGGATGTTGTCCTGCGAGAGAAGGCTCAGACCCGGTGTCTGTGGTGCCGTCTTATGCTGGTGGAGCAGGGTTTCTGGCAGTTTCAGATGCATGGGGAGCCTATGGCAGGATGGAGGGATGGGGATGCTGCCTGCCCGGAATCTGGCCGGGCAGACCGGGACGGGTCATTTCATATGGCGGATTTTCCGGGCCCGTGAGAGTTCGCTCACGACACCATGCAGGGTCCGCAGTTCCTGTTCCGTTACCTCTCCACGGGCGAAAAGATGGCGCAGGTTGCGGATCATGCCCGGCCTTTTCTGCTCGTGGTGGAGGAAACCGCACTCATCGAGATCCCGCAGCAGGTGGGTCATGAAATTTTCCACCTCGCCCTTGGTTGCCACATGCGTCTCGTTGGTCATGAGATACTGCTCCGGTACCGTATCTTCGGTCAGGTACCATTCGTAGGCCATGACCAGCACCGCCTGGGCCAGATTCAGCGACATGAAGCGGGGATTGAGCGGATAGCGGATGAGTGTGTCCGCCCGGGCCATGTCCTCATTGTCCAGCCCTGCCCGTTCGGGACCGAAGAGGATGCCGCTTTTCAGCTTCCGGCTGCTGGTGGCCCGCAGTTCTGCTGCCGCTCCACGGGCTGTCATGACCGGTTTGATGATGTGGCGGGGGCGTGGACAGGTGGCAAAAACACGGTGGAGGTCGGCGATGGCGTCATCCACCGTCTCGAAGACCGTGGCCTCTTCAAGGATGCGGTCGGCACCGGAGGAGGCATACCAGGCCCGGGGCTGCGGCCAGCCGTCACGGGGGGCCACGAGGCGGAGATGGAACAGCCCGCCATTAGCCATGGCCCGGGCGGTGGTCCCAATATTTTCAGCCAGCTGCGGGCGGACAAGGATGACGACGGGGTCAAAGGGAGCGGGCGGAGCCAGATCAGCTCCACCATTACGGCCTGTCATGGGATGACTTATCCTTTCCGCCATGTTGTGCCGACAGGTCCATCTTCCAGAAGGATGCCCTGTTCTGCCAGGTCGTTGCGTATCTGGTCGGCCAGTGCAAAGTCACGGGCCTTGCGGGCGGCCAGACGTTTTTCAATCAGGGCTTCAATGGTGGCGGGGTCAAGGTCTGTCCCTCCCTGGAACCAGTCTGCCGGTTTCATGGTGAACAGCCCAAGCAGCTGCCCGCCGACCCAGAGGTGGTTCGCAGCACTCTGCTGGCCTTCCAGCGCAGCATCGGCGTAACGGTGGAGAGCGCTGAGGGCCAGCGGCGTGTTGAGGTCGTCACACAGGGCTTCCAGAATGTCGGCCGGAATGCTGTCCGTGCTGGCTGGTGGCGTTTTCTCCAGCGCCCGGTAGAATCGGTCCATGATGCGGCGGGCTTCGTCCAGCTTCTCCCATGTGAAGTCCAGCGTGGAGCGGTAATGGGAGCCAAGAAAGAGCAGCCGCAGGGCTTCGGCTGGAGTACGTTCCAGCACCTCATGGATGGTATGGAAGTTGCCCAGGGATTTGGACATCTTCTCACCATTGGAGAGCAGCATCCCGGTATGGACCCAGTGCCGGGCGAAATGGCCATGCGGATAGCAGCAGAGGGATTGTGCCCGTTCATTCTCGTGGTGGGGAAAAAGCAGGTCGTTTCCACCGCCGTGAATGTCGAAACTCTCCCCAAGATAGCGTTCTGCCATGGCAGAGCATTCAATGTGCCAGCCGGGGCGGCCACGGCCATATGGGCTGTCCCAGCCCGGCTCATCGTTGCGGGAAGGTTTCCAGAGGACGAAATCGCCAGGGTTGCGTTTGTAGTCGGCCACGTCCACCCGGGCACCGGCCAGCATGTCCTCCAGCGAGCGGCCCGACAGGGCCCCGTAACTGGGGAATGATGTGACGTCGAAGAGAACATGCCCCTCCGTCTCATAGGCATGGCCCTGCGTGATGAGGCGGCCGATCATCTCCAGCATGTCGGGAATGTGCTGGGTGGCTCTGGGTTCCACAGTGGGAGGCAGGATGTTCAGGGCAGCAAGATCGTCGTGGAAGTCTTTCGTGGTCCGTTCTGTCAGATGGGAGATGTCTTCATCATTCTCCCGTGCCCGCTGGATGATCTTGTCGTCAATGTCGGTAATGTTGCGAACGTAGGTAACCTGTGGGTAGAGCGCCTTGAGCAGCCGGACAAGCACGTCTGCACTCAGCATGGAGCGCAGATTGCCGAGATGGACCCGGTCATACACGGTTGGCCCGCAGAAATAGAGGCGGACATTGCTGGCATCATCGGGGGTGAAGGGAACAGTGGTGCGCTGATGGCTGTTGTGAAGCCTCAGGCCGGGCCGGGGGGAGATGGGGGCTGTATTGCTCTTCTGCGTGCTCATGTCTGTTCAATGCGACAGAGATGCGTTTGGTGCAACAGGGGAATTTATTTTTAGAATTTGCACTTTGCTTTATATGCGATAGAGACGGTCTCATGTCTGCATCACGTATGAAACAGGGCCCCCAGATTGTGGGGATGCCGACCCATATCCGCACTCTTGTGCAGGTTGGCCTGCCTCTTGCGCTGTCCCAGCTTTCGGAGATGGCCATGGCGGTGACGGATACCGTTCTGCTGGGCAGCCTGGGGGTGGATGCAGTCGCCATCGGGGGAATTTCCAACAATTTCTTTTTCACGACGATGATCTCCTTTCAGGCCGTGCTTGGTGGAGTCGGCGTGTTGCTGTCCCATGCCCGTGGTGGTGTGGAGCATGGCCATGGGGGCGGGCATGACAGGCGCAGCATCATCAGTGCGGGGGTCGTGCTGGGCATGGTGGCGTTTATTCCATGTCTGCTCCTTCTTCTCTGTTCCAGCGGTATTTTCAGCCTGATGGGGGAGCCGGAGATGGTGACCAGGCAGGGAGGGCAGTTCATCAATGTGCTGCTCTATGCCCTGTGGCCCAATCTGGTTCTGCTTGGCCTGTGTCGTGTGGCTCTGCCATCCTTGGGAGCGGAATCCCTGCTGTTGTGGACGATGCCAGCCATGGCCCTGTGCAATGGGGTGCTCAATGCGGCCCTGATTCACGGCTGGTCCGGCCTGCCAGCCTATGGGCTGTTCGGGTCCGCTCATGCCACGATGCTGACGGGCTGGGCCATGAGCCTCGTCCTGCTGCTTCTCTGCCTCGGGCGGCCACAGCTCCGGCACCTGCTGAAGCCTGCGAGGGTCCACTGGCCGCTCTTCAGGGAACTGCTGGTGCTGGGTCTGCCCATGATGGTCACGGCAGCCTCCGAGCTGCTGCTGTTCCAGATCACGACTCTCAATGCGGGGCGATTGGGGACACGCAGCCTTGCGGCGCATCAGGTTGCACTGAACACGATTTCTTTGCTTTTCATGGTGTGTCTGGCCATCGGGCAGGCGGCGAACGTACGGGTGGCTTACTGGCGGGGGGCCCGGAAGAGGGCAGAAGCCTGTCGGGCTTCCAGCGGTGCCCTGTTGCTGGTGCTGGCCTGGACTATTCTGACGGGCCTTGTCCTCATGCTGCTGCCGGGTTGGATCGCCCGCCTCTATTATACTGGTGGACCACCGGATGCCGGTACGTTCGCCACTACCGTCCTGCTGTTGAAGATTGCCGGAATTTTCCAGATCGTCGACGGGGTGCAGGCTGTCTGCAACGGGGCGTTGCGGGGCTGTGGGGATACCTTTGTTCCGATGGTGATCAGTATCGTGAGTTATGGTGTCGTGGGGATCGGTCTGGGGTACTGGCTGGCTTTCCACCAGGGCTATGGTGTGGAGGGGCTATGGATCGGCCTTGCGGCCGGGCTGGGTGTGACGGCCTTTGCCCTTGGGGCACGGCTTTACCTTCTGCTGTACAGGACGGGGGATGCACGGCCTTAAAAAGGTCACTTGCGGGAAGACCCTGCGGGAGGATAGGTAATCTGAAACATTTTTCAGGTTGTTAAATGTTACTTTATAGGGATTGAGATGCTGGTTGTCTCAATTCGTTTGAAAAAAGGGGTCATGCTCCCGTATCGTCGGGCGCTTCGATGTGTAAAAAAGATGAGTGGTCTGGTTGGTCAGATGCTTTGCGAGGGCAGGTGTTTCCGTATGTACGGGGGCAGGCCCTTCAGGGCTGTGTGTTGTCCCCGTAGCTGGAAACAGGAGCGTGCATGAAGCTGCCCGGAGTATTTTCTTTCAGGGCTCATGGAGCCCCAAGGTGGGGGCTGGCCCTGCTCATGGTGCCCTTGCAGGGTTGTGCCGGGATCGGGGCACCGAGCTTTCCTCTGGCCGGTGCGTATTTTCCGGCCTGGCTCATCTGCCTGTTCATCGGTGCGGTGTCCGCCGCCCTGCTGCGGCTGGTCTTTCTGATCCTGCATATTGATGGCCTGTTGCGGTATCATCTGGTCACCTACCTTTCCATGGGCACGATGATAGGGCTTGTCGGCTGGCTTCTTCTCTACGGGTAATTCAGGGGCGGTTTCATGAAAAAAGAACGGATTAAAGGCCGCTTCCCGGTGGGGAGCGTGATTGCAGCAGCCACGCTGTTATGTGCTCTCTTCGGTGTCCTGTATGTGGATCACCGGTCAGGCCAGCATCCCAACAGTGATAGTGCTGTCATCTATACGGAAAGCGTACATGTGGCCGCTCTGGTGGGTGGGCGCCTCCAGACTCTTTCTGTCCGGGAGAATCAGGTCGTCCACAAGGGGGATCTGCTGTACCAGATTGATCCCGAACCCTATGAGATTGCCCTGCACAAGGCTGAGGCCAGTGAAACACAGGCACAGGCCGACCTGAACGACGCCCGCCGTGCTCTGGCCGTCCGCATGGCCAATGCGGCAACCAACGAGCGCAAGCGGCACCAGGCCGAGGATGAGAAGGACCTTGCCTGGCGTACGGTGACCCGTCTCAAGCCATTGGCCGAGCAGCATTATGTGTCATGGCAGGTCTATGACCAGGCCGTGACGAAGTTCAACTCTGCCGTGGATGCCCTGGCAGAAGCCCAGCACGAACAGCAGGCCAGCCAGGTGGCTGTCGGTGATGTCAAACACGCCGAGGCCATGCTGCAGGAAGCATCCGTGGCGGTGGAACATGCCCGCTATGAGCTGCGTCAGACCCGTGTGACGGCCAACATAGATGGCTATGTGACGAGTCTGAATGTTCGGGAAGGCGAGGTGCTGGCTGCCAACGAGAACCTGTTTACGCTGGTTTCCAAGGATGAGTGGTATGCCATTGCCCCAATCCGGGAAATCAACCTGAAGCCGGTCCGTCCGGGTGACTGCGCCACCGTGTATTCCATGATCGACCGCAGCCATGCCATCCACGGGGTTGTCGAGAGCATTGGCCGGGGTGTGACGACCGATTACATGAGGGAAAGCGAACGTGGTGTGCCGTCTGTCGAGCGGCAGATGGACTGGGTGCATATTGCCCAGCGTTTCCCTGTGCGCATCAGGATCGAACATGCTCCTGAACATCTGATGAGACTGGGGGCAACAGCCAACGTGGAAATTCTCCATGGTGCTGCCTGTCATGGTTAAACCCTATCTGGACGCCTTCATGCGTCTCTGGCGGTTGGCCGTAAGGCCAACCCGTGGGCGCACGGCGCTGGCCTTGCGGACCGCCATCGTATGCATGGCGCTCGTCCTCATAGGTGAGATATGGCAGTTGCCCATGTTGACCCTGCTCACGCTCACCCTGGGGGCGTTGTGGCAGGGGAACAGGGTGGCGAACATGAAGATCTCCGTCATGTACATCATCTTCTTTTCCGGTGTGACGGGGGCTCTCTATGTGGGGGTTGCCACGACAATCAACAATTTTCTGGCAACGCTCATTTTCAACCTTGTTCTCAGCTTCGTCTTTTTCTTCCTCAGCACGACAACTATCCTTGGCATGATCAGTGTCATTGGCGGGTTGATCCTTTCCTACATGCTGGTGGCGCTGGACAATGTGCAGAGCGGTGACAGTATCGCCCGTCTTGTTCTGTCGGCATGGCGTGTGTTTCTCATCATCGCCGGCATGATGGCCTTTGTGGGGAGCTGTTTTTCTCCGTCTCCAGAGCATGTCCTCACGGACCAGATCATCGAGCGGCTGCGCCTGTCGGCGAAATGTCTGGGACGGCGGGGCGAGGGGCGCAACATCCCTCAGGCCTGGCAGGATGCCGTCATGGATACCGTGGGTGAGGGGGTCAGCGGCATGTTCGGCATGCTCGGTGCTGCCACCGCGGAACAGCGCTGGAGCCCGGAAGACCTGTCCTACCTGCGCCGGGCAGCTCTGAACAGTTTTGGCATCCTGCAATTTGTTGAACGCTGCCTGAAGCCCAACGCCCCCATTTCCATGGAGGATTGTGCGTATCTGGCCAAGCGGCTGGAAGAAGCGGCGGAGTGTTTTGAAACAGGTGGCCGCCCGGCCGAAACGGGCACGGATCAGGTCTGCTCAGGTGATATCGCCCAGGAGATGGAGCGCCTGCTGAACAGTCTGGACCAGCCCCTGACAGCCGAGGACGTGCAGCTGCCTTCCAGCCAGTCCGGAAATGCCGCACCGAAAAAGAAATCGGGCTTTTTCCTTCCTGGTGCCTTTACGGACCCGGAGCATGTCCGCTTTGCCGTCAAGGGGACCGTCTCTGTCTGCCTCTCCATCATCACATACAAGATGCTGAACTGGCCGGGGGTGCATACGTGCATCATCACCTGCTTCATCGTGTCCCTGCCGACGATGGGGGCCGTGCTGGACAAACAGCGGCTGCGTATTGTCGGGGCTCTGATAGGCTGTTTCATGGCCATGGGCACCATCGTATGGCTCATGCCACACATGACGGACATAGCCGAGATCATGCTGGTCATGGGTGTGGTCATTTTCATCGGGGCATGGGTCAAGGCCGGCGACCAGCGCATTTCCTACCTTGGGTTGCAGATCATCGTGACCTTCACGCTGGCTGATCTTGCCAAATATGCGCCAACGACGGACCTGACGGTGCCCCGTGACCGTATCATCGGTATCTTGATCGGTCTGGCCATCACATATGTCGTGCATACCATGTTCTGGCCACACAGTGCGATGGGTGGGGCCCTGCAAAAGCTCAAGGCGCTTGATGGCCTGCTGGCGCAGGATATCACGGACTGGAATCACGACCAGCGCATGCTTCAGGCGGCACGGATACAGGAAACGGCCAGTGGGGCCATGAGCCAGCTGCGGCAGGTCATGATAGAACCGGCCGCCATGCGTCCGACAAAACATCGCATGAGGCAGTACATGCTGTTCCTGCGGCGTGCGGCCATGAGTGCCGGGTGTCTGTTCGGGGATATTGCTGCCAGCCAGCAGAAACAGTCTCTTCGTCTGGGGCAGATACTGAAGGGGGGAGAGACCGCTTCCCTTAAGGAAGGAGGAGGTCTCTGATGGATGGTTTTGAGTGGAAACAGGTCATGGAGCGTAAAAAAATGCAGCAGCCGGGGAAGGTATGGCGCAGGGCCGTGCTGGTCTGTAGTGCCCTTCTCTGCAGCAGTGCGTTGAGTGGTTGCCAGACAACGGCCATGCGGAATATGCCGCCTGCCCCCAACCAGCCATGGAATGCACCGGTTGATGTGAATGGTCATATCATCGAGGGGCATGAAAAAGGGGCACCGGGCCAGAAGGGGGGACGTGTCCTGAAAATGCCTGCGGGGTACCGCCTCGCATCGGACCGTGTCCTGCCGCAGCCTGCTGCACTGGGCACCGTGCAGGTGGATCATTCCTACGATCTGGCTGATCTGATCGACATGGCCCAGTCCATCAACCCCTCTACACGTCAGGCCTGGGATGCAGCACGGGTCAGTGCGGCAGAGACGGGCATTGCCCGCTCGGCCTATCTGCCGCATCTGACAGCCGTAGCCATGGGGGGGTATGGCCTGCTGGAGCCACACAACCGCTTCCGGGTGGCAGGCCAGCATGCGAGTCTGAATACCCGCCTTCAGGGCACATTGGAACGTCAGCAGGTCGGGCTGGAATGGTTGCTGTTCGACTTCGGCAAACGTCGTGCCGTGATGGAGGAAGCGACCCAGAAGAGCATTGGGCAGAACATCCTCTTTACTGGTGAACACCAGAAGGTCATCCACAAGGTGGCTCTGGCTTATTACCGTTATGCGGCTGCTCTGAACAATGTGGCGCTTGTGCGCCAGTCTCTTGAGAATGCCCATGCGATTGCCCGGGCCGCAGATGCCAACCTGAGAAACGGGGAAGGGACGGTCATTGATACGTCACAGGCCGAGCAGGCCGTGGCGGAAGCCGAGCTGGTGCTGGCCAGAACGGAAGGGGATGTGGAGACATACCGGCTGGAGCTGCTGGCTGCCGTGGGCGTGAATCCATCCCAGCCACTGCATGTGCAGACGGACAGCGGGAGGAACATCCGCGTTGAGGATATCCGCCTGAGTGATGAGATGGTGCATGAGGCTGTGGCCCGTCGGCCGGATGTCCTGGCAGCCTATACGAGCCTGCGTGCCGCCCAGAGTGCGGTGGAAGGCGCCCGTGCCAGCTACAGGCCGCAGATTTTCATGAGTGGCAATGTCGGGTACAACTTTGATGACCTGCATTTTCGCAATCTGCCGCTTGTCAATGTGAACTCGATCAACGATCGTGTGCATACATTCGGGGGTCTCATCACGGCAGGTATTTCCGTGCCGATCTATGATGGCGGGCTGCGTCGCAATCGTCTGCGGCAGGCGCATGAGCGGGAAGACAGTGCCCGTGCTGCGCTGCAGGACACGCAGAACAATGCTGTCCGGACGATCGTGAGTGCAGAGGCCATGCTGCATACGGGCATCACGGCCTATCAGGCGGCACTGAGCCTCCAGAAGGCCAGCCAGACCGGCTTTGATGCCGCCCTTACAGCCTACCGTTCGGGTGATGGTACGATGACCCGGATGCTGGAGCTCCAGAATACGCTGCTCAATGCCCGTCTGTCCGTTTCGGACAGCTATTACGGCATGTTGAGTGCAGCCGCATCATTGGCTTATGCGGCTGGTACGCTGGGCAGCAGCAGTGTTCTGTCCAATATTGAAGGTTCATTGGAAGAAGCAGCTCCGGCTGTGCCGGTCTCCAGCGGTCAGGCCCCCGGCTGAGGGGCCTGCCGTTTTTTCATGGCTTGTGAAGGCGGGCGACCTGGAGCGTGACGAGGTAGATCAGCAGCCCGCTGGCTGAGAGGATGGCCCCGCCCCAGCCAACGGCGCTGATGCCCAGGCCGTGCTCTACCAGCATGGCACCCAGGGATGCCCCCAGAGCGTTGGCGATGTTGAAGGCCGAGTGATTCAGCGAGGCTGCCAGCGTCTGGGCATCTCCGGCAACATCCATGAGACGGGCCTGCATGGCGGGACTGAGGATGATCGTGGCAGCAGGCAGGAAGAAGCAGACAACCAGCATGGCAGTGCTGGAGGGAAGCAGCAGCCAGAAGGCCAGCATGAAGACAACGCTGGCAATCAGGCTGAAAATGGTCGTGCGGTTCAGGTTCCTGTCAATCATGGCCCCGCCGAAGGCATTGCCGGCGACCATTCCGCATCCCCAGATGACCTGACAGAGCGTGACCATCCAGGGGCTGAGATGCGTTACCTGTCCCAGCCCGGAGGTCAGGAAGGTATAGACGGCGAACATGCCGCCAAAACCGATGGCCCCGGTCAGCAGGGTCAGCAGGACGTGGGGGTTCCTGAAGGCGGACAGCTCGGAACGGGCATTGATGTTGTTCTGCGGGCGGTCAGCGGGGATGAAAAAGGCTACCCCGGCCACGCAGATCAGCCCCAGAACGGACAGGGCTCCATAAATCACTTCCCACGGAACATATTGGGAGAGGAACGTGCTGAGTGGTGCGCCTATGACGGTGGAGATCATGATGCCGGACAGGACCATGCTGATGGCCCGTCCCCGCCGGGCCCGTTCGACCATGGAGGCACCCGTCAGGGCAGCGATACCGAAATAGGCCCCATGGGGCAGCCCTGTGATGAAGCGCATGACCTCGATGGGCAGGAGTGAGGTAAAGAGGATGGTGCCGATATTGCCGATGCAGAACAGGGAGAGCAGAAGCAGCAGGACTGTCCGGCGGGGCAGGCGGGCTCCGGCGATGGCCATGATGGGGGCACCCACTACCACGCCAAGAGCATAGGCGGAGATGACGGCGCTGGCCTGCCCGATGGAAATGTCAAGGGCATGGGAGAAGGCAGGCAGGATGCCCATCATTCCGAATTCTCCCGTGCCAATGGTAAAGGTCCCGAGCATGAGGGCTGCAATGGCCGGGGCGACGCCATGAGGCGGGGTCAGGCGTGGGCCTGTAACCGTTTCGGTCTGCTCCATAAAGGGAGTGCTCCAGTCTGATTGGGGATGACGAGGATATACGGGATATGGCCTGTTTTTTCCAATCTCTTCTTGCCGTTCAGGCATGGCGTACGACCTTCCCACATGGTCGGATTTCTTGACACTCTGTCCTGCCTCGTGTAACGGCAGTGCCATTGCCGGGAATGTTGGATGGTCTGGCCGGGATGATGCGTGCTGTGGCGCACTGTTCCATGAGGTCCGCAGGCTGTTCCGTTCTCCAAGTACCCCGTGATGGGGGAGGGGAACCTACCGGTGCAACAAAGGGCTGTCGCACAGAGCCGCCGGTCTGAGAGAATACGGGTTTAACCGATGTCAAAACGTCTTGAGAGCAAGTACAAGATCAACCGCCGCCTCGGCGTCAACCTGTGGGGCCGTGCCAAGTCCCCGGTCAACCGTCGTGAATATGGCCCGGGTCAGCATGGTCAGCGCCGCCGTCAGAAGCCGTCTGACTACTCCGTGCAGCTGATGGCCAAGCAGAAGCTGAAGGGCTATTACGGCAACATCAGCGAGAAGCAGTTCCGCCGCTATTATGACGAGGCCGTGCGCCGCAAGGGTGATACCTCTGAGAACCTGATCGGCCTGCTGGAGCGTCGTCTGGATGCCGTCATCTACCGTCTGAAATTCGCCATGACGCCGTTCGCTGCCCGTCAGTTCGTCAGCCACGGTCATGTGCTGGTCAACGGCAAGCGCGTCAACATCCCCTCCTATCTGGTGAAGGAAGGTGATGTGATCGAGGTGCGTGAGAAGTCCAAGCAGCTCGCCATCGTTCTGGATTCCGTCCAGAGTGCCGAGCGTGATGTGCCGGAATACATCGAGGTGGATCATCGCCAGATGAAGGGTACCTTCATCCGTGTTCCGCAGCTCTCCGATGTGCCTTACCCGGTGCAGATGGAACCGAATCTGGTGGTCGAGTTCTACTCCCGCTAAGATACGGCTACTGGCTGTATATGGAGGCGCCGGGCGGTTTTACCGTCCGGCGTTTGCCGTTTCTTACGCTCTCTTCCCAGGAAGGCTGATATGTCCGACCCTACCATCGCTGCGGAGATTCCCCGGCGGCGCACTTTTGCCATCATTTCCCATCCTGATGCCGGTAAGACCACGCTGACAGAGCGCATCCTGCGGGCAGGTGGGGCCATCCAGATGGCCGGGAATGTCCGGGCCAAGGGAGAGCGGCGGCGGACACGGTCGGACTGGATGAGCATCGAGAAGGACCGTGGCATTTCGGTCGTCACCTCGGTGATGACCTTCAATTATGGTGGATGTGTCTTCAACCTGCTGGACACGCCGGGCCATGAGGACTTCTCCGAGGATACCTACCGCACGCTGACAGCGGTGGACTGCGCCGTGATGGTGATTGATGCCGCCAAGGGCATCGAGGCCCGGACCCGCAAGCTGTTCGAGATCTGCCGTCTGCGGGATATTCCCATCGTCACCTTCATCAACAAGATGGACCGTGAGGCGCAGGACTGTTTTGCCCTGCTGGATGAAATCTCCAGTGCGCTGGCTCTGGACGTCTCCCCGGCGACATGGCCGGTCGGGCGTGCGGCGAAATTTGCCGGTATTTATGACCTTCGTACGAAGTCCTTGCACCTGAAGGAAGAGCTGCCCGAGGATGATGAGCGGCTGGCCCAGATGCGGGAAGAAGTAGAACTGGCCGAGGTGGCCCTTCCTCCTTTCGAGAAGGAATTTTTCGATGAAGGACATCTGACACCCGTTTTCTTCGGTTCGGCCATGAAAGAGATTGGGGTGACGGACCTTCTGGATGCTCTGGCTGCCTATGGGCCGCCGCCCCGTGCCCAGCCCTCTGAGACACGGGATGTGCAGGCGACGGAAGAGAATGTCACGGCCCTGATTTTCAAGATTCAGGCCAATATGGACCCCAATCACCGGGATCGCATGGCTTTTGCCCGTGTCTGTTCAGGGAAGCTGACCCGTGGGATGCGTCTGAAGCATGTGCGTATCGGCAAGCAGTTCGCCCTTCATACGCCACAGTTTTTCTTTGCGCAGGACCGGCAGCTGGTGGAGGAAGCCTTTGCCGGGGACGTGGTGGGGATTCCCAACCATGGGACACTTCGCATTGGTGATACGTTGACGGATGGTGAAGACCTGCGCTTCACGGGGGTTCCGCATTTTGCCCCGGAAATCCTGCGTCGTGTGCGGCTGGATGATGCCATGAAGGCGAAGAAGCTGCGTCAGGCCCTCGTGGAGCTGGCGGAAGAGGGGGTCGTCCAGCTGTTCCGCCCGCAGGATGGAGCCCCGCCAATCGTGGGCGTGGTGGGGACCCTCCAGCTGGACGTGCTGCAGTCCCGCCTCCAGGCGGAATATAACGTGCCGGTCGGTTTTGAGAGCACGCCTTTCACGCTTGCCCGTTGGGTCACGGGCGATAAAGCTGCCCTGGAGCAGTTTGTGGCCCTAAACCGGAGTGCGATGGCTGATGATCTGGATGGTGATCCAGTCTTCCTTGCCGGTTCTGGCTTCATGATGAACCGGGCTATCGAGATGAATGAGGCTCTCAGTTTCCATGACATCAAGCAGATCGGGATGTCTGGAACGGCCTGAAGTTCTTCCTGCCCGAAACATGAGGAAAGGCCCGGGCGGGAGACCGTCCCGGGCTTTTCTGTTTTCAGGGCAGCCTGATCTGCACGGAGACAGGACAGTGGTCTGAAAGGGTCAGCCCTTGTGCCACATTGCGCAGGAGCATGACACGGAGACTTCCCGGAATGAACCAGTCCCGGGCCTGATTGCCGAGCAGGATGTGATCGATGAACAGGTCACCACTGCGGCGGCAGGGGCTGGTAAAGCCCGCCGTGGTGAGGGTCAGGCTGGCGTCGTTCTGGAGATTTTGCATGAGAGGGTCAGCCGGTGTCAGGCGGCGGTTGAAATCTCCCAGAATGGCAAAGGGCGTCCCGTCATCCACCCTGTCCAGTATCCAGTCCTCGATGACATGGAATTGTTGATAGAGTAGGGAACAGGCACGTTTTCTGGCAGCAAGAGGCTGTGCCCAGCATCCGGTCTTCAGATGGACGATGAGCAGTCTCAGGCTGGAGGCTCCTTTGCGGAGGGTGACATCCATGCCGCCCCGGAGGGGGTGATGATGCCCCGGCTGTGGGATATTGAGAGCCGTGATCTCGGGATTGACGGTGACGCTCAGGCCGGCCGTCCGCCGGATCGCCAGTCCGACCTTCTGGGGAATAGGGTCTGGCGTGATGTAGAGGTCATATTCGTCCTGAGGGAAAACAAGCTGGGCCGCCGCAAGACTGTCCACTTCTTCAAAAGCGAGGATGTCACTGTGGAGACGGTGTGCCTGATGACGCAGGGCTGCGAAGTCCGCAGCCGTGCGTGTGGGGGCATCAGGGGGCAGGGTATGGTCATTGGCAGGGCGGAGGGTGAGCCAGTCCAGGTTCCAGCTGGTCAGCTTCAGGCTTTCCGAAGCCTGTGCTGGGGACAGCAGCAGGATGAAGCTGCACAGCAGAGAGAGTGCAAGGGACAGGGCGTGGCATGAAAAACCGCCTGCCCCGGGGGACAGACGGCTCTCCGGTGCCAGAAAGGGCACGCTGTCAGGCATGGTTGGCTGTGCCGGTTTCCTTGAGAAGGGCGATGGCCTCTTCAACGGAATATTCCGTCTTGTTATTCTCGTGGAGAATGTACATGCGTCCATTCTGGATGTCGTAGTACCAGCCTTGTACGTTCAGCTCGTTACGGGACAGAGCCTTGGCAACGATCGGGTGTGTCTTCAGATGGGTGAGCTGAAGGCGGACATTGGCCTCAGCCAGATCGCGGACATCTTTGGGGCCAACATCTTCAGCCCGCAGATCGCCGATGGTGGCAGCAGCGGCCTCGGCATTGTGCAGCCAGCGGCGGACGGTTGGCATGTCGGCCAGCTTTTCCGGGTTTGTGGTCAGATTGATGAGGGCGGACATGGCCCCGCAGTTGGAGTGGCCACAGATGATGATGTTTTTTACCCCCAGAGCTCCGACGGCGTATTCGATGGCGGAAGCCACGGCCCCGACCATGTTGCCATAGGCCGGAACGATGTTGCCGACATTGCGGATGAGGAACAGCTCACCCGGTTCTGTCTGGGTGATCAGGCTCGGGCTGATGCGACTGTCGGCGCAGGTGATGAATAGCGTTGGTGGGTTCTGATCGTAAGCCAGACTCTGGAAGAGATCCTTTTTTTCCGGATACACCTCTTCTTCAAAGGTGCGGACGCCATCAAGGAGTTCCAGAAGAGTGTTACGGTGGAAGACCATAGCGTTATGTTTCCTGATCAAAGACGCATCATGCGGGGCAAAGCCCTGGCGAGCCCACTATGGGCGAGGCAGGTCACGGTGCCCATAGGCCATATATTAAAAATCTTTTTAAGAAGCGTCCAGACGAAAGCCCCTCCTGATTCAGGAAATGTCTTTCATGACCTGGGCGGGCAAGGCCAGAGCAGGATCATCTGCAAGAAAAAAGCGTCAGGCCCTCCATAACAGGCCTGACGCTCTCTTCAGGGTAGTTCTTTTCGTCAGAAAAGGGTCTCGCAGGTCTCAGCCTTCGGCCAGTGTCTTGCGCAACATGGCGAATACGGCATCGGCAGCCGGTTCGGAGCCACCAGCCTGCGCCATGTCAGGGCGGCCACCGCCGCCTTTGCCGCCCATCAGGGCGGAGGCTTCCCGGGCCAGCTTCACGGCATCGAAGCGGTCCGTAAGGTCCTTGCTGACGGCGATGACGATGCTGCCCCGGTCATTGGCGCCGGAGATCAGGGCCACCACGCCGGAGGAGATCTGCTTCAGCAGGCCATCAGCCAGCCCCTTGAGGTCTTTGGGGCTGACATCCTCAAGGAAGCGGGCCGCCAGAGTGACGCCATTGATGGTCTCGCTGGAGGCAGACCCTTCCCCCGTGGCCAGCTTGTGCTGGAGGGAGGAAATCTGCGCATTGAGGGCCTTGCGTTCTTCCAGCAGGGCGGCAAGACGGGCCGGAGCCTCGGCAGGCGTGACCTTCAGGAGGGCAGCCATTTCGGCCAGCCGTTCCTCACTGGTGCGGATGGTCTGCTCGGCCGCAGCCCCGCAGACAGCCTCGATACGGCGGACGCCGGAGGAGACGCCACTTTCGGAGACGATGCGGAACAGGCCGATCTCACCCAGACGGGTCACATGCGTACCGCCGCAGAGTTCGATGGAATAGGCCTGACGGTTTTTCTCATCCTCATTGCCCATGAAGACGACACGGACTTCATCGCCATATTTCTCACCGAAGAGGGCCATGGCGCCGCTTTCAATGGCCTGTTCCTGCGTCATCAGGCGGGTTTCGACCGGGCTGTTCTGGCGGATGCGGGTATTCACCTCGGCCTCGATGGTTTTCAGCTCATCCTCCGTCAGAGGGCGGGGCTGGCTGATGTCGAAGCGCAGACGGTCCGGCGTGTTCAGGCTGCCCTTCTGGGTGACATGCTCACCGATATGGCGGCGCAGGGCCTCATGCAGGAGATGGGTTGCGGAGTGATGCCCCCGCACGGCGGTGCGGCGCACGTGGTCGATCTCGGCATGAACATCCATGCCCGGCCTGAGCGTGCCTTCCACGATGCGGCCATAATGGACGATCAGGGAGCCGTTCTTCTTCTGCGTGTCAGTGATTTCGATCCGCAGGCCCGGGGCTGTCAGCGTACCATGATCGCCAACCTGTCCGCCGCTTTCTCCATAGAAGGGGGACTGGTTGAGCAGGATGGCGACTTCGTCACCGGCTTTGGCTTCGGCAAGCTCATCGCTGCCACGGAAGACGGCCTGCACCTGGGCATCGGCAGCCTCGCTCACATAGCCGAGGAACTCCGTGCTGCCGAAGCGGTCACGGGCATCGAACCAGACGGTCTCCACGGCACTGTCACCGGAGCCAACCCAGGCGGCACGGGCACGCTGGCGCTGCTCGGCCATGGCACTTTCAAAACCGGCCTCATCGACCTTGTGGCCACGCTCACGTAGCACGTCCTGCGTCAGGTCCAGCGGGAAGCCGAACGTGTCATAGAGCTTGAAGGCCACGTCACCGGGCAGATGACCGTTGCTGGAGAGGCGGCCCATCTCGTCTTCCAGCAGGGCCATGCCACGGCCCAGAAGGGCGGAGAAGCGTTCTTCCTCACCCTTCATGGTTTCGGTGATGAGGGCCTTGTGCTGGTTCAGCTCAGGATAGGCATGGCCCATCTGCTGGATGAGGGCAGGCAGCAGACGGTAGAAGACCGGCTCCTTCGCTCCCATCAGGTGGAGGTGACGCATGGCACGGCGCATGATGCGGCGCAGCACATAGCCACGTCCCTCACGGGAGGGCAGAACACCATCGGAGATGAGGAAGGCGGTGGACCGCAGATGGTCGGCCACCACACGATGACTGGTCTTGAAGCGGCCATCCGCATCTTGTTTCAGCAGGTCGGCAGAGGCCTCGATGAGGGCACGGATCGTGTCCGTGTCGTAATTGTCCTTCTTGCCCTGCATGACAGCGGCGAAACGCTCCAGCCCCATGCCGGTATCAATGGAAGGGTGGGGAAGATTGGTCCGCTTGCCTTCGCCTTCTTCAAAGAACTGCATGAAGACGAGGTTCCATATCTCGACGAACCGGTCGCCGTCTTCATCAGGGCTGCCTGGAGGGCCACCGGCCACGGACGGGCCATGATCGTAGAAGATTTCGGAGGACGGACCGCAGGGGCCGGTATCGCCCATACGCCAGAAATTGTCGGACGTGGCGATGGGGATGATCTTGTCATCCGAGAGGCCAGCGATCTTCTTCCATAGGGAAGCGGCCTCATGATCGTCCGCATAGACGGTGACGAGCAGCTTCTCGGCCGGGATGCCGAAGCCTTTGGTCAGCAGCGTCCAGGCAAATTCGATGACCTCAGCCTTGAAGTAATCTCCAAAGCTGAAATTCCCCATCATTTCAAAGAATGTGTGATGACGTGCCGTGTAACCGACGTTGTCCAGATCATTATGTTTGCCACCGGCACGGACGACCTTCTGGGCTGTTGTGGCCCGCTTGAAAGGCAGGGTCTCCTGCCCGGTAAAAACGTTCTTGAAAGGCACCATCCCCGCATTGGTGAAGAGCAGGGACGGATCATTCTGCGGAACCAGAGAGGCAGACGGAAGGATGCGGTGCCCGTGGGATTCAAAATACTGAAGGAATTGTGCGCGGATATCGTTGGTACTGATCATGAGTCTGTAGGTCCGGGTTCCGGAGAAAGAAAGGATGGTTCCTGTTTTCTAGCCGATTTTCTGTCTTTTGGAAATGGAGGTCCTATGGAGGAGATGCAGGGAAGCGTGCAGGAAAAGAAGACCACCAACCGGGGAATGGGGCTTTATGACTGGGGGGTCTTCTTGTGAAAGACGAAGTGATGGCAGAGGGCAAAATTGATGAACATGCCGCCTGCTGTCCCGCAGAGCAGAGCAATGACGGTGTAATGCCGTGTCAGCGGCCAAAGGCTGAAGAGGGCCAGCACGATCCCACGGTTGATGATGAAACCGGGAAGATTGGCCAGTACAAAGCGCCCCCATTGATGATGCACCTTGTGGCGTTTGCGGCAACAGTCCCGGAATGTCCAGTAACGGTTCAGAATCCAGTTGTTGCTTGAGGCAATGACATAAGCGAGCAGGGCGGCAGCACGGAGCCCGACAACATGGCGGAAAAGGGAGAGGCTTGCCCAGTCCACGAGAAAGCCGACAGCTCCCACAACTCCGAAATAGAAGAAGCGCTGCATGAGAGGAAGGAACTTCATCAGGCTTCTGGGAATGAACTGTTCAAGCATTTTTCAGCTGGAAAACCATAAGGATTGTTGCAGAGGTGGAGGGGACCCTAACACAGCTTCACAGGGGAGAGGTAAATCTTTTCTTGTGAAAGATTGCACAGGAGGAACGGGCCATAAAAAAAGGGTGCCCGAAGGCACCCTTTTTCCGTGACCGTAAGGCCCGGGCTGAAAATCAGCTCTGAAGATTACTTCAGGATGATCTCAACGCGACGGTTCTGCGGCTCACGCGTGTTCTTGGCAGTTGCCACCAGCGGGTTGGCATCGCCGTAACCGTGGATGTCGATGGCCGTAGCCGGAACGCCCAGACGGATCAGCTCAGCCTTGACGCTGTTTGCACGACGGAGGGACAGACCCATGTTGTACTTCTCACCGCGCGGACCCGGATGAGCAGCGGAGTTGTCGGTGTAACCGTTAACTTCGATGCGTGTCGTCTGCACGTGCGTGGAAGCCTGGGCAGCCTGGGCAACGATGTCGCGGGCGCGGCCTGTCAGGTTGGACTTATCCCAGTCAAAGAAGACGAGGTAAGTACGGGCAGCCTGAGCCGGCGGCGGAACGACAACATGCGGAGCCGGCGGCGGCGGCGGCGGAGCATTGTTGAAGGCATAACGCAGGCCGAGCATGAACTGGTGCGTGTAGCGCGTGTTGAAGCTTACGCGGTCACCCTTGCCATGGTTCTCGTTGTTGTTGTGCAGGTACTGACGGCCGCTGGTCACGCCGCTCATGGAACCCGTCTGGCCCATGAAGCGATACTGCGTGGTCAGAGCCAGGCCCGGAACGCCCGGGATGTCGTAAGCGGCACCAGCGATGAACTGAGCAGCGAAACCACCCTGGGTGTTGTTGAAGTTCGGGTCAGGACGACCGGTGCTGCGGTTGTAGACCTTGCGGTAACGCTGCCACATGTAACCAGCACCGATACCGACGAACGGTGTAACCGGAACATCGTTCAGGCCGAACATGCCGAGATCGATGTCATACAGCACGTTGGCGAACCCGCCCCAGCCTTCGCTCTTGCCGTGGGCCTTGCGGTTGCCACCAGCGGCAAAGGCGCCACCCAGACGGGTGATGTGGGTCTGGTTGTAGGTGCCCTCGATTTCGAGGCGCAGGCCGTTACCGAAGCCGTAACCAGTGGAGAGGTAGCCGTTGAAGCCGGTGCCGGAGTGGGCGTTGCCACCGATGCCACGACCGTGGGAGGTGCCAGGGTTACCCTGACGGAACTGCTGGTGCTGAACCAGGTTGTAACCGCCTGCCATGTCGACATACGGGCCGGTGATCGTGCTGGCCATGGCAAATGACGGCAGGGCCACCATTGAGGTCATGGCGAGAAGTGCATTACGAATACGCATTTACTTCCTCAGTCCTTAATTCTGTATACTTACGGCCATTACGGTTGGCGGGCGTCGGAACGATCACCGTATGGAGCCAGCGCGGCCGATAACCGAGATGTAATGGAAAGCTGGTGGGAAGTTAAGAGGTTTTCCGCCCTGCGTTTGCGATGGAACATACACTGTGACCAATACAACACATTATCGGAATAAAGGCTGGAATGTGGCGGTATCAGGGGGCAAAACCTTCAGCCAGAAGCAGGGCCCGGACATCATCCATGGCGACATCACGGCAGGTGAAAGCCATGCCGATTCCGCGGAGCAGAACGAAGGTGATCTTCCCGTCGCGCAACTTCTTGTCCCGGCCCATGTGGTTCAGCAGGGTTTCCGTACTGAGGCCGTGGGGCAGGTCTGCTGCACCGGCGGGCATTCCCAGGGCGTGGAGATGGGCGTCAAGCCGTGCCAGGTCATCCTCGGGGGCAAGCCCCATCCTGACGGACAGTGCCAGGGCCATGTGCAGGCCGATGGAGACGGCTTCCCCATGCAGGAGGCGGCCGTCATAATGGAACTCGGCTTCAAAGGCATGGGCGAAGGTGTGGCCCAGATTGAGCAGGGCCCGACCGCCTGATCCTGCCTGCTCCCGTTCATCGTCCTGTACGACTCCGGCCTTGAAGGCACAGGCCCGGCGGACAGCTTCACCCAGCTTCCCGGGCTCTCCCTCCAGAACGGCCTGACCATTGGCTTCGCACCAGGCAAACAGTTCGGCATCAGCGATGAGGCCTGCCTTGACGATTTCTGCATAACCCGCCACGAGCTGGCGGCGGGGGAGAGTGGCCAGCGTTTCCGTATCGGCCAGCACGAGCCGGGGCTGCCAGAAGGCACCGATGAGATTCTTTCCGGCCCGGGCATTGATTCCCGTTTTACCTCCGACAGAACTGTCCACCTGTGCCAGCAATGTTGTGGGAATCTGGATGAAGGGAATTCCGCGCAGCGCCGTAGCCGCCACAAATCCGGCAAGGTCACCAATGACCCCCCCACCCAGGGCAATGACGGTGGTGCCACGCTCGATGCCCCGTTCGAGCATTTCTTCCATGACGGCTTCAAAACGGGCGAGAGATTTGCTGCCCTCTCCCGGAGGCACGATGATGGTGTGAAAGCGGATGCCGACCTCACGGAAATTGCGTTCCAGCGTGGCCAGGTGATGGGTGGCAACTGTCTCGTCGGTCAGGATGATGGCGTGGCCATTGGGCAGATGGGGCTTTACCCGCAGGCCCGCCTGCGCCAGCAGCTCACGGCCGATGAGAACCTCATAACTGTGGCCGGCGAGAGCAACCGGGACATGATGGGGCAGACTCGTATTGGCAAGGGTATCAGTAATGGTCCGGGTGGCCTGTTCCACGCTTTCATCTCCACAGTCGATAATGATGTCTGCCTCGGCATAGCGCGGATACCGCACGGTGGCGAGCTGACGCAGGGTGGCCGCCGGGTCGCCCTGGGCGAGGAGGGGGCGGCTTCCACGGTTGTTGAGCAGGCGTCTGAGCAGGACAGCCATGGGGACATGCAGCCAGATAGCACAGACATCTGCTGCCTTGTGGATGAGGGCACGGGTCTGCGGATGCATCCAGGCGCCACCACCGGTGGCCAGAATGCAGGGGCCGTTCTTTAGGAGGCGGCGTATGACCCGATGTTCCCCGGCACGGAAATGGGCTTCGCCATGGTGGGCGAAGATTTCCGGGATGCTCTGGCGGGAGGCTTTTTCGATCTCGGCATCGGTATCGATGAAGGGGATGCCATAATGCTGGGCCAGCATCCGTCCCAGAGTCGTTTTTCCGGCCCCCATGAGGCCGACAAGGACAATGATGCGGAACGGTGGTCTGGCTGGCTGCGGGGCGTGCAAGGAAGGGGACATGCTGTCCCTCTATCACGGGTGAGAGAGGTGGGGTAGGTCTCTCATCGCCCATGTCTCTGGGAGAGTGTGTCTCCGGTGGAAGAGAAGAGGGTTTTTAAAACGGGATGATCCTTCTATAAACGGGACGTATCCTTTGACATGGAGCCGTCTTATGAAAACCGTTGCCCGTCTGGTGCTGGTCCTGCTGGTTCTTGTGGTGTTGGTGGGGGGTGGGTACGTCCTGACGGCTCACGATACGCAGCCCCCGGCACCGGTGATGGTGCATCGTGACCTGACACCGCAGGCCGTGTCCCCTGCCGCCTCTGCCCAGAAGGCGGCCCCGGGCCTGCCGGAGCTTCCACCTGTTGGAGGGCATTGAGGAGCGGCCCTCATGACGGACGGGCGGGAGGTCCGGCGCTGCCCTGCAGAATCTGCTGCCCTGATAGAGGCGTTTCTTGAGGCCATCGTGGCAGAACGGGGAGCAGCAGAGCAGACGAGAGCGGCCTATCGGGCTGATCTGGAAGATTTTGCCTCCTGGTGTGCGCCCCTGTCGTTGGCAGATGTATCCCGGGGCAGTGTACAGGCCTATTTTGCCGATCAGGGGCGCCGTGGCATTTCCGCCCGGACACAGGCCCGCCGTCTTTCCTGCTTTCGGCAGTTTGCCCGTTTCATGCTCCAGATGGGCGTGCGGGCGGACGAGCTGACCGCCGGGCAGGCATCTCCCCGCTATCAGAGTGGTCTGCCTCATCCATTGAGTGAGGATGAGGTCAGGCGACTTCTGGAAAAGGGCACCTGCGGCCATGCGGATCTGCGCCGGGACCTTCTCTCCCGTGTGGCGCTGGAGATGCTGTACACGACAGGCCTGCGCATCAGCGAGCTTCTGAGCCTGCCAGCGGGCTGTGTCCGGCAGAGAGGCGGCATGCTGCCCGTGCGGGGCAAGGGCGGGCGGGAAAGGCTCGTGCCTTTCTCCAGCGCAGCCAGGGAAGCGGCAGAGGCGCTGCTGGCCTATGATGCCGTGCTGGACAGCCCGTGGCTGTTCCCGGGGCGCAATCCCCGGAAGCCACTGACAAGGCAGGGATTCGACAAGATACTTCATGCCTGTGCGCTCAAGGCCGGGCTGGACCCCCTGCGTGTCAGCCCACACGTGCTGCGTCATTCCTTTGCGACCCACCTGCTCAACAGGGGGGCGGACCTGCGGGCGCTTCAGGTGCTGCTGGGACATGCCGATATCACGACGACCCAGATTTACACGCAGGTCATGACGGAGCGGCTGAAAGAAGTTGTCCGCCAGCATCATCCCCTGGGGCAGGACAGGCAGAGCGGGGAGGCGGGAAAGCGGGGGTGATAGCCGGCTCCGGCAGAGTTTTCCTGCTTCGTGTCAATTTAGGGCTGTCTTGCGTCCTGTTTGCGTGCTATCGGGCAGAACATGCGCCAGTTCCTAGATTTCGAAAAATCGGTTGCCGAGCTTGAGACCAAGATCGGTGAACTTCGTCAGGTTGGTCGCCAGGAGGATGGCGCTGGTCTGGATGGTCTGAACATTGATGAGGAGACAGCCCGCCTTGCGGAGAAAGCGGACAAGCAGCTCCGCACGCTTTACAGCAAGCTGACCCCTCTCCAGAAAGTGCAGGTGGCCCGTCACGCACAGCGGCCTCATGCGCTGGATTACATCCAGTCGCTGATGACGGATTATACCCCGCTCGCCGGGGACCGTGTTTTTGGGGATGATCAGGCTCTTGTAGGGGGGCTGGCCCGTTTCCGTGGGCAGCCGGTCGTGGTCATCGGGACCGAGCGTGGTTCTGATACGGAGAGTCGTCTCCGTCACAATTTTGGCATGGCCCGACCGGAAGGGTATCGCAAGGCCCAGCGTCTGATGCGCATGGCAGAGCGTTTTGGCCTGCCGATTCTGACATTCGTGGATACGGCCGGTGCGTGGCCGGGGATTGATGCCGAGGCCCGCGGGCAGGCAGAGGCGATTGCCCGGGCGATTGATACCTGCCTTCAGGTCAAGGTTCCGCTGATCGCTACGGTGATCGGCGAGGGCGGGTCTGGTGGTGCCATTGCCATTGCCGCAGGCGATCGTGTTCTGATGCTGGAACATGCCATTTATTCTGTCATCTCTCCCGAGGCGGCCGCTTCCATTCTCTGGCGTGACCCCAAGATGGCGCCAGCCGCTGCCGAAGCGCTTCGTCTGACGGCGCAGGATCTGAAAAAACTTGGCCTGATCGATCATGTGATTGATGAGCCGGTGGGGGGCGCCCAGCGTCTTCCTGCTGAAGCCATCAATCGCGTGGGTGAGGCCATTGCTGCAGAACTGGCCTCCGTCCAGGGGCTCTCAAAGGAAGAGCTGCTGGCCCGGCGTCGGGAGCGTTATCTGGAAATGACACGGGTAGGCTGACCGTTCCGCCTGACTGATATGGAGTTTTTGGGAAAGCCGCCTTTTCAGGCGGCTTTTTTTTTCAGGCTCCTCGTGGAGGATCTCCCTCCAGGGGGGTGAAGCCCAGGCTGGCAAGAAGGGTGCGCAGGGCCGCCCCAGCCAAGGTGACAGCCTCAGCGTCATAGCCTTTTGCAACAAGGGCCACACCCCGTTTCTGTCCTTCGTCAAACGGGTAGGAGCCGATATCCAGTGTAGGGAAGTCATGCTGGATGGCCGTGAGTGCCTCGGCAAGATCGCCTTCATAGACATTGTAACTGTACCAGCTGGCACTGGTCAGTGGAGCTCCGCCCTCAAGACGTGGCATGAGCCAGCCCACCATGGCTTGAAAGATGCGGGGGACTCCGGCCATGACATGAACATTGCCCAACGAGAACCCGGGTGCTGTGGACACGCTGTTTTCTATGGGCGTTGCGCCTTTGGGCAGCCATGCCATGCGCTGTCTGGCCTTGTTGAATTCTCCCGCCGGGAAGAGGGCTTCCAGCTGGTGGAAGCTCTCTTCATGGCATGTCAGGGGGACCCCAAAGGCCTCGGCCACACATGCAGCGGTAATGTCGTCATGGGTGGGGCCGATGCCGCCGCTGGTGAAGAGAAGATCGAATCGGGCCCGGCAGTTATTGATGGTGGTTATGATGTGTTCCGGGATGTCGGGAATGACCCGGACTTCAAGAAGCCGGATGCCTCGGCCATTCAGGGCCTGGGCCAGGACACGGATGTTGGCGTCCTGCGTGCGGCCTGAAAGGATTTCATTGCCGATGACAAGAAAACATGCAGTACGGGGAGCCATGAGCCTGTAATACCTTGGTGCTGGCCGCATTGTTTTTCTGCGGGCTTGGGGCCCTCGGGCGTGGCATCCGGGGGTGTGGAAATTGAACCTTCTTCATTATATGGGAGGGTATGGCCTTTTAGAAAGGGAGAGATGCCTGTGAAGCTGGAACACCATAAGCCCGTGTGCCTGTCAGAGTTTCGAGCAGTGCTGGGGGAGGGGCCGGTCTGGATCAAGGCAGAAAATTCTTTCTATTTTGTCGATATTGTGAGCCACCGCATTCATCGGTACAGCCTGACGGATGGCTCCCTGTCAGGCTGGGATGCTCCCAATCGTACGGGTTTTCTTCTGCCTGTCAGTGACGGGACATTTCTGGCCGGTCTGCCGGATGGTCTGCATCGGTTTGATGTGAAAAAAGGCTATTTCGAGCGGGCCTGCGTCATCGAGCCGGACGAGGAGGGGAACCGGCTGAATGATGGCTGTGTCGACCAGCGGGGGCGCATCTGGTTTGGTACGATGGATGACGGGGAAAGTCGGGAGAGCGGGTCTCTCTACCGGGTTGACCACAGGAACGGCCAGCTGGATATCTCACATTGGGATAGTGGTTATACCGTTTCCAACGGTCCGGCCCTGTCACCTTGTGGTCGGGTGCTTTATGCCTGCGACAGTCCCCGGCAGCGTATCTACGCCTTTGATGTCGCAGCAGATGGCCGCCTGACAGGCAAGCGCATTTTTGCCACTTTCACCAAAGGGTATCCAGATGGGGTTGTGACGGACAGCGAGGGCAATCTCTGGTGCGGGACATGGGCAGGGGGACAGATCACCCGCTTCCGCCCGGATGGCACCATGATGGACCCGATTGCCCTGCCGGTCGCCAATGTCACGAAGGTGGCGTTTGGTGGGGATGATTACAGGACCGTGTTCGTGACGACAGCCCGCAAGGGGTTGGACCCCGAGGAGCTGGCAGCCCAGCCGCAGGCTGGTGGCATTTTTGCGTTCCGGACGGACGTTCCGGGCAATCCGCAGCACAGTTTCGTGCTGGAAGGTGTCTGATCCTTCGTCTGTTGAGGGTAGACCTGCCAGGAAAGGGGCTTTCGAGGGCCCCTTTCGTCCATGTCAGCCCAGCAGGGCCTGAATACGGGGAACAAGAGGGGCATCGGCCTTGGGCATGGGGTATTCATCCAACCTTGAGGCAGGCACCCATGCCAGTGTCTGGCCTTCCCGCCCGACAGGGTCATTCTCCCACTCCCGGACAAGATAGAGCGTCATGAGCAGGTGGAAGGTAGCACAGTCTTCACTGACAAACGTGAAGGGTTCCAGGCGGTCGGGTTGAACGGTAATGCCCAGCTCTTCATGGAGCTCCCGTGCCAGGGCGGTTTCCGGGGATTCGGGTACTTCCACCTTTCCACCGGGAAATTCCCACAGTCCGGCAAATGTTTTTCCCTCCGGCCGCTGTGCCAGCAGGACAGAGCCATCCGGCTGGATGAGGATGGCTGCCACGACAAGCAGAGTGTGGGGATGGAAAGGTGAGGTCATCAGAGGCTCCGTATCCAGAATGTCCTGTTGTATGGGATGCCAGTTGAAAATGCGCCTTTTATGTCACAGGGGAAAGAGGAAACGTTAAAAAAACGTCATAACCTTTGCGGCAGAGGCTGCTGCTCTGTAGGAAGTCCACCATAACATGAGTTGATAGCTGCCCTGACAGGGAGACAACCCTGACATGGGCTTTTTATTGTGTGCCAATATTGTTGGGAGTGCCAGACGCATTGCGCCGCCATCTTCTTCTGTCCTCTGCTGCCATTTTTCTGGGAATGGGGAGTGGAACTGCCTTTGCCCAGACCCGTTCATCAACTCCGGTGAGTTCCGCTGGTAAAACGGCAGGTGTTTCTGCCGCACAGCATGGTGGGCACACCCTGACGGGGCACCGGCATGGCAGTCGCCGGGACATGACAGGCAAGGGTGGAAACCAAGCAGCAGCGGCAGGGACTGGTGCAGGGCGTGTGAAGGCGGCCAGCCATCACAGGCCGAAATATGTGTCTGCTCATGGGGTGCAGAGCCTGTCCGTCCACGCCTCGCACGTCAGCCGGGCGGCGGAGCTGGTCGTACCGAAAAGCGTGATGAAGGAATATGTGCCCGGGACCAGCCCCTACAAGGCACTGGACCGTATGCCGGGCGTGAGCTTCACCTCCACGGACCCGTTCGGAATCGACAGTTTCGGGGCGAATCTGTACGTCCGTGGCTTCTTCATGAACCAGCTGGGCGTGACGCTGGATGGCATTCCCCTGAATGACCAGACCTATCAGTCCGTCAATGGTCTGAGCCTTGCCTCGGCCATCATTCCTGATGATATCGGCAGCATGACGATGTCGCAGGGTGGGGGTGGCGTGGATGTGCCGTCCACCAACACGCTGGGCGGGACCATCCGTTTCACCTCCAGCGATCCGTCCGACAGGCTGGGGGGCAAGGTCAGCCAAGCTTTTGGCAGTTACGGGTCTTACCGCACCTATGCCCGGTTTGATTCCGGCCGTCTGAATGACTCCGGCACGAAATTCTACACCTCCTACGCCCGTACGGATGAAGGCATGTGGGAGGGGAAGGGGGACCAGTTCCTTCAGCAGGTCAATGCCAAGCTGGTGCAGCCGCTTGGCGAGCGCAGCAGGGTTTCGGCCTTCTTCGACTGGACGGACCTTCAGCAGCAGAACTATCCGGACCTCTCACTGGGGATGATCAACAATCTGGGCTGGCGTGTCCCGCATCTCTACCCGGATTATGGCAAGGCCTATCAGTGGGCGCAGCAGTGCAATAACAGCCCGAACAATTTCATGGCCTATCCGGGGTCCAACGGGCAGGTGAATGCCTGTCAGATGCCCTATTATGACGGTGGGCAGCATGAGACCAATTTTCTGGGTGGCCTGAATCTTGATCTTGCCCTGACGGACCATCTGACATGGCATACCACGGCCTATGGTCACGCCCAGTCCGGCAATTACAGCTACACGGCTGCCGCATCCGCCGCTTCGGAGGACCCTGACCTTCAGGTCGCCACGCCGAATGGCGTGCCGCTCTATCAGGAAGTCTGGAAGAACAGCCAGCAGCGTTTCGGCATCAACAGCAGTCTGGACTATCGCTGGGGGCATCACAGGATCAATACGGGTGTCTGGTACGAGAACAACAACCAGACCGCCGGGCTTTACAATTATCTGGAGCCGGAGCTGGGGGCGGGTGCGCCCGTCAAGGCGGTCGGGCCTTATAATGTGTATGGGCCGGCCGACCGGGTCTATAATTTCAGATGGCGTACCAATGTGGTGCAGACCCACCTTCAGGACACCTACACCATCCTCAAGGGGTTGACGCTGACAGCGGGTTTCCGCTCCCTGATCTCCCAAACATCCGGTGGCGGACATGAGAATGACGACTCATGGGCGGCTCTGGATGCCGGTGGCCTGCCCTCCGGCTCCCTTCATGCCACGGGAGCTTTCCTGCCCCATTTCAATCTGGACTGGCGTTTGAACCGGCAGAACGAGTTCTACATCGACGTCTCCAAGAACATGCGGGCCTATGAGGTCTCCGGCACGGGTGTGGCCAACTCGCTCTTCTCCGTGCCCAACCAGCAGGAGTTCCTGCGGCAGAAGGCGCAGACCAAACCGGCCCGGGCCTGGACCTACATGGGGGGGTATCGTTTCACGTCCTCCATCGTGCAGCTGGATGCGACCGTCTATCACTCCACCCTGATGCACGAGCTTCTGGCCGGGGCACGGGGAACGATGTTTAATCCGATTTCTGAAGAATTCGATTTCGGGCGCATCTCCATGACGGGGGCCAATGGCAGCGTGTCCGTCCGTCCCCTGCCGGGGCTGATCATCACCAATACGCTCAGTTACAACAAAGGCACCTATGACCGGAACGTGACCTCCAGTGCCGGGACCTATTATCCGCTGAAGGGCAAGAACATCGTCAATTACCCGGCATGGATGTACAAGGCTTCCATCGCCTATACATGGCGTGGGCTGAATGCACATTTTGATGCCAACTATTTTGGCAGGCGGTATTACAGCTTCATGAACGACACCTCAATCGGCAGCTACTGGCTGGCCAATACGGGGGTGACTTATACGTTCAGGAAACTGGCAGGCGTGCGGGACCTGACGGTCAGCTTCAACGTCTACAACCTGTTCAACAACAGATACATCGCCATGATGGGTGAGAACAACAACCCGCCCGTGGGGGATTACCAGTCCCTGGAGCGCGGGGCGACACGGGAATATTTCGGAACGATCAGTGCAGCCTTCTGACTGGTCCGCAGCATGAAGAACGGCCCGCTCTGGTTTCAGGCGGGCCGTTCTGCTGTTCAGCGGGCTTCTTCGGCCAGTTCGGCACTCAGGGCGGTGATGAACTGCGAGGCGACCCGGCCGGAGCGGCTGCCCCGCTGCATGGCCCATTGCAGGGCACGCCGGTGCAGCTCCTCCCTGGCGATGGGGAGCTGCCTCTCCTCCGCATAGGCATCGATGATGCTGAGATAATGGGGCTGGGAAGCACCATAGAGGCCGATCCACAGGCCGAACCGGTCGGAGAGGGACACCTTCTCCTCGATGGCCTCGCCCGGGTTGATGGCATCCCCCGCCTCATTCTCGATCATGTTCTGCGGCATGAGGTGGCGGCGGTTGGAGGTGGCATAGACCAGCACATTGTCAGGCCGTCCGGCGATGCCTCCATCCAGGACCGATTTCAGGGACTTGTAATCCGCATCCTGAGTCTCGAAGGAGAGATCGTCACAGAACAGGATGACCCGGCGGGAGGTGCGGCGCAGCAGGGCCAGAAGCTGCGGCAGGGTGGCGAGGTCATCCCGTGGAATCTCGATCAGTGCCAGCGGGGGCTGGCCGTTCCTGCGCTGTTCCTCATTGACGGCCAGAAGACAGGCCTTGACGAGCGAGGACTTGCCCATGCCTCTGGCACCCCAGAGCATCACGTTGTTGGCTGCCAGTCCGTGGGCAAAGAAGCGTGTGTTGCCCATGACCTGCCTGATCTGCCGGTCAATGCCCTTCAGCAGCTTCAGCGGGACGGCCTGCATGTGGGGGATGGGCAGCAGATGGCCGCTCCCGCCCTGCCAGATGAAGCTGTCCTGCGTGGGGTCATCCAGCATGGCAGGGTTTGCTGGTGGAGGAGCCATGCGTTCCAGACTTTCGGCAATGCGGGTCAGGAGAGGGAGAAGAGCGGTTGCTGGCATGGTCTTCCTGTGTAATGAGCTTGACGTGACGGTCTGGCACGATATGGTCCGCAATTATCTCATCAAGATGGAACCAACACCACCTATGCACAATATTCTTTTTTCCACGGCTTATGCCGCTGATGCCGGTACCAATGGCGGCGCCTTCAGTTCGGCAGCGCTTGTGCAGTATGCACCTTTCGTGCTGATCTTTGTGGTCTTCTATTTCTTCCTGATCCGCCCACAGCAGAAGCGCCAGCGTGAACTGCGGGAGGAGCAGAACAGCCTGCGTCGTGGTGACCGGATTGTCACGGCAGGTGGCATCGTGGGGACGGTACAGAACACCCGTGATGATTCGCAGGAAGTGGATGTGGAAATCGCACAGGGCGTGAAGGTGAAGGTCATCCGCAGTACGATCACGACCATCCTGCGGCGTGAGGGCAAGCCTGCCAACGAGGCGTAAGGGAACGTTCCTCAGCGGGTTTCATGCCCAGCTGGCACCATAAAGAAAAGGCCCTGCCACGATGAACCGTGGCAGGGCCTTTCTCATGTCGGGTGGGCCGGACGATCAGGCACCCTTCAGGCAGCTCTCGGCGTACTCGTAGTTGGCGAGACGGTCGAGGAAGTTGGTGACGTAGTCCGGACGACGGTTGCGGAAGTCCAGATAGTAGGAGTGCTCCCACACATCCAGCCCCAGCAGCGTACGCCCCTCATCCTCGGAGAGCGGATTGGCGGCATTGGCCGTCTTGGTGACCTTGAGCTTGCCATCGGAGCCCAGAACCAGCCATGCCCAGCCAGACCCGAACTGTGTCGTGGCAGCCTGCTTGAAAGCGGCCTTGAAGGCATCAACGGAGCCGAAATCCTCGGTCAGTTTCTTCTCCAGCGCACCGGGGATGCGGCCGCCGTTGGGGGAGAGGCAGTTCCAGAAGATGCAGTGGTTCCAGTGCTGGCCGGCATTGTTGAAGACCGGGGCCAGGGAGGAATCAGCGTGAGACAGGGCAATGATTTCTTCAAGGGCCTTGCCTGCCAGTTCCGGCTTGCTCTCGACGAAGCCGTTCAGGGCTGTGACATAGGCCTGATGGTGCTTGCCGTGGTGCAGCTCCAGTGTTTCCTGGCACATGCCGGCATCGGCCAGGGCGTTTTCGGCATAGGGGAGTTTTGGGAGTTCAAAAGCCATGTGAATCTTCCTTGACATATGAGGGGCAGGAGGCATCCCTCCTGCCAATTCATGACCCCCTCTAGCTATGGTTGCCGGGCGGCAACGTCAAGGTGTGTGGGGCGGAGTGTCTTAAAAAAAGAGTAAAACAGTCCCAATAGTGGGAAGAAGGACCGCTGGGTACCTTTCAGCGGTTGGCAGCCTCCCGTTCCATCCGGGCAATCAGGGCGGAGTAATCGTCATCAGCATGATTCCGATTGGAGGCGGCCAGATTCTGGGAGGCTGCCGCCATGCCGTGCATCGGGACGCCACAGCGGCGGGCGGCCTCCATCAGCAGGCCCATGTCCTTGCTCATCAGGCGGGTTGGAAACTGGGAGGGGAAATGCCCTGCCTTGCCCATGCCGATCTTGCGCTTGTGATGGGGGCTGATGACGGCCAGTTCCTGAAGGGCATCGAAAAGGACGCTGCGCTCCACGCCAGCGGCCAGGCCATAGGCGATCCCTTCAGCAATGATGTTCAGCGTGCCCCCCATGATGCCGTTGACGACGAGCTTCAGCCGGGTTGCGCTCCCGGCCGGACCGGCATGGATGGTGATGCGGCCGATATGGTCCAGAATGGGGCGGGCGAGCGTCACGGTCTCTTCCGGGCCGCCCACCAGCATGATGAGGGCCCCTTTTTCGGCTTCCGGCGTGCTGCCTGACATGGGGGCGTCCAGCACGGCGACATTGCGCTCACCCAGCAGGGCTGCGAGGTGGTCGGCCTGTTCCGGTGAGACGGTGGAGGTGTCCAGCACGAGCTGCCCGCTCCGCAGTCCCGCCAGGAGGCCATCCGGACCATGCAGGGCCGTGTTCTCCGCCTCGTCATTCGGGACACAGATGATGATGGCGTCGCTCCTTTCCGCCACGAGGCGGGGAGAGGCCAGCATGGGGACATCCGCCTCAGCGCCATTGCTCCGGCCTGATGGCGTGTGAGCGACGACATCATATCCGGCCTGGACCAGATTGCGTCCCATGAGGGATGCCATGGCACCATAACCGATGAAACCGATGGTCTTGATGGACATGGGCGGGTTCCTTTCAGGGTTTGTTGAGTCAGTCTTTACGGGGGAGATGGACCGGGGCGGGTAAGGATCAAAGAGGGATGGCGGAAGCGTGATGGAAAGCCGCCATGAAAAAACCCCGCCGGAGCGGGGCTGGAAGAGAAGGATCATTCCTCGTCGTCATAGTCGTCGGCATCGGCCGGGTGGCGGATGGGAGGACGGGACCGGTTGTCCGCATTGCGGCGGGTGAAGTGATGGGCGATGTCCGCCAGTTCCACGAAGTGGTCTGTCTGGCGGCGCAGGTCGTCACCAATCATCGGTGGTGTCGTCTTGACGGAGGAAATGACCGTGACCCGCACGCCACGGGACTGCACGGCCTCCACGGCACGGCGCAGGTCGGAATCCCCGCTGACGATCACGATATGGTCCAGCCGGGGGGCCTGTTCGATCAGGTCCACGGCCAGCTCGACATTCATGTTGCCCTTTACGCGGCGCTGGCCGGACTGGTTGGTGAATTCCCGTGCCGTCTTGGTGACCAGATGATAGCCGTTATAGGCCAGCCAGTCTGTCAGCGGGCGGAGGGGGGAGTAATCTTCCGTCTCCGGCATGGCCGCATAATAGAAGGCCCGCTGGAAGGAACACTGCTGTTCGAAAAGATCCCGCAGGGCGAGGAAATCGACCTCGAACCCCAGGTTGCGTGCGGCGTGGTGCAGGCTGGCCCCGTTGATGAAAAGTGATGTGCGATCGTTTTTGCGTAGGAGAAGGTTGGACATATGGCTCACATATGGTCTTGGGTTAGTCTTGGGTGCGGGGAGTGTTGATCAAGAAATGTCCTGTCAGTCTCGGGCAGGGCTGCCCTTTGATTGTTTCCCTGTTCCGTATGTATGGCGGACTCAGCACCAGATCTGATGATGGAAGGCATGTCGGGTGGAGAAAGCAGGACAGCCTCCTGCTTCCCTCTTACAGCTTTGCGTTGCGTCAATAAAGGCCTTTGTGGTAACAAAAGTCCAGATTGTGAGATAGCAATGGGACAGGCTGCCTGTTTCGGCAGGTGGGGCTGTCCCGGCCCGTTTGCAGGGGCCATTTCAGCATGTGAGTGGGGAGCGCCGGTTTTATGGCACGTGTGACCGTAGAGGACTGCATCGAGAAGGTTCCGAACCGTTTTGACCTGGTGCTGCTGGCCGCCCAGCGGGCCCGTGGTCTTTCCCGCGGGGAGGAGATGCAGGTTCCGCGGGATAATGACAAGAATACCGTTGTTGCCCTGCGTGAGATCGCCGAGGATCATGTGAGCCTCGAGGGGCTGAAGAACGGCATTGTCCGCT
This sequence comes from Parasaccharibacter apium, assembly GCF_002917995.1. Classification (NCBI taxonomy): domain Bacteria; kingdom Pseudomonadati; phylum Pseudomonadota; class Alphaproteobacteria; order Acetobacterales; family Acetobacteraceae; genus Parasaccharibacter; species Parasaccharibacter apium. The sequence goes on from NZ_LMYH01000007.1 coordinate 162,899, forward strand.
CCATGAGCAACCAGCCGGAAGTCGAGCCTTCCGATGAGGAAGTGATGGACCTCATCCCGACAGACCAGAACATTTTCGGTCTTCAGGATGTATCTGCGGAAGAGGAAGCTGCCAACATGGCAGCTGATGAAGCCGGCTCCGGCCGGGGGCGTCGCTAAGCCTTTCAGGAACTGAGGTGTGCGCCCTGGGGAAGGGCCCCCTTTTCTTCGCCTTCGGGCGGGGATGGGATGCAGGTTCTTCCATCAGTGAAGAATGGGGGCTGATCCATGGCTGATGAAACGCTGCTTTCCACCGATCTCCCGGCGGAGACGGTGGCTGGTGCCGGGGACGCTCTCTTGCAGGATTTTCACCCCTCCATAAGCGGCCTGCTGGAGCGGGTCCGCTGTTACGATCCCCATGCTGATCTGGCCCTGATGCAGGAGGCCTACGATCTGGCCGCCAAAGCCCATGAGGGCCAGTGCCGGGACAATGGTGATCCTTACATCACCCATCCGATTGCCGTGGCCAACATACTGGCCGGGTTCCGTATGGACCCCGTGTCCATCATGGTGGGTTTCCTGCATGATACCGTGGAGGATACGGGCATCTCTCTGGAGATGCTGGCAGGGCGTTTTGGCAAGGATGTAGCGGCCATCGTTGATGGCGTGACCAAGCTGACACGGCTGGAGCTTCAGTCCGACAGGACCAAGCAGGCGGAGAATTTCCGCAAGCTGGTGCTCGCCATGTCGCGGGACATCCGTGTGCTCATTGTCAAGCTGGCGGACCGGCTGCACAACATGCGGACGCTGCATTATGTCCAGCGGACAGACCGGCGGCAGCGTATCGCTAGGGAAACACTGGACATCTACGCCCCTCTGGCCGAACGCATCGGCATGGACCGGGTGAAGACGGAACTCCAGGATATTGCCTTTGTCAATCTGGAGCCGGAGGCTGATGCCACCATCCGGGCCCGGCTGAATTACCTGCGTGGGCAGGGTGCGGACATGATCGAGCAGATACGCTGCGAGCTGGCCACACTCTGCAAGGAAGCCGGGGTGGAGGGGGCGACCGTCATCGGGCGGGAAAAATCCCCCTATTCCATCTGGGAAAAGATGAAGCGGCGGAATGTTGCTTTCGAGCAGCTTTCCGACATCATGGCGTTCCGCATTCTCGTGCCCACGAGAGAGGCCTGTTATGCGGCGCTGGGGGCGGTGCACGGGGCCTACCCCATGATTGCCGGACGCTTCAAGGACTACATCTCCACCCCCAAGACGAACGGCTACCAGTCCCTGCATACAGGGGTGACGCTCTATCGGCCGCACAGCCAGAAGATCGAGGTGCAGATACGCACACCGGAGATGCACGATCTGGCAGAGAATGGCGTGGCCTCCCACTGGAGCTACAAGGATGGCAGCAGCCCCAGCGAGCATGAGACGGCCGTTCTTTCGGAAACATTTGGGGCCTATACCCGCAAGCTGCGTTGGGTGCAGGACCTGCTGGACATTCTGGAGGACAGTCAGGGGCCGGACGAGTTTCTGGAGAATACCAAGCTCGAACTCTATCAGGATCAGGTCTTCTGCTTCACCCCCAAGGGACAGCTCATTTCCCTGCCTCGTGGGGCTACGCCGGTGGATTTTGCCTATGCCGTACACAGTCAGGTCGGGGACCGGTGTGTGGGGGCCAAGGTCAATGGGCGTCTTGTCCCGCTGAAGCATGTTCTGGAGAATGGCGACCAGATCGACATCATGACGGCACGGGGGGGCACGCCGTCCCCGTCATGGGAGCGGTTTGTCGTCACGGGCAAGGCCCGTGCCCGTGTGCGGCGCTTCGTGGCCCTCCAGCAGCGGCAGAACAACGTTGAGAATGGCCGTGGTGCTGTTGCCCGTGCGTTCCGCCAGAAAGGTGTTGATGGGTCGGAGAAAGTGCTGGAGGGCCTTCTTGGCACGCTGAAGCAGAACAGCCTTGATGAGCTGTATGGCAGCGTCGGGGCCGGGCAGCTGGACCCGAGGGATGTTGTAGGGGCGGCCTATCCGGAGCTGTCCCGTCAGGGGCAGGTGCCCCGTATCGTGCCCGGCCTGTCCCCCCGGCTGGAGGGAAGGCTGGACCAGAAGCCCCTGCCGCCAAGACGGCCTTCCAGTTATGAGGGCACGTTGGTCAATGGTGTCGGGCGGGGTATTGAACTGCACTTTGCGGGTTGCTGCCGTCCTTTGCCGGGGGACCGCATCGTGGGCATCATTGCCCAGGGCAAGGGAGTGACCGTACATCGGCGCAAATGCCACAATCTCAGCATGTTTTCGGACATGCCCGAGCGCTTTCTTGAAATCTCATGGAGTGAGGAGGCCCTTGGGCGGACAGGGCGGGATGCCCCCCGTTACACGGCCCGCCTTTCCGTCGTGGCGGGAAATGACCCGGCTGTTCTGGCAGCGCTGACCAACCTGGCGACACGGCACGAGGCCAGCGTGATCAATCTGCGGATCGTGAACCGCCAGCTGGATTTCATGGAAATTCTGGTGGACCTCGAGGTGCGGAGCAAGGGGCATCTGGCAACGGTTCTGGCAGGGTTCCGGGCCGAGAAGGGTGTTCTTCAGGCCGAACGGACAAAGGGATGACCTCATGATTCTGGGGATCGGGGTTGATCTCTGCTCCATCGGGCGGATCGAACGGGCCCTGGCCCGCCATGGGGATGCGTTTCTGGAGCGTGTGTTCACGCTGGAGGAGCGTCAGTATGTGCAGGCATTGCGGGGGGCGGCCCGGGCAGGGGCCTGTGCCAAACGCTGGGCAGCGAAGGAGGCCTGCGCCAAGGCTCTGGGGACAGGCTTTGCCCAGGGGGTGCAGCTTCAGGATATTTCCGTGGGGCGGAATGATCTGGGGGCTCCTGTGCTCAGCCTTTCGGGCGCAGCGGCGACCCTTCTGGACCAGCGCCTGCCGGCAGGGCATCGGGCCGAATTGCTGTTGAGCCTGAGTGATGAGCCGCCCATGGCCATGGCACAGGTGCTGATACAGGCTGTTGCCCTTTAGTCTTGGCGGCTTGAAATATCGTCAGGATGGAATTAACGCATGACCCGGCGGGTCAGGCAGGCTATGGCAGAAACGGGCAGGGCAGTCTGCCTGCTTCTTGCCAGAACAGGATGAACAGGGACCATGAACGAAGACAGACAGGAAGAGCAGACAGAAAAGCCGGAAAGCCTTCTGGCCTCCATAAGACAGATTCTTCTATGGCTCATTCTGGTGGTTGCCGTACGTTCACTGCTGGTCGAACCGTTCAATATTCCGTCTGCCTCCATGATCCCGACCCTTCAGGTCGGGGATTTTGTGGCGGTCTCCAAGATGAGCTACGGTTATTCCCGGTATTCTTTTCCGTTCTCGCCGCCGTTCATTTCGGGACGTGTGTTCGCTTCCATGCCGCACCGTGGGGATGTGGCGGTGTTCCGGTTCACCAAGGATACGTCAGTCGATTACATCAAGCGGATTGTCGGCCTGCCCGGGGATCGCATCCGCATGGAACAGGGGCATCTCTTCATCAATGGTCAGGAAGTGCCGCGGGAGGACCGGGGGCATTACAGCGTGATGGATGAGCGGGGCTATGTGCTGTCTGGGACCCGTTATCGGGAAATGCTGCCCCGGGAGGATGGCAAGACGGTACCGCATGATATCCTGAAGATGCGGGATGATGACCTTGCCAACAATACGCCTGAATATACCGTGCCAGAGGGCTGCCTGTTTGCCATGGGGGATGACCGGGATGACAGTTCGGACAGCCGCTTTCAGGGAGGGCATGAGAGCGGTGCCTGCGCTGTCCCTGCCGGGCGTGATTATCTGACGGATAGCGGCGGTCATGATCTGGGGTTCGTGCCTGTGATCAATCTGGTCGGACGGGCAAAGATGGTGCTGTTCTCCGTTGATATGCGGCATCCGGCCTGGCAGTTCTGGTATTGGCCGACAGAGATACGCTGGGGCCGTTTCCTGCGTGGTATTGACGAATGATGACACGTGATGAGGCTGTCCGCCATGTCGAGGCGAAGCTGGAACACCGTTTTGCTGACCCCGCACTTCTGCATGAGGCTTTGACCCACCGGTCCGCCGTGCCACGGCGGCAGGGACGGAACCGGGGGCGGCAGAAGGGGCATCCTTCGGGGAAAACGCCACGGGGGCAGGGGTCCAACGAGCGTCTGGAGTTCGTGGGGGACAGGGTGCTTGGCCTGCTGATGGCGGAATGGCTCTTTGAGCGCTATCCGGAGGAGCAGGAAGGCGCTCTGGGGGCCCGCCACGCCCATCTGGTCTCCCGTCCTGTTCTGGCCCGGATTGCGGAAGGGATTGAGCTTTCCGAGGCGATACAGATTGCCCAGCATGAGGAAAGTGCCGGCATACGTGTTCTGGCCAGCGTTCTGGCCGATGCGATGGAAGCCCTGCTGGGCGCACTCTATCTGGATGCCGGGCTGGACCCGGCCCGGCATGTGGTCCGTCGCTTCTGGGACAGGGACATCGAGAAGAGTGGACAGCCCCACAAGGAGCCGAAAACGCTGCTTCAAGAGTTTCTGCTGGGGCGTGGCGAGGCCTTGCCGCATTATGAACTGACCGCCGCTGATGGGCCGTCCCATGCACCGATATTCCGTGTGGAGGTCCGGGCACTGGGGCAGGTGGGTGTTGGCCGTGCAGGCAGCAAGCGGCTGGCTGAAAGTGCGGCGGCGACAGATTTGCTGAAGAAGATGGGGCAGGAGACAGAACGTGCCTGAGGATACAGAAAAGACCGCCACGGGCGGAGAGACACGCTGCGGTTTTGTTGCTCTTGTCGGGGCTCCCAATGCAGGAAAATCCACCCTGCTGAACCGCATGGCTGGGGCCAAGCTGTCCATTGTCAGCCCCAAGGCGCAGACGACACGGTTCCGTACGCTTGGCATTGTGATGCGGGATGCGGCGCAGATCGTGTTTGTGGACCTGCCGGGCATCTTCAAGCCCCGCCGACGGCTGGACCAGGCGATGGTCAATGCTGCCTGGAGCGGGTCGCAGGATGCTGACCTCAACCTGCTGCTGGTGGATAGCCGCATCGGTCTGACAGACGAGATCAGGGAGATCATCGCTCGACTGAAAGAGGGGAAGCGGCCTGTCTGGCTGGTGCTGAACAAGACAGACCTCATCCAGCGGGATCAGCTTCTGCCCCTGACGAAGGCCATCACGGACCTCCTGCCGGTGGAAGAGGTCTATATGGTCAGTGCCCGGTCCGGTGATGGGGTTGAGGGCCTGCTGGACGGGTTGGCCAGGGCCATGCCCGTTGGGCCTTACCATTACCCTGAAGATGATCTGACAGATCTGCCAGACCGTCTGCTGGCAGCGGAAATCGTGCGGGAGCAGGTCTTCCTCCAGACCCATGAGGAGATTCCCTACCATGCCACGGTGGAGACGGAATCCTTCAAGACACGCAAGGACGGATCCATCCGCATCGACGTGACGATCTACGTGTCACGGGCAGGGCACAAGGCCATCCTCATCGGGGAGCGGGGGCAGCGCATCCGGGAGATCGGGATGCGGGCCCGGAAACAGCTGGAAGGCCTTCTGGATGCTCCCTGCCATCTTTTTCTCAATGTGAAGGAGAGGGCTGCGTGGGACAAGGAAACAGCCCGCCTGCGGGCCCTCGGTCTTGCAGATTATGGCTGAAGCGCACGAGTTTCGCTTGTTCATGCAGGGGTAGCTCTGTATGAGGGAGCAGACAGATTTCAGGACATCATCAACCAGAGAGCCGGTACGATCATGAGCACCGCCCCCCAAGAGCCGAACTTCCCTTATAAACGGGTCCTTCTCAAAGTGTCTGGCGAGGCGCTGATGGGCAAGGGAACTGCCGGTGTTGACCCGGAGATGGTGGACATGGTGGCTGCGGACATCGCCGGTGTGGCCGCTCTGGGCGGGCAGGTCTGTCTCGTCGTGGGGGGAGGCAACATCTTCCGTGGACTGGCCGCTGCCGCCAAGGGAATGGACCGGGTGCAGGGGGACTATGCCGGGATGCTGGCAACGGTCATCAATGCCCTGATGCTCCAGAATGCGCTGGAGAAGCGTCATGTGGAGACCCGGGTGATGACGGCCATCCACATGGCCTCCATTGCCGAGCCTTATATTCGCCGCCGGGCCGTCCGTCATATGGAGAAGGGCCGTGTGGTCATCTTCGCAGCCGGTACGGGCAATCCGTTCTTCACAACTGATACGGCTGCTGCCCTGCGGGCGAACGAGATGGAGTGCGATGCCCTTTTCAAAGGGACGCAGGTTGATGGTGTCTATTCCGATGATCCTCGCCTGAATCCCGATGCCGAGCGTTATGAACAGCTGACCTACATGGATGCCCTGGCCCGCAATCTGAAGGTCATGGATGCAGCAGCTGTCAGTCTCGCCCGGGAGAATGCTCTGCCGATCATCGTGTTCAACATGCATGCGCCGGGGGCTTTTGCGGCAGCCATGAAAGGTGAAGGGCGCTTCACCCGGATTGTTGAGGGTTGAGAGCGAGCGACCAGATTACCATGTCAGCCCGCACCGGCTGACGAACGGAACGATTACTGAGGAAGTGATTTGCCATGAGCACAGAACTGAACGACCTGCTTGATGACCTCAAACGTCGCATGGAAGGGGCGCTGGAGAGCCTGCGCCGTGATCTCTCTGGCCTGCGCTCCGGCCGTGCCAGCCCGAACCTTCTGGAGCCGGTACGTGTGGAGGCTTATGGCTCCGTGGTGCCCCTCTCCCAGGTTGGTTCCGTTGCCGTGCCGGAAGCCCGGATGCTGACGGTCTCTGTCTGGGATGCCAGTGTTGTTTCCTCTGTTGAGAAAGCCATCCGTGACAGTGGGCTGGGGCTGAACCCTGCTGCTGAAGGGCAGACCATCCGTGTGCCCATCCCGCAGCTGACAGAGGAACGCCGCAACGAGATGGCCAAGGCCGCTGCCCGTTACGCCGAAGGTGGCCGTGTGGCCGTGCGTGGTGTCCGCCGGGATGGCATGGACAAGGCCAAGGCCCTGGAAAAGAATGGCGATATCAGTCAGGACGACATGAAGGTCTGGACGGCTGCCATCCAGAAGCTGACAGATGAGCATATCGGCCGTGTGGACAGCCTGCTGGCTGACAAGGAGCGGGACATCAAACAGGTCTGATCGCCAGAACATTGTCGGAACTTCACCCTTCTTCCCGCCCGGCTGGCACACTCCCACGTCATGTTGCCGTCATCATGGATGGCAACGGACGCTGGGCCAGAGCACGTGGCGTACCGATCGCACAGGGCCATCGTGAAGGAGGCGAGGCCGTGCAGCGTTGCGTCCGTGCCGCCATGGAGCATGGGGTGGATTATCTGACACTCTATGCATTCTCATCAGAGAACTGGCGCCGGTCCGGTGAGGAGATCAGCGACCTGACAGGGCTGATGCAGTTTTATCTGCGGCATCGTTTCCGGGAGCTGGATGAGCAGGGTGTCCGGCTGCGCATCATTGGTGATCCTGAACGTTTCGGGGTGTCTTTCTGCCGGGAGCTGCGTCGGGCAGAGGAAAAGACACGCCACAATACCCGGCTGACTCTGGCTCTGGCTCTTTCCTATGGCAGTCGTGCGGAGATTGCCGGAAGTGCCCGCCAGTTGGCCGAACGGGTCCGGGCGGGCACGCTGGAGCCGCATGAGATTGACGAAGCCCTGTTCGCCAGTGCCCTCCAGACGCATGACATGCCCGACCCCGACCTTGTCATGCGGACGAGTGGAGAGAGCCGACTTTCCAATTTCCTGCTCTGGCAGTCCGCCTATGCAGAACTTGTGTTTCTTGACGTGCTCTGGCCGGATTTCGGTGAGAAGGATTTTGCCGAGGCCATGATGCGGTACATGCGCCGTCAGAGGCGTTTCGGTGGGCGGCCAGAATGACAGAGTTGCAGAAACGCATCCTCTCCAGCCTTGTGATTGTTCCGGTGGTGCTCCTCTGTCTCTGGTTTGGTGGATGGGCCTATCGGGTACTGGTGCTGCTCGTCATGGTCGGGATTGTCTGGGAAGGGGAAACCCTGCTTGGCCAGCCGATGAAAAGTCTGCGGGGTGCTCTGCTTCTGCTCTGGCCTCTCTGTGGTGGACTGATCGCCATCAAAGGGCAGTGGTTTGCGGCCTTTTACCTTCTGGTGTCCAGCGTCCTGTTTGGCAGGCGGGCCTGCGGTCCGGTTCTGGTGGCCATGCTGGGTGGTTTTTCCCTGCTCTGGCTGCGGGGGCGGCCTGACGGTTTTTTGGAGACCTTTTTCGTCATTTTCGCCGTCATAGCCAGTGACAGCTGCGCCTACGCCACCGGGCGTCTGATTGGCGGGCCGAAACTGGCCCCGGCCATTTCTCCCGGCAAGACCATTTCCGGCTCGTTGGGGGGCATCGTGGGAGCCGTGATCCTCGGCGGGCTGGTCGGGCACTGGTCGGGTCATGGCTGGTCGTTCTCTGCCTGCCTGACGGGTGGAGTGATTGCCGTGGCGGCCCAGGCAGGCGATCTGCTGGAGAGTGCCTTCAAGCGGCGTCTGGGCGTCAAGGATTCCGGGCGGCTCATCCCCGGTCATGGGGGATTGCTGGACCGGCTGGATGCCCTCCTGCTGGCGGCCCCTGTTGCAGCCATCCTGGCCCTCATGGCCGGAGAGGGGCCATTCTGGCAGCTTTTCCGTTAAGTCTTATTCTGGAGCGGCAGTCTCTGCTATAGGTCTGTCATGAGGCAGACCCGCCATCACGTATCATGTTGAAATCATCAAGGGAGAGGTATTCCATGGGGGGAGGTTCCGGGCGTCGGCGCATTAGCGTGCTTGGCAGTACAGGCAGCATTGGTGTCTCGACAGTCGATCTTCTGAAGCAGCAGGCAGACTCCATCCAGGTGCGGGCTCTCGTGGGGGGAAAGAACGCCGCCCTTCTGGCCGAACAGGCCCGTGAGCTGAACGCCGAGCTGGCCGTCCTGAATGATGAGCAGCATTACGAGGAGCTGAAAGAGCGTCTCGCTGGCACCGGCGTGAAGGTAGCTGCCGGACGGCAGGCTGTCATCGAGGCCGGTGCGCTGGAAGCGGACTGGACGATGGCCGCCATCACTGGGGCTGCCGGCCTGGCCCCCACGCTGGAAGCCGTCCGCAACGGGCACAAGGTGGCTCTGGCCAACAAGGAAGCTCTCGTTTGTGCTGGCAACGTCATGCTGGAAGCTGTGCGTGATGCCGGAGCCGAGCTGCTGCCTGTTGATTCCGAACATAATGCGATCGTGCAGTCCCTGGGTGGGGCGGACATGTCCCTCGTGGAGAAGATCGTCCTCACGGCCTCTGGCGGACCGTTCCGCTGCTCCACGAAGGAGGAGATGGCGAAAGCCACGCCCGAACAGGCCCTGAAGCATCCCACATGGTCCATGGGGGCCAAGATCACGATTGACTCCGCCTCCATGGCCAACAAGGGGCTGGAGGTCATCGAGGCCGCCCGCCTGTTCGATTTGCCTGAACATCAGATAGACGTGCTGGTTCACCCGCAGTCAGTCGTGCATGGCATGGTCTGCTTCCGTGATGGCAGCTTCGTGGCCCAGATGGGGACGGCGGACATGCGGATTCCTATCGCACACACGCTGGCCGCCCCGACCCGGATGCAGACGGGATGCGAGCGTTTGGATTTCGTGAAGCTCGGGCAGATGAATTTCGAGGCAGTGGATGAGGACCGCTTCATCCCGCTGCGTCTGGCCCGTCAGGTCCTGCGGGCTGGTGGCGTGGCCCCGACCGTGTTCTCCGCTGCCAACGAGATTGCCGTGGAGGCTTTCCTCGCCGGGAAGATCCGTTTCCTTGGCATTGGTGAGCTGATTGATGCCAGCCTTCAGGCCATGCCGGAAAACCCGGTGCCGACATCTCTGGAGGATGTCTATCACTGGGACGAAATGGGGCGTGAGCTGGCCCGGACACAGATGAAGCGGATGGCCGACCATGCATAGTCTTCAGAGCATCCTTGCCGGTCTGGCCGTTTTCGGGATCGTCGTCTTCATACACGAGCTGGGCCATTATCTGGCCGCACGCTGGCGTGGTGTGCAGGTGACCGTCTTTTCCATCGGGTTCGGTCCTGCACTGACATCATGGAAGGACCGGGTTGGAACACGCTGGCAGATCAGCCTGCTGCCGCTGGGAGGGTATGTCAAACTCCACGGGTTTGAGAACCGTCCCGATGCGCCCCGGGAAGAAGGTGACGAGAATGCCTTCAACCGCAAGTCTGTCCTCTCGCGGGCAATCGTGACGGTGGCGGGGCCTGTCTTCAACTTCCTGCTGACGATCCTTCTGTTCGTGGTGCTGCTGTCCTGCTTTGGCAGGCCGGAGGCCCGGCCCGACATCGGCACGCTGGCCCCGAATGGTGCAGCCATGAAGGCCGGGCTTCAGGTGGGTGACGAGATACAGCGTCTGGACGGGCATCACATCCTGAGCATTGGCGACATCCAGGCGCAGGTGGCGGCCCATCCGGGTGAGGTCATGAAGGTTGGTCTGCTGCGGAAGGGGCAGAGCCTGGAGCTTCCGGTCACGCTGGACCGTATCCAGCAGGGGGGGCATGACGTCGGTCGGCTGGGGGTCGGTTTTGCCGTCAGCCACAGTGCGCCCCTGCCTGTCTACAAGGCTGTTCCGGCGGCCATCGGGCAGACGTGGGACATGTGCGGCAACATGCTGGAGGGAATCTGGCAGATCATCAGCGGGCAGCGGAGCGCCAGGCAGCTCTCCGGGACCATCGGCATCATTCACATGTCCGGGCAGGCCGTGGATTATGGCGTGGCCAGTGCGCTGGGGTTCGTGGCTCTCCTGTCCCTCAATCTTGGCCTGCTGAACCTGTTCCCCGTGCCGATGCTGGATGGCGGCCATCTGCTTTTCTATGCTTTTGAGGCAGTTCTGGGGCGGCCTCTCTCCGAGCGGACACAGAGCTATGCCCTCCAGTTCGGGCTGCTGCTGGTCGTGGGGCTTTTCATTTTCTCAACGGTGAATGATCTCAGAGGGTTGGGAGTTTTTCACTGGTTGTTTGCACATGGGGGTTGATCTTTCCCCCTCCAATGATGGAAAAGACCTTCTAGGGTAGAGTATATAACTGAAACAGGCAGCTCCCTTCATTGTGATGTCGTGGGAGTCTGTCTGGTGCGGTTGTGCGTATGGGACTGTCTGGACCTCCTGCATCAGGGTTGTGTGGCGGGATGGCCGTTCGTAGAAATTTGGGACGAGGAATACCGGTTTTGTCAGGATTGCGTACGAAAAGGTTCCGGCCGATGGCCGTTCGACTGGCTCTGCTGGCTTCTGTCTGTACGGCACCGGCTTTGCTCTGTGCGGCAGAGGCAGCCCCCCAGAAGGGGCGCAGCATCCATCATGCCCGCCGGTCTGCGGGGGATGGCTATGCGCCGGCCGGTGGTCTGATCCAGGCCATCGAAGTCCACGGCAATACCCGGATCGAGACCAGTACCGTCCTTTCCTACATGGTCGTGCAGCCGGGCGACAGTTTTGACCGTGATGCGCTGAACCGTTCGCTGAAGACACTTTACGCTACAGGTCTCTTCAGGGATGTGACGCTGAGGCGTGAAGGCAGCACCCTGCTGGTGGAGCTGACGGAAAATCCCGTGGTGAACCGGATTGTCTTCGAGGGGAACCATGCCCTCAAGGACAAGGACCTGATGAAGGAGATCAGCCTGCGGACCCGTGCCGTCTTTTCGGCCCAGACCGTGGCTGTGGACAGGCAGAAAATCCTGAACATGTATGCGGCCCGTGCCCGCTATGGGGCCACGGTGGTGCCGCAGGTCATCCGTCTGTCCCACAATCGTGTTGATGTGATCTTCAACATCAATGAATCCCAGCAGACACTGGTCCGGAAGATTGCTTTTGTTGGCAATGACAGTTTCAGCGAAGCTGCCCTGTCTCATGTCGTGTCTTCCAAGGAACATGCCTGGTACCGTTTTTTTTCTTCCTCGGATGAATATAACCCGGAGCGTATCCGCTACGATGCGGAACTGCTGAGACGTTTCTATCTGCATAGCGGCTTTGTGGATTTCCACATGGTGGATGCCACGGGTGAGCTCTCTCCGGACCACAAGAGCTTCTACGTCACCTACACCCTGCATGAAGGGCCACGGTACCGTCTGGGCAAGATTGGTGTGCGTTCCAATGTGCATCATGTCACGGCTGACACGATGAAGAGGCACATCGAGGTTTACAAGAACCAGTATTATGACGGTACGGCCGTGCAGGACAATGCGACGGACATGCAGGAGTGGCTCCAGGCCAACGGGCACCCGTTTGCCATGGTCCGGCCTGAGATTGCCCGCAATCCTGAAAAGAAGGTCGTTGACCTGCTGTTTGATATTGTCGAGGGGCCGCATGTTTATGTGGAGCGGATCGACATCAACGGCAATACGATCACACGTGACCATGTGATCCGCCGCAACCTGCCGATGGTCGAGGGCGATGCCTATACGCCGTTCAACCGCAAATATTCCAAGCTGGCCCTTCAGGATATGGGGTATTTCAGCAGCACCAATGTGGACCAGTCCCAGGGGTCTGCGCCGGACAAGGTCAATGTCAGTGCCAATGTGGTGGAGAAGCCAACCGGCGAGTTCTCCCTCGGCGGTGGGTACTCGACCGATGCCGGTATCATGGGGAATCTCGGGTTGAAGCAGCATAACCTGCTGGGGACCGGGATTGATGCCGGGTTCTCCGGTACGGTTGCCTATTATGAGAAACAGGCCGACCTGTCCGTGACGGATCCATACTTCCTCGGGCGCAATTTCGTGGCCGGGTTCGACATTTATACGATCCAGAACAATTACCAGACGTATCAGAGCTATAATGAAGGCCAGTATGGTGCGTCTGTCCGGCTTGGTTATGCCTATAACCGGTATCTTTCCCAGTCCTGGACCTATACGGTCGTGGACCGTCACGTGGGTAACGGGGTGCCGGGGTCGCAGTATCCGGGGTGGGAAGATGACACGCCGTCCGTTTATGTGCGTGATGCCGCAGGCTGGTCGCTCCTTTCCCAGATTGGCACGAACATCACTTATGACCGTCGTGACAACCGCATGAATCCACGGTCTGGCTACGTTCTCAGTGCCGGAGGTGATTTTGCCGGTCTGGGTGGCAACGAGAAATATTACCGTGTCAAAGCCAATGGCAGCTATTATCTGCCGCTGGATGACCTGACAGGCAGCCACAGCTGGGGCTTCCAGTTCAAGGGCGGTGTTGGCTACATGCATGACTGGAGCTCCAGCGGCGACCGCAACATCGTCGACAACTTCTACCTCGGTGGTCAGAACCTGCGCGGGTTCCTCCAGGGTGGTGTCGGGCCCCGCAGCAGTCATTACAAGGCGCCCTGCCACAGCGGTGCCGCCAATACGCCGCTGGGGCAGGCCCGGAATGGCTACTGCCCGGGTGCCGGACAGGAGGACCTGATCGGTGGTACTTTCATGTACACGGCGTCTGTCCAGCTGAATTTCCCGCTGCCGATGGGTGACAGCCTTGGCATCTCCGGGCGTGGCTTCATCGATGCCGGTAGTCTTTCCGGCAAGCGTGTGAAGGACCGCAACCATTACCGTAACTGGAACGACCCGTACTATACGCCGATTGGCGGCAGCACCATGACGCCCCGTGTCTCTGGTGGTCTTGGTATTTCCTGGAAGAGCCCCTTCGGCCTGGTCAATATTGACGGTGCGGTCCCGATCCATCGTGAGCATGGGGACAGGCTTTATCCGGTTCGCTTTGGCTTCGGGCAGCAGTTCTGAGGAAAGGTGCAGGCCACGATGCCGGCTTCATTCCGGGCTGGCAGGGTAACCTGGGGGATGCCCATTTTCATAAAGAGGTTTTTCATGTCACGTTTTTCACTGCCTTTGACCCTGATGACCGCAAGTGCTCTGGCTTTCATGGCGGTTGGTTCTTCCGTGGCTGCTGATGGCAATGATGGAAACGGTGCCTGGTTTGTTCCGAAAACGGCCCAGCCATCGGCTCCAGCCGCCTCCCATCATCATGCGGCTCCGGCTGCTGCTCCTGCTCCGGCTGCCGTGCCGGACATGGCAGGCCTGGATGATGGTGGTGATGCTGGCGCTCCGGATGGGGAAGGCCAGCAGCAGGCAGCGCCCGTGCTGCCTCTGCCGCCTGTACCGTCTTCTCCGGCTGTTCCGAAGGAAGATGCCCCGCCGCCGGTTGTGCTTGGCCTCATCAGCGTTCAGGGTGTGATGCAGCTTTCCACGGCTGCGCAGGAAATGCAGCAGGTGCTTGGTGAGCGTCGTGACCGTCTGGCCCGTGCGGTGCAGAAGGAAGAGGGCGCCTGGCGGGAAGAGCAGCAGAAGCTTCAGGTTCAGGCTCGCACTCTGACATCCGACCAGCTCCAGCTCCGTGTCCGTCATCTGCAGGAGCGGCGTGCGAAGGATCAGAGGGATTTCAGCAACAAGGCCCGGATCATTCAGGAAGCCTATCAGGTGGCATTCCATCAGATCGAGCGTGTGCTGGAGCAGCGTGATGGAATCATTGCCAAGGTGGCTGCGGCCCATGGCATGAATCTTGTTCTGCATGCCGAGCAGGCTGTCCTGCATGTGGATGGTCAGGACATAACCGAGGAGGTAGCAGACCGTCTGAACAAGGTTCTGCCGCATGTCTTCATTCCGGATGACGGGGTGGACCCGGAGGTTCTGGCAAAATCCGGGAAGATGCCGACAACGGCTGATGAAGAACGCCTGATGAATCAGGCGGCTCCGCAGCAGCCTGCCGAGGCTCCGGCACAGGCCAAGGGGTCCATCCTGCGTCGCCAGAAGTAAGGGGAAGGGCGATGGTGGCGGACCAGCTCCCGGGTGATTCCCGTTTTTTCAGGCGGTGTGGCCCTTTTGCGTTGAAGCACCTTCTGGAAGTAACGGGAGCGGAGGCCGCAGGTTGCGCTGAGATGGGGGCGTCTTTCGAGGGCGTGGCCCCGCTTCATGCTGCTGGCCCGCAGCACATCTCCTTTCTGGACAACCGCCGCTATCTGCCCCTTCTCAAGGAGACGAAGGCTGGTGCCGTCGTGCTGGCCCCTGCTTTTGCGGACAAGGTGCCAGAAGGTTGTGCCGCTCTGGTCAGTCGGGAGCCCTATCTGGCATGGTCCCGGGTTGCCCGTCTGTTCCATCCTCTTCCGCCTGCACGGGCCAGCCAGCATCCGACGGCTGTCATTGGTGAGAATGTCGTCATTGGTGACCGGGTGGAGATAGGTCCTTTTGCGGTCATCGGCGATGGCGTGCAGATTGGTGATGGCTGTGTCATTGGGCCTCATGCCATGCTGGGGGACCATGTCGTGCTGGGAGATGGCTGTCGGATCGGGGCGCATGTAACTCTCACTCATGCTCTGCTGGGGGAGCGGGTCATCCTGTATCCCGGGGCCCGGATCGGGCAGGATGGTTTCGGCTTTGCGGTGGGGCCTGACGGATTTGAGACCGTTCCCCAGCTGGGGCGTGTCATCCTTGAGGATGGTGTGGAGATCGGTGCCAATTCAACGATTGACCGAGGCTCCATGCGGGATACGGTCATCGGGGCCGGGACCCGGATCGATAATCTGGTGCAGATTGGTCACAATGCCCGTCTGGGTCGGTGCTGCATCGTGGTATCGCAGGCTGGTGTTTCAGGTTCCACCGAGATTGAGGATTTCGTGACGATTGCAGCCCAGGCTGGGCTCATCGGTCATATTCACATTGGCAGCAGGGCCCGTATCGGGGCGCAGTGTGGCGTGATGAATGATGTGGAAGCCGGGGCTGATGTCATCGGCAGCCCGGCCATGCCGTTCAGGGAATTCTTCCGAAATGTGGCGACGTTGCGTAAGCTTTCGCGCAAGTAAGATGATCCAGTTGGTGTTTCGGGATTTTTTTTGGTAATAAGGTGTAGACATTGACTGCCTCTCCCCGCGGGGACAGGGGCGGACGGTTGCATTTTGTCGAAAAAAAACCGGGAGATGAGATAAGTGGGTGATGCTGCTGGGCAGACACATCAGGTGCCTGAGAGCGTAGATGTGATGCAGATTATGAAGGCGATTCCTCATCGCTATCCTTTCCTCCTGCTGGACCGGATGGAAGAGATCAAGGCGGCGGAATCAGCCGTTGGCATCAAGAACGTGACAGTCAATGAGCCATTCTTCCAGGGGCATTTCCCAGCACGCCCTGTCATGCCGGGTGTGCTCATCGTTGAGGCCATGGCTCAGACGGCGGCCACGCTTGTCGTGCTGACACTGGGCAAGGCCTTCGAGGGCAAGCTGGTCTATTTCATGACGGTGGAGAATGCAAAATTCCGTCGCCCGGTCGGGCCGGGGGATCAGCTGCGCATTCATGTCAACAAGGAACGCGCCCGTGGAACGGTCTGGCGGTTCCGTGGGGTTGCCAAGGTTGATGGAACCACGGTGGCGGAAGCATCTTTCAGCGCCATGATCGTGGACTGATCCTGATGCCAGAACCGGGACAGCGCCCTGGAAAAACCGAGATTCATCCCACGGCTCTTGTGGATCCACGGGCGTCCCTCGGTCAGGGAGTGAGGATTGGTCCCTGGTGCATGGTCGGTGCGGATGTGCGGCTGGGAGATCATGTCCGGCTGCACGCTTCTGTCATGGTGGACGGGCATACGGTGCTGGAGGATGGGGTGGAGGTTTACCCCTTTTCGACCGTAGGCTATCCCCCGCAGGACCTGAAATATGCTGGAGAGCCGACCAGGTGCCATATTGGTGCAGGGACGGTTGTACGGGAGAATGTGACCATCCATCGGGGCACGGCACAAGGCACGGGAGAAACCCGGATTGGCCGGGGCTGCCTGCTCATGGCCAATGCCCATATCGCTCATGATTGTGTGTTGGGTGATGGTGTCATCATCGTCAACAACGTAGTCATGGGGGGGCATGTCCTGATCGGGGACAATGCCAGGATCATGGGCTCTGCGGCCCTGCATCAGTTTGTCCGCATCGGGCATGGGGCTGTTGTCGGAGGGCTGTGCGGTGTGGAGATGGATGTCATCCCGTACGGCAGCGTCCTGGGTAACCGGGCCAGGCTGGTTGGGTTGAACTGGATCGGTCTCAAGCGGTCTGGCGTGGAGGCCAGTGAGATCCAGCAGATGCGTCTGGCGTTCCGGGAGCTTTATCCACGGTCTGGCCGTGGTGGGCCGCTTTTGGGAGAACGCATGGACCAGGTGCGTCAGCGTTATGGTCACATTGAGCGTGTACGGGAAATGCTACGCTTCATGGAGGCTCCCAGCCGCCGTGGGCTGACGCGGCCGGGACAGGCTGGCAGTGACAGGGATGTTGACAGGTGAGCAGGCCTGCACGGGTTGGGATCCTAGCCGGTGGCGGGCCGCTTCCAGCCCAGGTGGCAGAGGCTCTCAGGAAAAGAGGGCGGGAGCCTTTTCTCATAGGCTTCCAGGGTTTTGCTGATGAAGCCCTGCTGGCCCCTTATTCTCATGAAATGATCCGTCTGGCAGCGGCCGGTGCGATCCTTCGGTCTCTGCGTCGGCAGGGATGTTCCGAGCTTGTCCTGATAGGACCTGTCCGCCGGCCCTCATGGCGGTCTCTGCGGCCAGATGCGGAGGGGGTGCGCCTGCTGGCCCGGCTTGGGCGTGCCCTGTTTGCCGGTGATGACGGCCTGCTGGCATCCATCATCCGGCTGCTGGAAGAAGAAGGCTTCCGGGTGCGGGGAGCGCATGAATTCCTGGATACGAAGAGCAATCGCTGGGGAGCATGGGGCAGGGTTCCCCCTGACCGTCAGGCCATGGTCGACATTCATCAGGCCGTGCGCATATTGTCTGTCATGGGGCCTCTGGACATAGGGCAGGGATGTGTGGTGCAGAATGGCCTGACACTGGCTGTTGAGGCCCTTGAAGGAACAGATGCCATGCTGCATCGCTGTGGAGGTCTGCGGCAGGATGGGGTAGCTGGTGGGGTGCTCGTGAAAATGCCAAAGGCAGGACAGGAGCTGCGGGCTGACATGCCTGCCATTGGGCCGGTCACTATCAGGAATGCGGCAGCAGCCGGGTTGCGGGGGATCGCCTTTCCCGCACGGCTTACCTTGGTCATGGAGCCAGATCGCTGTATAAAGGAGGCGGATCGTCTGGGACTGTTTCTTTATGGGCTGGGACCAGACTTCCTTTCTGACAAAAGGACATAAAGATATATGAGCATCTATCTTCATACGATGGTCCGTGTACGGGACCTTGATCGCAGTCTGGCTTTTTATCATCTTCTGGGCATGCGTGAACTCCGTCGGCTGGAGGTGCCGGAGGGGCGTTTCACGTTGGTTTATATTGGTTATGAGGGTAATGCCCGTGGTGAGGCCGAGATCGAACTGACCTATAACTGGGATCAGACCGAGGATTACACACACGGGACAGGCTTCGGGCATTTTGCTGTTGGCGTGCGTGATGTCGCAGCAGCCGTGGACGTGGTCCGCCAGGGCGGTGGGCGTGTCACCCGTGAGGCCGGACCGATGGGCAATACGGGTATTGTCATTGCCTTCGTGCAGGACCCTGATGGCTACAAGATCGAGCTGATTGAAAAGAAGGACGCCTGAGCTCAAAAGCCGGGTACAGCTTCGGGATCTGTCCGCTCTGGATGGAATTGCAGGATTGACAGGGCAGGGCCATCCCCTTAAAAGCCACTCCCTGAGTGGAGGGGCGTTACTGGGTGCGTCCTGTTCTGATACACGTCTTCACAGGTGTGTTGTTGAGATTAGAGGATTGAAAAGATGAAGCGCACATATCAGCCTTCCCGTCTGGTTCGTAAGCGTCGCCACGGTTTCCGCACGCGTTCTGCTACTGTTGGTGGTCGTCGTGTTCTGGCAAGCCGTCGCGCCAAGGGCCGCAAGAAGCTTTCTGCCTGAGCATGAAACAGCCTGACCGCCTGAAGAAGCGGTCGCAGTTTCTGCGTGTGGCCCGCAAGGGCCATAAGGTCGTGTCTCCCGGGCTGATTGGCCAGGTTCTGCCGGAGCCGGGGGACGTGACGGTACGGGCCGGTTTTACCGTGACCAAGAAGGTCGGTAATTCTGTCGTGCGCAACCGTACCCGTCGCCGCCTGCGGGAGGCTTTCCGCCTGGTGGTGAAAGAGGAAGGTTGTCCTTCCTCTGGTGATCTCGTCCTGATCGGACGCGCCGCAACCAGAAAGCGGCCTTTCCCCCTTCTGAAGCATGACGTGCGCCGGGTTCTGCAGGCCCTTGGCCGGGAAGAGGCAGAATGAGGGCGGCCAGCGGGCTGTTTTCGCTTCTTCTGTTGGGGATGATAAGGCTCTATCGCCTGTTCCTCAGTCCATTCATGGGACGGCAGTGCCGTTTTTATCCCAGTTGCAGCGTTTATGGCGAGGAAGCCATCCGCCGTCATGGTCCTGTGCGGGGTGGGTGGCTGACACTTTGCCGCATTTGCAGATGTCATCCTTTTCATCCGGGTGGCGTGGACTATCCCCCCTGATCCGCCTCTGATGCTCTGGCAGAAAATGTAAAAAAAATGGCGTGGCTATTGTTTTGAGGACGATTTTACGCCAGTGAAGAGGCAATCTACCCTTCCAGCATGAAGAAAGAGCGGCTCCAGCCCGATGGAAAGTAGCAAACGTATTATTCTGGCCGTCATCCTGTCGGCCATGATCCTGATCGGTTTCAACATCTTCCTTCCGCCGGACAGACACAAACCGGTGGAGGATCAGGGGTCTGCTCCGGCACCAGCGTCTGCCGTGCAGCAACCCGCTCTGGCATCTCCGGCGCCTGCTGGCCCTATGGATGAGGCGGATGATCACCAGGAACATCGGCTGAAGGTTACGTCATCGGATGTGCAGGGTTCCTTCAACCTTCGTGGTGCACGGCTGGATGATCTGGAGCTGACCCGCTATCGTGAGACGATTGCCAAGGACAGCCCTCTGGTCCGTCTGCTGGACAGGGCAGGCGGTGCCCAGCCGACCTATCTGGTCATTGGCTGGGAAAATGCTGCCGGGTTCACCACCCGTCTACCCAATGACCATTCCCTCTGGCAGGTTGATGGGGAGCAGACCAGCCTGACGCCGGAATCCCCGGTCAGCCTGCATTGGGACAATGGGGCAGGGGTCCGCTTTCTCATTCATCTGGAGCAGGACCACCACTACATGGTGACGGTGCGGCAGGAGGTGGAGAACCATTCCGGCCAACCCGTGTCGGTCTATCCGTTCCAGCGTGTCCAGCGTGACTATCTGCCGGAGGATACCGGTTCCTTCACGGCTTATGAGGGGCCAATCGCCGTCATGAATGGCCGTCTGGCGGACAAGGGGTACAAGTCCCTGCGGACTGATGGCAACGGCCCGGACCATGTGTCATGGACAGACGCCGGAAAAGGCGGCTGGGGTGGCATCACGGATAAGTACTGGCTGACAGCCGTTGGGGCGGATGCGTCTGCCAACGTGCGCATCCGGTACAGTTACCTGCCGGAAGAGCACGGGTCCTATCGTGTGACCTTCACTTCGCAGGAGCCGCAGGTCATTCAGGACGGGGCCCGCCTCGGGCAGGGCAGTTACCTGTTTGCCGGGGCCAAGGAGCCGGGCCTGCTGCGCTATTATGGTCGCAAGCTGGGGCTGCCCCGTTTTGATGACAGCATCGACTTCGGCTGGTTCAGCTTCCTGACGAAGCCGATCCTGTTTCTGCTGCACTGGCTCTATGCGCATATCGGCAATTTCGGCCTTGGGCTGATGGCCATGACGCTGATCGTCAAGATTGTCCTGTTCCCGCTGGCTTCAAAGGCGGCGCAGTCTTCGGCCCGCATGCGCATGATTGCGCCGAAGGTCACGGAGATCCGTGAAAAATACAAGAATGATCCGGCAACCATGAACCAGAAGGTCATGGCCATGTATAAGGAAGAGAAGATCAACCCGGCAGGTGGATGTCTGCCCATGCTGATCCAGGCACCGATCTTCTTTTGCCTGTACAAGATGCTCAATCTCAGCATTGATGAGCGTCATGCGCCCTTCTTTGGCTGGATCAAGGACCTTTCCGTACCGGACCCGACCAATCTGTTCAATCTGTTCGGACTGCTGCCGTTTGATCCCACGCACATCTTCTCCTTCCTGCATCTCAGCATCTGGGGGGCGGCACTGGGCATCACCTTCTGGCTGCTCCAGAAGCACAGCATGGTCAGTATGGACCCGGCCCAGGCCCGCATCATGCAGTTCATGCCCATCGTGTATGTCTTCGTGATGTCCAGCTTCCCGGCGGGCCTGCTGGTCTACTACACATGGAACAACGTGCTGACTTTCCTTCAGCAGCATTATATCGAGCGTCGGACCAGCCTGCCCGTGCCGTTGATCGGTCGCAAAGGCAAGGCACCGCGCAAGGGTGGTGAGAAGAAGAAGGGCTCGTGATGGAGCAGATGCAGACAGTCCTGCCCAGCGAGGATGAGCTGGAGGAAGGACGCAGACTTTTTTCAGGTCCCTGTGATTTCTTCTTCGGGGCGCAGACAATCGAGCAGCTGCCCCCGCCCGACCGGGCGGAGGTGGCGTTTGCTGGCCGCTCCAATGTGGGCAAGTCCAGCCTCATCAATGCGCTGACAGGCCGGAAGGCTCTGGCCCGGGCTTCGTCCGAGCCGGGGCGGACCAAGCAGCTCAATTTCTTCAATCTGGGGGGGAGGCTCTCCCTCGTGGACATGCCCGGTTACGGCTTTGCCAAGGCCTCCAAAGCGGTGAAGGAAGATTGGCAGAGGACGATGTTCGCCTATCTGCGGGGCAGGCCGAATCTGGCCCGCGTGATCCTGCTGATTGACGGGCGTGTGGGCCTCAAGGCTTCCGACAGGGAGGTCTGCGACCTGTTGGACAGGGCCGCTGTGGTGTTCCAGATTGTACTGACGAAATGTGATGCTCTGTCGGCTTCCGCTCTGGCCACACGGCAGAAAGAGGTGGAGGCTTTGGCAAAGACCCATGCGGCGGCTTTCCCGCATATTGTGGCAACAAGCAGCACGACATCATTGGGGATTGCCGAGCTGCGTGGCATAATGGCCCGCTTTGCCGAGCCCGCCGGTACACGGCCCTGAAAAGTTTTTCTGTATAGTGAAATGCCCATGTCTTCTTCTGATACCTCTTCTACCGCTTTCCCGGATGCCCTGATGGCCCATGGTGGCCTGCTGAGCGACCAGCAGCAGGCTGCCGTCCTTGCCGGTGCGCTGCCTTATCTGCGCCGTTATGCTGGCGACACCATCGTGGTGAAGTATGGTGGCCACGCCATGGTCGAGAACAGCCTTGCCGCTACCTTTGGCCGGGACATTGCCCTGCTCAAGCTGGTGGGCATCAACCCGATCGTGGTGCATGGCGGTGGTCCGCAGATCAACAGCATGATGAAGCGGCTTGGTGTTGAGTCCCGCTTCATTGATGGCCTTCGTGTCACGGACCGTGAGATGATCGACGTGATCGAGATGGTTCTCTCCGGCACGGTGAACAAGCAGGTGGCCGATCTCATCAGCCACGCTGGAGCGCTGGCCGTGGGCATTTCGGGGCGTGATGGGCGTCTGATCCAGGCCAGCCGTCTTGTCCATTATCACCGGACGGAAGGAAACGGGCGGGAAGCGGTCGATCTGGGCTTTGTCGGCAAGCCGGAGCATGTGGACCCCCGGGTGCTGTATGCCCTGCTGGGGGCTGGCCTGATCCCGGTCGTGGCGCCGCTCGGGGCTGGGGATGAAGGTGAGATTTACAACATCAATGCGGATACGGCTGCTGGTGCGGTTGCCGGTGCCGTGCGGGCCTCCCGCCTGCTGATGCTGACGGATGTTCCCGGCGTGCTGGATGAGAATGGCCAGCGCATCGAGGAGCTGACAGCCGAGGAAGCCCGCCGTCTCATCCGGGAGGGGCACATCACGGGCGGCATGATTCCCAAGGTGGAGACCTGCCTCAAGGCCGTGCAGGCCGGGGCCAAGGCGGCCGTCATTCTGGATGGTCGGGTGCCACATACCTGCCTGCTGGAACTCTTCACCAGGGCAGGGCAGGGTACGCTCATCAAGGCGGACTGAGAGATGGGGCAGGGCAGCCTGCCTGGATTATGGTTGTAGAATAAGGAGCGTTTTATGGATCACGCAGAGCTTCGCAAGCAGATTGAAACCCTTTGGGAAGACCGTGCCAGCCTGTCCCCGCAGACGCAGGGTCAGGCCCGTGATGTCGTGGAAGCCGCTCTTGCCGGGCTGGATGACGGGACCTTCCGCGTTGCCGAGCAGCAGGAAGGTGGACGTGTCGTGCATGAATGGCTGAAGAAGGCCGTCCTCATGTCCTTCCGCCTGTATGAATCCGAGCCGATGGCCAATGGCTGCGGTGGGGCTCCGGGTTTTGACAAGGTGCCTCTGAAATTCGCCGGCTGGGGCAAGGCAGAGTTCGAGAAGGCCGGGTTCCGGGCCGTTCCGGGGGCTGTCGTCCGCCGTTCCGCCTACATCGCTCCGGGTGTCGTGCTGATGCCGAGCTTCGTCAATCTGGGTGCCCGTGTCGAGAGCGGCACGATGATCGATACATGGGCCACGGTCGGCTCCTGTGCACAGATCGGCAAGAACTGCCATATCAGCGGTGGTGCCGGGATCGGTGGTGTTCTGGAGCCGCTCCAGGCCGCACCGGTCATCATCGGGGATGACTGCTTCATCGGTGCCCGTTCCGAGGTGGCCGAGGGCGTGGTCGTGGAGCGTGGCTCCGTCCTCTCCATGGGCGTGTTCCTTGGGGCCTCCACCAAGATCGTGGACCGTACGACGGGTGAGATCCATATGGGGCGTGTTCCAGCCTACTCCGTGGTCGTGCCGGGAACCCTGCCGCCGAAGAATCCGGGCGGGCCGTCCCTGGCCTGTGCCGTGATCGTCAAGCGTGTTGACGAGCGTACACGCTCCAAGACATCCATCAATGAGCTGCTGCGTGACTGAGTGACCTCATGAGCCATCCATCATCTCCTTCCAATCCCGTCGCCCTGTTGCAGGACCTTCTGCGGTGCCGCTCCGTCACTCCGGCGGATGACGGGGCACTGGGCGTCGTGGCCCGGTCGCTGGAGATGATGGGGTTTGAGGTCACACGCCTTGCCTTCGGTCCCGAAGGCGGGCAGACGCCCAACCTCTATGCCCGGCTGGGACAGGGCGGTCCCTGTCTCTGCTTCGCAGGGCATACGGATGTCGTTCCTCCCGGTGAGGGTTGGAGCTGCGACCCTTTCGCCGGAGACATCCGGGACGGGCATATCTACGGCCGTGGCACGGCAGACATGAAGGGCGGTGTCGCCGCTGCTCTGGCTGCCGTAGCCCGCAGGCTGGAGGCCGGACCGCTGAAGGGCAGTCTGGCCTTCCTCATAACGGGGGATGAGGAAGGACCGGCCCGGTATGGCACCCGTTCCGTGCTGGAATGGATGAGAGAACAGGGCGAGGCCCCGGATTTCTGCCTGCTGGGCGAGCCGACCAATCCGGCTGAAATGGGCGAGATCATCAAGATCGGCCGCCGTGGCAGCATGAATGTGGTGATTACCGTCAAGGGCACGCAGGGGCATGTGGCCTATCCGCATCTGGCAGACAATCCCATTCACCGCCTTGTGTCGATCCTGCATGATCTGACATCCCGCACGTTGGATCACGGCAGTGACTGGTTTGCTCCGTCTTCCTTGCAGATCACGAGTGTGGATGTCGGGAATCCGGCCACCAACGTCATTCCCGCCACGGCACAGGCCCGGGTGAACATCCGTTTCAATGACCTTCATACGAGCGGCAGCCTGCGTAACTGGATTGAGGATGTCGTTGCCTGCCATGCGCCGGAGGCTGATCTTGATGTGGTTGTCAGCGGGGAATCTTTCCTGACGGAACCCGGTGCCGAGGTGGAGAAACTTTCCCAGGCCGTGCAGGCCGTGACGGGGAGGACGCCGAAGCTAGACACGGGCGGGGGAACATCCGACGCCCGCTTCATCACGCACTGCTGTCCCGTGGCGGAGTTCGGGCTTGTGGGGGCCACCATGCACAAGCGTGACGAGCATGTGTCTCTGGCCTCCGTGGAGCAGCTGACACAGGTTTATCTGGAGTTCATGCAGCGTTTTGGTGTCTGAGCTTCTTTCACAATGATGGATGTCTGGGAAACCCCGCCCGTCTGAGGCGGGTTTTCTGTATACAGGGCGGGACTCTGTAGCACGGCCGATACTGGAAAGAGGAGAGAGCCCCGCATGTCCAGAGGGAACGGGTCATCACGGATGAGACTGCTGGCTCCTGCCATGCTGCGGTCCTTCGTCCGGCGTGACGGGCTGGGGCTGTTCCTGCTGGCCCTGCTGACGGGGGGACTGGCGGGCTGCTGTGTCCTGCTGATCAATGTCGTGACCCTCGGTCTGCATGTCGTGTTCTATGGCCTGCATAATGGCGGCAGACTGTCGGAACTGCCTGCACTGCCACTATGGCGTTGTCTGCTGGTGCTGGGCGGTGGTGGTCTGGCGGTTGGCGGGCTGAGTGCCCTGCTGCGCCGCTGGATGAAGCGGCGCCCGGTGGACCCGGTGGAGGCCAATGCCCTGCATGGCGGGCGCATGTCCGTCCGGGACAGTATCAGTCTTGCCGTGCAGACGGTCCTGTCCAACGGCGTGGGGGCCTCCATCGGGCTGGAGGCTGGCTATGTGCAGATATCCGCTGCTTTCGGTTCGTGGCTGGGGCGGGTCTTCCATGTCCGGCGGGAGGACATGCGGATTCTGGTGGGAGCCGGGGCGGCCGGGGCTGTCAGTGCCGGGTTTGATGCTCCGATTGCCGGAGCCTTCTATGCGTTCGAGCTGGTGCTGGGAACGTACAGTCTTGCCAACCTGTTTCCCATTGCGCTGGCGGCCATGGCCGGGCTGGGTGTCCGGCATCTCATGCGGATGGATGGCGGCCTGCCACCACTGGTGACCCGCTGGCAGATGGGCTGGGCTGATGTGCCCGGGGTCAGCCTGCTGGCCATTCTGTGCGCCCTCGTGGCCATTCTCATCATGTACTGCGTGACGCAGACCCAGGTGGTGTTCCAGAAGCTGCCTGTACCGGTCTGGCTGCGGCCTGTCGCTGGTGGTCTGCTCGTGGCCTGTCTGGCGGCACCTTTTCCCTCGGTCCTGTCGGCCGGGCATGGTGGGGTTGGGCTGGTGCTGAAGGGGGAGATCGTGCCGTCCCTGGCTCTTCTGCTGCTGGTCCTCAAGGCGGTGGCGTCGTGCCTGTCCATCGGGTCGGGCTTCCGGGGTGGCCTGTTTTTTGCCTCGCTGTTTCTGGGTGTTCTGGCCGGTGAGGCATTCGGGGCTCTGCTGGCTCCTTATGGTCTGGCCCCGGCTGATGGTCATGTCTGTTCCGTGTTGGGCATGGCGGCCATGGCCACGGCCATCATTGGAGGCCCCATGACGATGATCTGCATGGTGCTGGAAATGACGGGGATCATGCCGCTCAGCAGTGCCGTGGTGCTGTCGGCCACCCTGTCCCTGCTGACGGTCCGGAGGCTCTTCGGATACAATTTCGCGACATGGCGTTTTCACCTGAGGGGAGAGACCATCCGGTCCGCCGTGGATGTGGGCCGCTTCCGTACCCTGACCGTGCAGAAGCTGATGCGGGTACAGGTCCGCAGCTTTCCGGCGGCCATGACCATCCGGCAGGCACAGGCGCAGCTGACACTGGGGATTGAGGAGCGGCTCGTGCTGGTGGATGAGGAGGGCCGGTATCAGGGAATTGTCCTGGTGTCCGAGATCACGGCGGCCTGCGCAGGCGAGGAGCCTGTCTCCAGTCTGGCCTGTTATCGGGACATCATGCTTGAGCCGCACATGACCATCCGTGAGGCAGCCGACCTGTTTGCAGAGGCGGAAGCTGACGTGCTGGCCGTGGTGGAAGACCGTCAGTCCCGCCAGCTTGTCGGGCAGCTGAGCGAACGGCACACGCTGCGCTGCTACGCCGTGGAGCTGGAGCGCAGCCGCCGGGACCTTGCCGGGGATGGACGTTTTTCCGTGTGATGGTCCGTCCCCGGTGGAGCGGACTTATGGAGTGGTGCCGAGGATGGCCTGTCCGGCACTGTAGATGTGATAGAGGCTGCTGGCGGGCATGTGGTCCGTGGCAGTCTTGCCCTGCTCATCCAGCCGGTCGATCCACCCGCCATTGAGCGGGGCCGGGGCATAATGGGTGAAGAAGAGCTGGCTCATGATGGCGAGCCGTTCCTGCCGGGACTGGAGATCCGCCGGACCATGCTGGGCCAGAAGGCGCATCATTTCGGTCTGGGGCCAGATGCGTGTGGAGGCTTCCAGCATCGAGCCATCATCCAGCAGGGCATCCGGCAGGAGAGGGCCGGGAGCGGTCTTCTGAAGGCGGTCATGGAGGCGCTGCTGCGCCTGACGGGCAGCAGCGGCGTGCCTGCCATCGGGGGCAAGACGGAGATACTCGCCCAGTAGCCAGCACCATTCCGCCTGATGGCCGGGTTCGACACGGTTCTGGCCCGCAGGCCGTTCCGGCTTCCATTCCGGCGTGAAGAATTCCAGTAGGGCATCCATTCCGGCCGGGATGAAGGAGTGCAGGGCCAGTTTCAGGATGGCGTCGGCATGATGGAGGAACACCTCCCGACCCGAGACCTCGAAGAGTGTCAGACAGGCTTCCAGCAGATGCATGTGGGGGTTCTGGGAGTGCCGGTCCGACGTGGCAGGCAGGACATCCCGGTATCCGCCATGTGTGGAGGGGAAGAGCTGGTCGATTTCGGCCAGGCTGGCCTCAGCCCTGTGCAGCAGGGCGGGGTCTTTGCCCAGACGGTAGGCCCATCCATGGGCAAAGAGGATGAAGGCGTGGCCGTACAGGTCCCGTTTTGCGTCGGAAGGGGCCAGATCAGGCCCAAGGGCGAAGACCCAGCCTGCGCTGCTATCAGCCCGGTGATATCGCTGCGTGACATGGTCCAGCACCGTCAGGGCCTGCTCCCCGGCGTCGTAATGGCCGTTCAGGGCGGCCTGACAGTAGGTGGCGATCTGCCGGGCCTGCACCATCAGGCGGCGATGGGGCAGGGTGATGGGGGTGGCCTCAAAGGTCAGCCGTTCGTGATAGAGGCCTGCATTCCTGTCGAAACCGGCCTGGGACCAGAGGGGCAGAGCCTTGTGGAGCAGCCAGTCCTGCCATGTCTGTCTGTATGTCATTGTTGGGTGTCCTTTGCCGGGTGGCTGTCATCCATCGTCTGCACGATGCGGCTTGTGGAATGTCCGTCCAGCAGCGGGGCCAGACAGACACGCCCGCCATGTTCCCTGACGACATCACCCCCGACGACCTCATCTTCCCGGTAATCGGCCCCTTTCACGAGGACGTGGGGCTTCAGGGCGGAGATGATGTCCAGTGGCGTGTCCTCATCAAAGAGGACGACCAGATCGACATGCCGCAGGGCACGGATGACCGTGGCCCGGGCCTGTTCGGTCTGGAGCGGGCGGCGGGGACCTTTCAGCCGCCTGATGGAGGCGTCGGTGTTGAGGGCGACGATCAGCTTGTCACCCTGGCTGGCGGCAAACTGGATGAGCGAGACATGGCCGGGATGGAGCAGGTCGAAACAGCCATTCGTCAGGACGACGGAGGCTCCGTGCCGTTTCCAGTTCTCCACGATGGCGCAGGCGTCGGGCAGGGGAAGGCAGGCTCCGCTGTCGGCGATTTCTTCCAGCAGCTTCTGGTGCAGTTCGTCCCGGGTGACAAAGGCCGTGCCCAGCTTGCTGACGGCAATGGCGGCGGCCGTGGTGGCCATGGTCACGGCGCTGGCCAGGGAGCGGCCACTGGCCAGGGCACAGGCGATCGTGGCGATGACGGTGTCCCCGGCCCCGGAGACGTCATAGACTTCTGAAGGATGGGCACGGCAGTGCAGCGGGGCGGCCTTCTGCTGCCAGAGCGTCATGCCTTTTTCGGAGCGTGTGAGGAGAATGTCGCCGCCCGTCAGCGGGGCGATGGCGGCGCAGGCCTGTTCCACCTCCTCATCATCCGTCAGTGTCCACGGGCGGCCTGCCGGGTGGGCGATGCCGGAGGCGGCAAGGGCCTTGCCGAGTTCCTGCCGGTTGGGTGTCAGCAGGCTGGCCCCCCGATAGGCGGAGAGATCGGCCCGCTTGGGGTCCACCAGAACGGGAATGTTCCGGCTGCGGGCGGCCCCCATGATGGCGTGCAGGACACGGTCGGAGAGGACACCTTTGGCATAGTCGGAGCAGATGAGAATCCGGGATGTTTCCAGTGCCTTCAGGGTGGAGGCGATGAGGGCCTCCTCGGTGGCTCTGGAGAAAGGGACGAGCTTTTCATTGTCCAGCCGGACGATCTGCTGCCGCCCGCTGAGGACACGGGTCTTCGTGATGGTTGTCCAGCTGGCATCATCGACCAGACCATCCAGCCTGATCTCCTGCCATACCGAAAGGGCCTGACGGAGCGTTCCGGCTGCCTGATCCGTACCCACCACGCCGACCAGATGGACCGGATGACCGAGGGCGGCCACGTTTACGGCCACGTTGGCGGCTCCGCCGGGCGTGGACCGCTGGTGGCTGCTCAGCAGGACAGGGACGGGGGCTTCCGGCGAGATGCGGGTGACATCCCCGGTGATGTACTGGTCCAGCAGCAGATCACCCAGAATGGTGATGGCACCGTCATTCAGCGTGTCAGTCAAAAAACGTCCCTCCCTTCAGGAGACAGCACTGCCCGTGAGTGGCGTTCGGCAGCGTCCGTGGCCTCATGTCTGGAGGGGAAAGTTTAGGATGTTTTTACCGCTCTGTCGTCAGGGAAAGGGTCTTATCCAGCCCGGAAGAGGGTCTGTGGCATAATAAATAAATTTTTATACATTTTTGAAGTTGACAGTGATAATTATGACACATACTCATGCAATACAGACTGAAACAAAAAAAACAGGGCCGGGAAGTACGTAATGTCTCGTCATGTTCACTTTATATCCGGTCTTCCCCGCTCAGGAAGTACCCTTCTTAGTGTTCTTTTAGGGCAGCATCCTGACATTTACTGTGCAGAATATTCAACACCTGTCTGTTCTCTCATGACAAAGATGCTTTCCGTTATTTCAGAAGGTGAATATAAAACTGAATTCAGCGATGAAAAGGTCATGAATCTTCTTAAGAAGACAATGGATACATATCATGACATGCCATCAAGGCCGAATCTGGTCATTGACAATAACCGGGCCTGGTGCAGCAAGCTTCAGCTTCTGGACTATCTCTACCCTGATGCAAAAGTGATCTGCTGTGTGCGTGATCCTGTCTGGGTGATCAACTCCTTTGAGCGCATCATTGGCAGGGACCCGATGCTTTCATCCTATCTCGTGCCAGTGGAACATCGGGCCACGCTTCATCAGCGGGTGAATTATCTGCTGTCTCCTGCGGGGGCTTTCGGTTTTGCGTATCAGGCCTTGCAGGAGGCGTTTTTCGGACAGTTTTCGTCCAAACTGGTACTGGTTGATTATGACAGCCTGGTGACACAGCCCCTGTCCGTCATGCGTCTTCTGGAAAAGGAACTGAACGTTCCTGCTGCCACTTACGACATGAACAATGTCCGTTACACGCCTCCTACGGCATACGACAAGGCTCTGGAAACGCCGGGTCTGCATGAAATTGCCCAGAAGGTGGAGCCCCAGAAGCATCCTCTCATATTGCCACCCGATGTCGTGAACCGTCTTGCTGGGGGTGCATTCTGGAGGGACAGAAGCATGAACCCGAAGTCGGTACGGATCATATGAAAACCAGCAGAATTTATGGCCGGAAAGGATCATCCGGGTAGCCGACATCCATCAGGCATAGGCCATCGGGGGGAGCGGTGGGGCCAGCCTTGCAGCGGTCCCGGGCTTCCAGTACTTCTTTCACACGGTCCGGGTGCCACTGGTGATGGCCGACCAGAGCCAGCGTTCCGACCATGTTGCGGACCTGATGGTGCAGGAAGGACCGGGCCTGCACGTCCACATGGACATGGTCGCCGGAGCGGGTGATGGTGAGTTCATCCAGCGTCCGCAGGGCGTCCCGGGCCTGACAGGCCGCCGCCCGGAAGGAGGTGAAGTCATGCCCGCCCAGCAGATGGTTGGCTCCCTCCTGCATGGCCTCGACATCCAGTGGGGCACGGATGTGCCAGACGAACCCTTCCTGCATGGCCGGACGGGCGGGACGGTTGAGGATGGTATAGCGGTAACGCCGCCATGTGGCGGAGAAGCGGGCGTTCCAGCCTTCAGGAGCCGGGGCGGCTTCCAGAATGGAAATAGGGTGGGGCTTCAGATGGTAGCCGATGGCGTCCCGCACGGCCTTGCGGTTGAGGGGGGCATCATCGGGAAAGTCCAGATGGGCCACGAGTCCGGCGGCATGGACGCCTGAATCGGTCCGGCCCGCCGTCACGCTGCTGACCTTGCGGCCCTGCGTGAGGTGTTCGGCGGCTTCCTCGATGAGCTGCTGGACGGACAGGCCACTTTTCTGGCGTTGCCAGCCGACATAGGGCCGCCCGTCAAATTCGATGCGGATGGCCCAGCGGCTGATGCCGGGCGGGGCGGCGTCAGTCAAGGCGCATCCCTCTGTCCAGTTTCGTGCCACGGAGGAAGGCCTCCCGGTCCATCATGGCCCGGCCCGGTTTCTGGATGCGTTCGATCCGCAGGCAGCCTGTCCCGCAGGCAATGGTCAGCCTGTCATCCAGAACCGTGCCCGGAGCGGGAGCCGAGGCCATGAGGGCGGCAGTTTCGGCCTCGTCAGGCAGGCTGACGGCTCCGATGCGGTAGGTCTGCCCCTCCAGCAGCGTGTAGCTGCCGGGCCACGGAATGAAGGCCCGTACCTGACGTTCAATCTCCACGGCAGAACGGCCCCAGTCGATCTGCCCGTCCTTGCGTTCCAGTCTTGGAGCGTAGCAGCTCCGGGAATCATCCTGTGGAACGGCAGTTGGCTGTTCCTCCAGCGTGCGGACGACCAGCTGGGCACCGATCCCAGCCAGCCGGTCATGCAGGCTGCCTGCCGTGTCCTCGGGTGTGATGGGGGTGGCCTCGGAGAGAAGGACGGCTCCGGTATCCAGCCCCTTGTCCATCTGCATGATGCAGACGCCGCTTTCGGCATCTCCGGCCCGGATGGCGGACTGGATGGGCGAGGCCCCCCGCCAGCGGGGGAGCAGGCTGGCATGGATGTTCAGGCAGCCCAGCCGGGGAGCTTTCAGGATGGCTTCCGGCAGGATGAGGCCGTAGGCAGCCACGATGGCGGCATCGGCCTTCAGGCTCTGGAAGAAGGCCAGCTCCTCATCATTGTGGCGCAGTTTTTCCGGGGTCCGCACGGGAATGCCGAGCTCATCGGCCGCCTCATGAACGGGCTGACGCCGCAGGGCCTTGCCCCGGCCTGCGGGACGGGGGGGCTGCGTATAGACGGCGACAATCTCATGCCCGGCCTCGATCAGGCCGTGCAGGGCCGGGACGGAAAAATCCGGCGATCCCATGAAAACGAGGCGCATGGGTTATCGTCTCCGCTTCTGTTCCTTGGCCAGACGGCGCATGATCATGTTGCGCTTCAGGGAGGACAGATGATCGACGAACAGGATGCCATCAAGATGGTCGATTTCGTGCTGGATACAGGTGGCCAGCAGGCCGTCCGCATCCTGCTCGATGGCCTGGCCGTCCAGGTCACGATAGCGGACACGGATGGATTCCGGCCGGATGACCTCGGCATACTGGTTGGGGAGGGAGAGGCAGCCTTCCTCCCGCACGGCCAAGGTCTCGGTGGACTCGATGATCTCGGGATTGATGAGGACCATCGGTCGGCGGGGTTCATCCTCCCGGGCGACATCAACCAGCACGAAACGCTGGCTGAGCCCCACCTGCGGGGCGGCCAGACCGATGCCGGGGGCCTTGTACATGGCGGAGAACATGCCCGGCAGGGCCTCACGGAGGGCCGTCATGTCTTCCGGGCGGACCTCATGGGCCACCTGGCTCAGCACGGGCTGGGGGGCAACAAGGATTGATGTCGGGGTGATGTCATCAAGCCGGTCGAGAAACTCTAAATTTTTCATGGCAGGCATGTTAGCGGCTGGCTGTGTGTAATGCCAGCCTGTTCTTTGATGCGGCAGGCCGGGGCATGGCGGGCCTTGCATCATGGTCTTTCCATCCTCATATCAGCGGGGACGAGCGATGCCTTGTGTAGGGTCGTTCGTCTTCATTCACGTCTCGCTCCCTGAGGAGGCATTTTAGAGCCATGTCGTCTGGACGTCTTTTCACTTCCCCCATGTTTCTGGGGTTTGATCATCTGGAACAAATGCTTGAACGGGCATCAAAAACAGCATCGGATGGGTACCCGCCCTACAATATCGAACAGCTGAGCCGTACGGCACTCCGCATCACGCTGGCTGTTGCAGGTTTTGTCATGGATGATCTCCAGATCACCCAGGAAGACAACCAGCTCGTGATCCGTGGGCGGCAGGCGGATGACACGCAGGGGCGCGTTTTCCTGCACCGTGGGATTGCAGCACGGCAGTTTCACAAGGCCTTTGTTCTGGCAGAGGGAATCGAGATTGCTGGAGCCTGGCTGGATAATGGCCTGCTGCACATCGACCTTCATCGCCCGGAGCCGGAGGTGCGGGTGAAGCATATTGCCATCCAGCAGGGCAGTTCCGGGGGAGCCGTACGGGCCCCGGCACCACCAGCCCGTGATGTGGAGCTGGCCCGTGATCTTCCTCCTGTCGCAGAGGAGGAGCCTTTTGGCCGGGAATGATGAGAGGGGAGCCTCTGCCGACGCTGGGTTGGCAGGGGACATGCAGGTCCGGGCCCGTACCATGACGGGTGCGGAGCTGCGGGACTGGGGGATGAAGGAAGTTGCCTATTTCCGGACCATAACGCATGAGGGGGCCACGCTGGTGGCCATTCATGCAGCGGACGGCACCCCGGTTGGCATTGCCGAGGATGAGGACAGTGCCGTGGATGCCATCCTGGAGCAGGACATGGTGCCGACCTTCCTGCAATGAAGGGCCAGCCGTGGGGCTGCCCTTTCCTGGCGGAGGGAAGGCTGGATCATCGTCTGTTTTGCGAGCGGCAACGTGTCTGAATCCAGTCAAACAGCAGGCATAGGGGAAGGACTATGACGACCATGCAGGCGAGGTCGAGGAGGTCACTGTGTCCGATGCCCCAGTAGAGGCTCAGCTGGTGGGAGGTACGGTCCGAGATCATGCTGCACGTGACGAAAGAGCAGGTCTGTGAACCTTCGAACAGGATTTTTTTCATGGCCTCCCCAGCATCCGGAGTGGACATGGGCACATCCACTTTTCCTGACAGATACTGGCAGCTCATTATGGCAGGGGTGTGAAAGAGTTTTTTTTCTTTACAGGGAGAAATTCTCTCCCAGATAGACCCGGCGCACGTCCTCGTTGGCGACGATGGCTTCCGGCGTTCCTTCCATCAGGACACGGCCGCCATGAAGTATGTAAGCCCGGTCGATGACCTCCAGCGTCTCACGCACGTTATGGTCCGTGATGAGAACGCCGATGCCACGGTCCTTCAGATGGGAGACGAGGGCACGGATTTCACTGACGGCAATGGGATCGATCCCGGCCAGTGGCTCATCCAGAAGGATGTAGTTTGGCTGGCTTGCCAGGGCGCGGGCGATCTCGAGACGGCGACGTTCACCCCCCGAGAGAGCCAGGGCAGGAGAGTGGCGCAGACGGGTGATGCCGAATTCAGCCAGCAGGCCATCCAGCATGGCCTGCCGCCTGTCCCGGTCCTTCTCGACGGCTTCCAGAGCAACAAGGATGTTCTGCTCGACATTGAGCCCTCGGAAAATGCTGGCTTCCTGCGGCAGATAACCGACTCCCAGCCTGGCCCGCCGGTACATGGGCAGGGGGGTGATGTCGGCACCATCAAGCGTGATGCTGCCCATGTCTGTCTGCACCAGCCCGACAATCATGTAAAAGCTGGTCGTTTTTCCTGCACCATTCGGGCCAAGCAGCCCGACAGCCTCGCCACGCTGCACGTGGAGAGAGACATCATGGACGACGGTGCGCTTTTTGTAGCTTTTGCCGATACCCCGGGCAGCCAGGCCTGGTTTCCCCTGATTTTCCTGCATGGTCATTTGCCTGCCTCATTGGGGACGATCAGCCCCTGTACGGGATCGCTGGAGCCGGAGAGCATATGGGAGACGCCGGTCTTCATGTTCACGATGGCCTGCGAACCATTGTTCTGGTTCTGCCCCTGCGTGACACGGACATGGCCGATCAGCCGGGCCAGCTCCGGTCCGGCCAGATAGACGCCACGGTCCCCGGTGGCGGTCTGCCGGTCCGTACGGATGACCACATGGCCCCAGCCATAGGCCCGGTCCAGATTGCCACTCTTCGCTTTTTCCCCACCAGCAGCCTGGCTGGCCCTGTTGGCGGCTTTCTGGGCATCGGAAAGTTCCACAGCCTGCATGACATCAGCGGTGATGCGTTTGCCGTCACTGGTATTGACGGTCGCTTCTCCCCAGCCAATGGAGGTATGGGTCTGGGGGTGATATTCCACAAGGTCCCGAGCTGTCATGAGCTGACGGGGCGTAGTGAATTTCATGGCTTTGCCCGTCATCAGCAGGACGGCCCTGTCAACATCGTACAGCCCGTGATCGCCCCAGCCCTGATTTTCCAGATTGTAGATATGGACATGGCCGAAGGCCTCAACACGGTACAGTTCCATGTCGCTGCTGCCACCATTTTTCTGGCTCTCATCAGTACTGGATGTGCCTGCGGCCTGCTTTTTCGGGCGCAGATAACCGATGAGTGTATCGGCATCGACAGTCATGTCGCCCCGCTGGGCACGGGCACCCCCCGTCAGGGTAACGGTCTGGCGGTTATGGTCGTAGATCTCTTCTTTCTTCCAGAAAAGATGGACGACCTGCCCATGGGCCTGATCCCCGGGTGTCGGGTCGGCTGCCAGAGCAGTGGGAGAGGGGGCCAGGGCCTCGGCCAGAAGAAAACCGGCAGCGGCAAGAAAAGCATGAGGGCGGGAAAAAACAGGGAGACGCATCATGCTTCCTTTATGGGCTTTTCGGCGTTGCGGGAGAAGAGGGGGCGGGTGATAAATCCTCAAAATGATCCGTACGTCCGGCACCGAGGAACTGGAGAGTCCCTGTCTGCTGGTCCATGAAGGCGCCTTCTGCATCCTGCGTGCCGAAGGGCCCTTCGGCATGGACCCAGTCATGCGTGGCGATGACCTGCTGGGGCAGGTCAATATCGGCTGAAGGGCTGTTCAGCAGGACGCCGTCACTGCGGTAGATCACGACATGGCCGTTCAGTGTCAGCGTCTGTTCGTGCTGGAGATACATGCCGCTATCCGCCCGGGCATGGACCCACTGATGATTGTGCAGCAGGATGTCAGCTTCAGGCTCGGTCATGTCGATGCGGTCCGGCTCGCTCTGGCGGGCAATGCGGGATGTGATGGTATAGGGGCGGTCCTGCGAATCAAGATCGTGGTAGGCGGCATGTTCCATCATGCCGCTATCCGTATGGGCATGACGCATGCTGGCCAGAATGGCGCTGTTCTGGTGGATCAGATGATTGATTTCCGGCCATATGGCGACCGAGAACAGCAGGAACATCGCAAGACCGGGGAGACCCCATTTGGCCCGCTTCAGCAGCAGGCTCCGTCTGGCCATGGCTTCGGCTGAAGGGGGCGTGCGCCGTCTGGCCATGCTTTCCTGTCGCATGGCATCCAGCTGGCGGGTCTTTTCCAGACGGTCCGGGTCAAAATCCTCCCGGTTGGGCTGCGGTGCGTTCATGAGAGACCTGCCCGCAGGAGATCATGCAGATGAAGAATCCCGACAGGGCGACGCTCTTCATCCAGAATGAAAAGACTGTTCACCGGGACAGGGCGGTCATTCATGAGGTGCCGTATGTCCTGAGCCCGCATGTCTGCCGTGCCCGTCAGGGGCGTGCGGTTCATGATCTCCACGGCCGTGGTGTTGTCGAGATCACGGTCCAAAGCGGGGCGGAGGTCACCATCGCTGATGAGCCCGGCAAGGCGGCCTTCGTCATCCAGAATGCCGATGCAGCCGAAACTCTTGTGGGTGATTTCCAGAATCACGGCACGGAGGGACATGTTTTCATGGCCCAGTGGCATGTCCTGCCCTGTATGCATGAAATTGCTGACGGGGCGGAGCTGGGCACCCAGCGTCCCTGCCGGATGCAGGAGACCGAAATCATGCGCATTGAAGCCACGGCGTTCCAGCAGGGCGATGGCCAGCGCATCCCCCAGGGCCAGCTGGAGCAGGCAGGAGGTCGTCGGGGCCAGTCCCATCGGGCAGGCTTCCGGCGCGGCAGGGAGGATGAGGGGAATCTGCACCGACTGGGCCAGTGTCGATGAGGCCCGTGTCGTAAAGGCGATCTGCGTGAGATTCAGGCGGGCTGCATGAAGCAGGACTGGCGCCAGCTCGTTGGTCTCGCCGGAATTGGAGAGATAGAGGATGACATCATCGGCCTCTACCATGCCGAGATCCCCGTGGGCGGCTTCGGCAGGATGAAGGAACAGTGATGGTGTTCCCGTGGAGGCCAGGGTGGCGTTGATCTTGCGCCCGATATGGCCGGATTTCCCCATCCCTGTCAGGATGAGGCGGCCTTTCATGGACAGTATGGCAGTGAGAGCGGCTTCAAACCCTTCCTGCATGGGGCCACGCAGGCACGCCTCGAGCTGCTCAAGCCCCTGACGTTCTGTCTGGAGGGCACGGCAGGCGGTCGAGAGGGAAGATGAGGTCATGGAGCAGCTATGTCAGGCACGATGGGCGAAAATGTCCGACACATCATAGCCCAGAAGATCCAGCTTTGCACGGGCAGGGAGGAAATCATAGCAGCTCTGCGCAAGATCACGCCGTCCTTCCCGGATGAGCATGGCTTCCAGCTTTTCCCAAAGGGCATGGAGATGCAGCACATCGGAGGCTGCATACTGGCGCTGCTCTTCTGTCAGGGTCGGGCTGCCCCAGTCGGAGCTCTGCTGCTGTTTGGACATCTCGACGCCCAGCAGCTCCCGGCTGAGATAGGCAAGGCCATGCCTGTCCGTGAAGGTATAGACAAGACGGGCGGCAATCTTCGTGCAGATGACGGAATTCAGCGTGATGCCGAGATAATGCTGGAGAACGGCCACGTCGAACCGGGCAAAATGCATCAGCTTGGTGACAGAACTGTCCTGAAGGAGCGCCTTGAGGTTGGGGCAGTGCCCGTAGCCACGCCCGCCCAGATGTTCCGGCACGAACTGTACGAGATGCGCCTGACCATCCCCGGCGGAAATCTGCACGAGGCAGAGGCGGTCCCGGTGGGGGTTGAGTCCCATGGTCTCGGTATCAATGGCGATGGAAGAGCCCAGCTCAAGATTGTCCGGGAGGTCGCCCTCATATAGATGAATGGCGTTACGCGGAGTGCTCATAGATTCACCGGATTTTCTGAGAGGGGACAATTCTGCCCTGCATGTCAGGGGAGAAAGCCTTGGTGCCCAGAAGAAGACTCGAACTTCCACGTCCTTGCGGACACAGGCACCTGAAGCCTGCGCGTCTACCAATTCCGCCATCTGGGCATAAAGCTGTAAGAGAAAGCTGTCTCCGTGAGGAAGCCGCCTCAGCTCTGTTGAAGATGCTTTTACGGCGCAGGAGGGGGGACGTCAATG